>JANXSQ010000387.1 GCA_025356595.1 Janthinobacterium sp. | reverse complement strand
CATGCGGCGCGCGGTGGCGGCCACACGGCAGGCGATTTCGCCGCGGTTGGCGATGAGGATTTTTGTGAACATGGTGTGCTTGCCTTATTGGTGTTATCGGTGCTTTTGCGTTGATGCGATCAGCCGCCGCAAGCGGCTTTCGGCGCCGAGTCGAGCGTGGCGGCGCGGGTTTTCAGGCCCAGCTTTTCAAGCATCGCGCGATCGTCGTTCGCTTCCGGGTTGTCGGTCGTGAGCAGCTTGTCGCCGTAGAAGATCGAGTTGGCGCCGGCCAGGAAGCACATCGCCTGCACCGCTTCGCCCATCTGGCGGCGTCCGGCCGAGAGGCGCACGCGCGCCTTCGGCATGGTGATGCGGGCGACCGCGATGGTGCGCACGAATTCAAACGGGTCGAGCGCGTCGATGCCGTACAGCGGCGTGCCCTCCACCTGCACCAGATGGTTGACCGGCACCGATTCCGGATACGGATTCAGGTTCGCCAGTTGGGCGATCAGGCCGGCCCGCTGCAAACGCGTCTCGCCCATGCCGACGATGCCGCCGCAGCACACCTTCAGGCCGGCGTTGCGCACCCGGCCCAGGGTGTCGAGGCGGTCCTGGTATTCGCGCGTCGAGATGACGTTGTCGTAGAACTCGGGCGCCGTGTCGAGGTTGTGGTTGTAGTAGTCCAGGCCGGCGTTCTTCAGGCGGTCGGCCTGGCCTTCCTCCAGCATGCCGAGGGTGGCGCAGGTTTCCAGGCCCAGGGCCTTCACCTCGCGCACCATTTCCTCGACCTTCTCCATGTCGCGCTCTTTCGGGCTGCGCCAGGCGGCGCCCATGCAGAAGCGCGTGGCGCCGTTGGCGCGCGCCTGGCGCGCGGCGTCCAGCACGGTGTCGATGTCGAGGATCTTCTTCGCCTCGACGCCGGTGTCGTAGCGCGCCGCCTGCGGGCAGTAGCTGCAATCTTCTTCGCAACCGCCGGTCTTGATCGACAGTAGCGTGGCCAGTTCGACGTCGCCGTCGGGGAAGTTCAGGCGGTGGCTTTGCTGCGCCTGGAACATCAGCTCATTGAAGGGCAGGTCGAACAGGGCCAGCACGTCTTCCAGCGGCCAGGTGGCGGCGGCCGGCAGGGTGATGGCGGCGACCGGGCGGTGCAGTTCGACGGCCTTGCTGGTGTGGGTGGGGGTTTGGGACATCGTGTTTCCTTCAGCGTTCATTGTGTGTGGTGGCCCGGCCAGTTCGGCAGGCACGAAAAATTCAGGTGGGCGGCGGCGCCGGCGGCGCTCGGCTGGGCCAGGCGCGGCACGCGCCCCAGCAGCGGCGCCGGCAGCAGTTCCAGCAGCGCCGCGATGTTCTCGTCGGCGAAGTTCATCGGCGTTTCCAGCTCGTTGGCGACCCAGCCGGCCAGCACCAGGCCGCGCGCGACGATGGCCTCGGCCGTCAGCAGCGCCTGGTTGATGCAACCGAGGCGCAGGCCGACCACCAGCAGCACCGGTAGGTCCAACTGGCGCGCCAGGTCGGCCGTGTCGAAGCCGGGCGCGAGCGGCACGCGGAAGCCGCCCACGCCCTCGACGACGACGGCGTCGCAGGCGGCGGCGATTTCGGTGTAGGCGGCCAGGATGGGCACGGATTCGATCAGCCTGCCCTCCAGCGCGGCGGCGATGTGCGGCGCGGCCGCCTCCTTGAACAGGTAGGGCGTGGTCAGGCTGGCCAGCATGCCGACGTTGCCGGCCGCGCCCAGGCGGTCGGCGTCGTCGTTGTGCCAGACGCCGTCGCGCAGTTCGGCGCCGGCGGCGACCGGCTTCATGCCGCAGGCGCGCACGCCGGTCCGCACCAGCGCGTGCAGCAGCGCCGCCGAGGTCAGCGTCTTGCCGATTTCGGTGTCGGTGCCGGTGACGAAGCAGGCGAACCGGTGGCTCATGCCGGCGCTCGCCGGCGCCGCTTCGGTTTGCGTCGCGAGGACGGGATCGTCGAGGCTCATATCAAGTCCTTTCCAGTGTGTTCAGCGCGCCGATCAGGCGCGCCACCTCGGCCGCGGTGTGGCCGGCCGACAGCGTCACGCGCAGGCGCGCGGTGCCGGCGGCGACGGTGGGCGGGCGGATCGTGCCGACCCACAGGCCTTGTTCGTAGAGCGCGGCGCCGACGCGCATGGTTTCGTCGTTGGCGCCGATCAGCACCGGCTGGATCGCCGTCGCCGAGGGCATGCGGGTCCAGCGTTGCAGGTCCAGGCCGTGCTCCATCTGCGCCACCAGGGCCTTCAGGTGGGCGCGCCGCTGCACGCCTTCGGCGCCGGCGATCAGTTCGACGCCGGTGAGCAGCGCGTGCGCCAGCGCTGGCGCGGCGGCGGTGGTGTAGATGTAGGGCCGGGCGCGCTGGATCAGCGTTTCGATGACGGCTTCGTGGGCCGCCACGAAGGCGCCGCTGGCGCCGGCGGCCTTGCTCAGGGTGCCCATGTAGACCAGGTTCGGCGAGCGCAGGTCGAAGTGCTCCAGCGCGCCGCGGCCGTGCTCGCCCAGGGTGCCGAAGCCGTGCGCGTCGTCCACCACCAGCCAGGCGCCGTGCCGCTCGCACAGGGCCAGCAGGGCCGGCAGCGGCGCCAGGTTGCCGTCCATGCTGAAGACGCTGTCGGTGGCGACGATCTTGGTGGCCGAGGTGCTGGCGGCCAGCAACGCCTCGAGCGCCGCCAGGTCGGCGTGCGGATACACGCGCACCGGCACGCGCGACAGGCGCGCGCCGTCGATCAGCGAGGCGTGGTTGAGCGCTTCGGAGAAGATCTCGGCGCCCTTGTCGGCGCCGCTCAGGCCCGTCAGCACGGCCAGGTTGGCCATGTAGCCGGTGCAGAAGTACAGGGCGCGCGGCGCCACCAGGTTGGCGCCGACGAATTCGGCCAGGCGCTCCTCCAGCGCGGCGTGGGCGCGGCTATGCCCGCTGATCAGGTGCGAGCCGCCGCTGCCGACGCCGTAGCGCGCGGCGCCCTCCTGCAGCGCGGCGCGCATGCGCGGGTGCGCGGCCAGGCCCAGGTAGTCGTTGCTGCAGAAGGCCAGCAGTTCGCGCCCGTCCACCGTCAGGCGCGGGGCGCAGGGCGATTCGACGATGCGGCGCCGGCGCGTCAGGCTGCGCTCTTCGAGCGCCCGCAGTTGTTTTTGCAGCTGGGTGATGAGTTCCATGTCAGGCCCCGATCACTTGCTCGAACACGGCTTGCGTGCGCGCCGCCAGGCCGTCGATTTCGCCGTCGTCGAGTATGTACGGCGGCATCATGTAGACGGTCGGGCCGATCGGCCGCATCAGCAGTTCGTGCTCCACCGCGCAGGAGAAGAAGCGGCGCGAGAAATCGGCCGGCGCGTCGACCGCGTCGAAGGCCCAGATCATGCCGCTCCGGCGGAAGTGGCGCACCCGTTCGTGGCCGGCCAGCGGCGCCAGCGCGGCCGTCAGGCGCGCCGCGCGCACGCGGTTCGCCGCCAGCACGTCGTCCTCGCGGAAGATGTCCAGCGTCGCCAGCGCGGCGCGGCAGGCGAGCGGATTGCCGGTGTAGGAGTGCGAATGCAGGAAGCCGCGGCGCACGTCGCTGCTGTAGAAGGCCTGATAGATCTCCTCGCGCGTCATCACCAGCGAGAGGGGCAGGTAGCCGCCGCTGATGCCCTTCGACAGGCACAGGAAGTCGGGCCAGACGCCGGCCTGCTCGCAGGCGAAGAAGGTGCCGGTGCGGCCGCAGCCGACGGCGATCTCGTCGAGGATCATATGCACCTGATGGCGCTCGCACAGCTCGCGCACCAGGCGCAGGTAGAGCGGGTCGTGCATCGCCATGCCGGTGGCGCACTGCACCAGCGGCTCGATGATGATGGCGGCGATGTGCCGGCCGCGTTCGGTGAACAGGCGCTTGACGTCGCGCGCGGCGCGGCGCGCCACGTCGGCGGCCGTTTCGCCCTCGCCGGCCTGGCGCGCGTCCGGCGAGGCGACCACGTGCGAGGCGCGCAGCAGCGGGCCGTAGGCGTCCTTGAACAGGGCCACGTCGGTGACGGCCAGCGCGCCTATCGTCTCGCCGTGGTAACTGCCCTTGAGGCAGACGAAGTCCTGCTTCTCGCTCTGGCCGCTGTTGCGCCAGGCGTGGAAGCTCATCTTCAGCGCGATCTCGACGGCGGAGGCGCCGTCGGAGGCGTAGAAGCTGTGGCCCAGCACGTGGCCGGTCAGCGCCGAGAGCTGTTCCGAGAGGCGGATCACCGGCTCGTGCGTGAAGCCGGCCAGCATGGCGTGCTCGAGGCGGTCGAGCTGGTCCTTGAGCGCGGCGTTGATGCGCGGATTGGCGTGGCCGAACAGGTTCACCCACCAGGAGCTGATGGCGTCCAGGTAGCGGCGTCCCTCGTGGTCGTACAACCACGCGCCGCGGCCGTGGCTGACCGGGATCAGGGGCACGCTTTCGTGGTGCTGCATTTGCGTGCAGGGGTGCCAGACGCTGCGCAGGCTGCGCTCCACCCAGCTTGATTGTTTATCTAATTCCAAAACTGCTCCAGACTTCTTAGTTCAGCCAATTCGGCTTGCGCTTGTCGAGAAAGGACTGCACGCCTTCGCGGCCCTGCTCCGAGGCGCGGATATGGGCGATGCGCTCGGCCGTGTCGGCCAGCAGTTCCTGGGTGACGGGACGGCCGACCACCTCGCGCACCAGGGTTTTCGCCTGCTGCACCGCGTTCGGGCTGTTGCTTACCAATGCCTTGACGATCTCGGCGACCTTCGCCCCGAGCGCGGCCCGGGCCACGACCTCATGGGCGAAACCGATGCCTTGCGCCTCGCGCGCGGAAAAGCGCTCGGCCGTCAGGAAGTAGCGGCGCGCGGCGTTTTCGCCCATCGCCTTGATGACATACGGCGAGATCGTCGCCGGTATCAGGCCCAATTTTACTTCGCTCAGGCAGAAGTTGGCTTCTTCGGCCGCGACCACGATGTCGCAGGCGGCCGCCAGGCCCATGCCGCCGGCGTAGCAATCGCCCTGGATCTGCGCCACCACGGGCTTCGGGCACAGGTAGATGGTGCGCAGCATTTCGGCCAGTTGCAGGGCGTCGGCCTGGTTCTCGGCGTGCGTGTAGGCGGCCATTTTCTTCATCCAGTTCAGGTCGGCGCCGGCGCAGAAGGCCGGGCCGTTCGCCGCCAGCACGATGGCGCGCACCGTGTCGCTGCGGCCCAGGGCGTCGAAGGCCAGCGTCAGCTCGGCGATGGTCTGCTCGTTGAAGGCGTTGCGCACCTCGGGGCGGTTCAGGGTGAGCGTGGCCAGCGCGCCCTCGTGGTGTAAGGTCAGAGTGTGGAATTGCATGTCTCGCATCCTGTTCAAGGCGCCCCGGCGTTGCACAACGCCGCGGGCGTGGAGCCGGGGACGCACCCCGGCGCTCTTTGCCGCCGCCGCTGCGGGCGGCGGCGCGCATCCGTCCCTACATGCGGAAGACGCCGAATTTCGTCTCCGGGATCTCCGCGTTGAGCGCGGCCGACAGGCCCAGGCCCAGCACCATGCGCGTGTCGGCGGGGTCGATGACGCCGTCGTCCCACAGCCGCGCGGTGGCGTAGTAGGGGTGGCCCTGGTGCTCGTACTGTTCCTTGATCGGCTGCTTGAAGGCGGCCTCCTCGTCGGCGCTCCAGGCGCCGCCCTTGCCCTCGATGCCGTCGCGCTTGACGGTGGCCAGCACGCTGGCGGCCTGGTCGCCGCCCATCACGGAGATGCGCGCGTTCGGCCACATCCACAGGAAGCGCGGCGAGAAGGCGCGTCCGCACATGCCGTAGTTGCCGGCGCCGAAGCTGCCGCCGATGATGACGGTGAACTTTGGCACGGCGGCGGTGGCGACGGCGGTGACCATCTTCGCGCCGTTCCTCGCGATGCCCTCGTTCTCGTATTTGCGTCCGACCATGAAGCCGGTGATGTTCTGCAGGAAGACCAGCGGGATCTTGCGCTGGCAGCACAGTTCGATGAAGTGGGTGCCCTTCAGGGCCGACTCGGAGAACAGGATGCCGTTGTTGGCGATGATGCCGACCTTGACGCCGTAGATGTGGGCGAAGCCGCAGATCAGGGTGGTGCCGTAGCGCGCCTTGAACTCGTCGAAGTCGCTGCCGTCGACGACGCGGGCGATGACTTCGCGCACGTCGAAGGGCTTGCGGGTGTCGAGCGGGATCACGCCGTACAGCTCTTCGGCCGGATAATTCGGCTCGAGCGAGGCGCGCGGCGTGGCCTGGCGCGGCTTGCCGCGGTTCAGGTTGGAGACGATGGTGCGCGCCAGCGAGAGCGCGTGCAGGTCGTTCTGCGCCAGGTGGTCGACCACGCCGGACAGGCGGGTGTGGACGTCGCCGCCGCCCAGGTCCTCGGCCGTGACGACTTCGCCGGTGGCCGCCTTGACCAGCGGCGGGCCGCCCAGGAAGATGGTGCCCTGTTCCTTGACGATGATCGATTCGTCGCTCATGGCCGGCACGTAGGCGCCGCCGGCGGTGCAGGAACCCATCACGACGGCGATCTGCGGGATGCCCTTGGCCGACAGATTGGCCTGGTTGAAGAAGATGCGGCCGAAATGCTCGCGGTCGGGGAAGACGTCGTCCTGGTTGGGCAGGTTGGCGCCGCCGGAATCGACCAGGTAGATGCAGGGCAGATTGTTCTGGTCGGCGATTTCCTGCGCGCGCAGATGCTTCTTCACCGTCATCGGATAGTAGGTGCCGCCCTTGACGGTGGCGTCGTTGCAGACGATCACGCATTCCTGGCCGGAGACGCGGCCGATGCCGGTGATGATGCCGGCCGCCGGCGCCGAGTCGGCGCCCTGGGCGTCCGGGTACATGGCGTAGGCGGCCATCTGCGAGAACTCCAGGAAGGGCGTGCCGGGATCGAGCAGCATCTGCACGCGCTCGCGCGGCAGCAGCTTGCCGCGCGCGACGTGCTTGGCGCTGGCCGCCGCGCCGCCGCCGGCGGCGATGCGCGCCACCTTCTCGCGCAGATCGTCGACGATGGCCTGCATGGCGGCGGCGTTGGCCTTGAAGTCCTCGCTGCGCGGATTGAGTTTGCTTTCGATGTGCGGCATTGCTGATCCTTTTCTCTGGTCTCTGACTGCGGCGCGACGCTATTCCGGGAAACTACCGTCCACATAAAACCAGCGCATGCCGCCTTCCGAAGGGGCGCGCAGGAAGCGGCTGACCTCGTGCAGGCGGTGGGCGCGGCCATGTGTCTTGTAACGGGCCACGAATTCGACGCTGTCGCTATTGGCGTCGCTAGCGGATTCTGCTTTACGTTGACGTAAACGTAAAGCAGATTTTACCTCAAGTCCCAACCAGCGCACGCTTTCATCGTCGCCGACGATGCGTTCGGGCGGGCAGGTGCTGGCGTGCCAGGTGGCGCGCAGATAGGCTTCGTCGCGCAGGGTGTAGGCCGTGTAGCGCGAGCGCATCAGCGCTTCGGCGCTCGGCGCGATGGCCGAGCCGTCCAGATAGGGGCCGCAGCAGGCGGCGAAGGAGGCGCCGCCGCAGGGGCAGTTCGCGGGTGTCGTCATGGTGTGCCGTAAGGTGGGTGGAATGGCGGTGCGCAATTATCCGCCATAAAGCGGGCCGGCGCGACCGTCAAAGGGGGCGCGAATCGACGCTGCACTGTCTGTTTTTTGCCGCAGATGACTTCCGGTTAGGTATGATCTCGGTAATTTCCCCATGAAGGGCGCTACGCGATTCCGCTATCGCTATTACACTAGCGGATAAGGAGAAGTGTATGAACCAGGCCAGCTTAGAACACAAGGTCGATGTAAACGACAATTCGCCTTTGTACATGCAAATTGCGCGGAAATTAAGCGAGGACGTCCGCAACGGACGCTACCAGGTCGATCAGGCGCTGCCGTCGGAGCGGCTGCTGTCCGAGTTGCTCGACGTGTCGCGCGTCACCGCGCGCAAGGCCATCGACCAATTGGTCGACCAGGGCTTGGTGGTGCGCCGCCGCGGCTCGGGCAATTACATCGCGCCGCGCATCGAACAACCGCTCTCGAACCTGTCCAGCTTTTCGGAGCAGTTGCAGCAGCGCGGCTACCGGCCCGGCTCGCGCTGGCTGAAGCGCGAAGTCGTCATCGCCAGCACGGACGAACAACTGAGCCTGGGCCTGTCGACCAACAGCAAGGTGGCGCGCCTGGAACGGCTGCGCCTGGCCGACGACGTCGTCATGGCCTACGAGGTCAGCGTGCTGCCCTACAGCGTGGTGGCGGACCCGCAGGCGGTGGGCGCCTCGCTGTACGAGTACCTGAGCAGCATCAACAAGGCGCCGGTGCGGGCCCTGCAGCACATCCGCGCCATGAATTCCTCGGCCGGGCTGGCCGAGCAACTGGGCGTGCCGGAGGGGCAGGCGGTGCTCTTCATCACCCGCGTCGCCTACCTGGCCTCGGGCGAGGCGGTCGAGCTGACGCACTCCTATTGCCGCAGCGACCACTACGACTTCGTCGCGGAGATGCGCCGCGCACCCTAAGTGAGCAATCACCTCATGTCTGACTCCCCGTCATGCTGAAGACTGAAGCGCCGAGTTTGCCGCACGCCGATCTGGACTTGTATCCGCTCGGCGAGCTGGTCGCCGCCCTGGTCGACGACCAGCTCGGCGCGGTGGCCGCCGTGCGCGCCGCCGCGCCGCAGATCGCCGCCGCCGTCGCCGCCGCGCTGCCGCGCATCGAGGCCGGCGGGCGCCTGATCTACGTCGGCGCCAGCACCTCGGGCCGGCTGGGCGTGCTCGACGGCGTCGAACTGTCGCCCACCTTTTCCTGGCCGGCGCAGCGCGCCCTGGGCCTGCTGGCCGGCGGGCGGCGCGCCATGTTCGAGTCCGTCGAGGGCGCCGAGGACGATTTCGGCGCCGGCGAGGCGCAGTTGCGCGCGCTGGACGCCGGCGCCCAGGATGTGGTGCTGCTGCTGGCCGCCTCCGGCAGCACGCCCTTCGTGCTGGGCGCGCTGGCGGCGGGGCGCGCGCTGGGCTGCCTGACGGTGGGCATCGCCAACAATCCCGGCGCGCCGCTGACGCTGGGGGCCGCCCTCGCCATCACGCTCGACACGGGCGCGGAGGTGATTTCCGGCAGCACGCGGCTGAAGGCGGGCACGGCGCAGAAAATCGCCCTGAACACCTTTTCCAGCGCGCTGATGGTGCGCCTGAACAAAGTCTACGGAAACTTGATGGTAGACTTGAAGCCGAGCAACGCCAAGCTGAAACAGCGGGCGCTGGCCCTGACCATGCACGCCACCGGCGCCGATGAAGCGGCCGCCAGGGACGCGCTGGAACAATGCCAGTTTCAGATCAAGGTCGCTATCGTGGTCTTGTCCAAACAAGTGACGACGGACCAGGCGCAGCGATTGTTGGCCACAACGAAAGGGAGCGTGAGGGCCGCATTGGCCCTCTGACATTCTTCGGCCGGGTCCCATGACGAAGGATGTATGCAGAAAACGCCAGTAACAAGCCCGTGGTTGTGGGTGCCCTCGCTGTATTTCGGCCAAGCCATTCCGTATGTGGTCGTGATGCTGCTGTCGGTCATCATGTACAAGAACGCGGGAATCTCGAACACCGACATCGCCCTCTACACCAGCTGGTTGTACCTGCCCTGGGTCATCAAGCCGCTGTGGTCGCCCCTCATCGAGATGTTCCGCGCCAAGCGCGTCTGGATCGTCGGCCTGCAATGGCTGATCGGCGCGGCCCTGGCCCTGGTGGCGCTGACGCTGCCGCTGGCGCATTTCTTCCAGATCAGCCTGGCCGTGCTGTGGTTGATGGCCTTCAGCTCGGCCACCCACGACATCGCCGCCGACGGTTTCTACATGCTGGGGCTGGAGCAGCACCAGCAGGCCGCCTTCGTCGGCGTGCGCAGCACCTTCTACAAGCTGGCGATGATCGCCGGCCAGGGCGGCCTGGTGTATCTGGCCGGCAGCCTGAGCCAGTCGACCGGCGACGTGCGCCTGGCCTGGTCGGTGGTGTTCTTCATCCTGGCCGGCCTGTTCGCCGCGCTGGCCCTGTACCACCAGTGGATGTTGCCGAAACCGGCCGCCGACCGCCCCGCCGTCCGGGACGGGCGCATGCTGGCCAGCTTCTTCGCCACCTTCGGCGCCTTTTTCAGGAAGGACGGCATTCTCGTCATCCTCGGCTTCCTGCTGCTGTTCCGCTTCGGCGAGGCGCAATTGCTGAAGCTGGCCGTGCCCTTCCTGCTCGATCCGCCCGCCAAGGGCGGCCTGGGCCTGAGCACGGCCCAGGTCGGCCTGGTGTACGGCAGCATCGGCGTGGTCGCGCTGATCCTCGGCGGCTTGCTGGGCGGCTACCTGATCTCGCGCCGCGGCCTGAAGCGCTGTCTGTGGTTGATGGTGCTGGCGGTGCATCTGCCCGATCTGGTCTTCGTGTATCTGGCGACGGCCCTGCCGGGCAACGTCTACACCATCGCCGCCTGCATCGCCGCCGAGCAGTTCGGCTACGGCTTCGGCTTCGCCGCCTACCTGCTGTACATGATCATGGTGGCCGACGGTCCGCACAAGACGGCCCATTACGCCATCTGCACCGGTTTCATGGCGCTGGGCATGATGTTGCCGGGCATGGCCAGCGGCTGGATCCAGCAGCAACTCGGCTATCAGCATTTCTTCGTCTGGGTCTGCATCGCCACCATTCCGGCCTTCGCGATGACGGCGCTGGTGAAGATCGATCCCGAATTCGGCAAGAAGTGAGGCGGGCGTCGCGCTCCCGTCCGGCACAGTAGAATGCCCGCTGTGGTTCAATTCGATTCAATGCAATTCGATTCAATTCAATTCGAGGAACAGTTTTGTTTTTTAATGTGAAGAAACGCTTGCGCACGGCCGCCGCGCTGGCCGTGCTGGCGCTGCTGGCCGCTTGCGCCAGCAAGGTCGTGCTGACGCCGGCCGCGCCGCCCGGCGCCGGGCCCGGGGCCGGCGCCGCGCCGGTGACGGCGCAGACGCCGCCGCCGGCGCCGCGCGAATTCCGCGCCGCCTGGGTCTCGACGGTGGCCAACATCGATTGGCCCAGCCGCAGCAATCTGTCGGTCGAGAAGCAGCAGGCCGAGGCGCTGGCCATCCTCGACCGCGCGCGCGCCCTGAACCTGAACGCCATCATCCTGCAGGTGCGCCCCAGCGCCGACGCGATCTATCCGTCCAAGCTGGAGCCGTGGTCGGAATTCCTCACCGGCCGCCAGGGCCAGGCGCCGCAGCCCCTGTATGATCCGCTGGCCTTCTGGGTCGCCCAGGCGCATCTGCGCGGGCTGGAGCTGCACGCCTGGTTCAATCCCTACCGGGCGCGCCACGCGACGGCCAAGACGGCCCTGACGCGCGAGCATTTCGCCACCAGCAATCCGGAGGCGGTCAAGCAGTACGGCCGCTACCTGTGGATGGATCCGGGCGAGCCGGCGGCGGCGCAGCGCACCCAGGACGTGGTGTTCGACGTGGTGCGCCGCTACGACGTCGACGGCGTGCATATCGACGATTATTTCTACCCCTATCCGATCGACGCGCCCGGCGCCGGCGTCGGCGCCGAGGGCGCCGCGCTGGAGGGCGTGGCGAACCCGCGCACGGAGCTGGAGTTCCCCGACCAGCCCTCGTGGCAGCGCTATGTGTCGGGCGGCGGCAAGCTGGAGCGGGCCGCCTGGCGGCGCCAGAACGTGAATCAATTGATCGAGGCCCTGTACACCGGCATCCACCGCGAGAAGAGCTGGGTGCGCTTCGGCATCAGCCCCTTCGGCATCGGCCGTCCGGACCGGCGTCCGCCGCGCATCGTCGGCTTCAGCCAGTACGACAAGCTGTACGCCGACGCCGAGCTGTGGTTGGCCAAGGGCTGGCTCGACTACCTGTCGCCGCAGTTGTACTGGTCGATCGCCCAGCCGGCGCAAGCCTTCGACGTGCTGCTCGACTATTGGCTGGCGCAGAATCCGCACGGCCGGCACATCTGGCCGGGCCTGTACACCAGCCGCATCGACAATTCCGCGAAGGCCTTCCCGCCCGAGGAGATCGTGCGCCAGATCGGCGTCGCGCGCAGCCGGCCGGCGGCCAACGGCCATGTGCATTTCAGCATCGCGCCGCTGATGGAAAACCGCAAGGGCATCAGCGATCAATTGCGGGCGCAGGTGTATCAAAGCGCGGCGCTGGTGCCGGCCACGCCGTGGTTGGGCGGCGAGGCGCCGGCCGCGCCCGTCGTCGCGGCGCAGCGCGAGGCCAAGGCCTACACGTTGAAGCTGGCGGGCGGTGCCGGCAAGGCGGTGGCGCAGTACGCCGTCTGGGCGCGCTACGGCGGCGAGTGGCGCTTCGGCGTGGTGCCGGGCGGGCGCGCCGTCTGGACCCTGGCCGACGACGCGACGGCCGGCGCGGCCACGGCGGTGGTGGTCAGCGCCGTCGACCGGCTCGGCAATGAAAGCGCGCGCGTCTCGGTGCTGGCGCCGCCGGCCAAGGGGCAGTAAGGGCATGCCGCGCGCGCCGGACGTGGCGGAGGGTCTGGGGCTGGGCATCGACGCCGGCGGCACGCGCACGCGCTGGGCGCTGGCGACGCCGGCCGGGCGCATCGTCGCCGAGGGCGAGGCGGCGGGCCTGTCGGCGCTGCAGATGGCCGGCGCCGAGGGCCGCCAGGCCGTGCGGGAGGCCTTCGCCGGCCTGTGCGCGGCGGTGCTGGCGGCCGGCCGGCCGCGCCGCGTGCGCGCCGGCCTGACCGGCTTCGGCGGCGACGGCGCGCAACTGGGGCGCTGGCTGGCCGGCGCGCTGGGACTGGGCGAGGACGCCGTCCGCCTGTGCCCGGATATCGAAATCGCCTATCTGGACAGTTTCGCGCCCGGCGGCGGCTATCTGGTGTACGCCGGCACGGGCTCGATCGGCGCCTGGATCGACGCCGGGGGCGTGTTCCACCGCGCCGGCGGACGCGGCGTCACGCTCGACGACGGCGGCGGCGGCTTCTGGATCGCCCGGGAGGCGATGCGGCAGATCTGGCGCCGCGAGGATGAATGTCCCGGCGCCTGGAGCGATTCGGCGCTGGCGGCGGCGGTGTTCGCGCGGGTCGGCGGCAGCGACTGGGCCCACTCGCGCGACTTCATCTACGGCCAGCAGCGCGGCGCCATCGGCATGCTGGCGCTGGCCGTCGCGGCGGCGGCCGACAGCGACCCGGCGGCCCACGCCATCCTGTGCCAGGCCGGCGAGGAACTGGCGCGCCTGGCGCTGGCGCTGACGGCGCGCTACGGCGCCCGTCCGGTGGTGCTGGCCGGCCGCGCGTCGGCGCTGCATCCGGCGATCGCGCAGGCGATGCGCGCGGCGCTGCCGGCATCCGTCGGGCTGGAACACAGGGTGGCGCGGCCGCATCACGCCGCCGCCCGACTGGCCGCACTAGAGGCGCCGGACGGTTAAAGAACAGCGGCGCCACGGCGCCGGGCCCGGAGCCGGATTGAGGCCTCCGGTTGAAGGCAGGCACGACCAACAACACACACAAACAGACCATGAAACCCATCCTACTGAGCTTGCTCGTCGCCCTGCTGGGCGGTTGCGCCAGCATCCCCGCCCCCTTCCCGCCGGTCGATCACACGTACGCGGCGCGCAGCCAGAGCAGCCGCGTCAAGTTCATCGTCCTGCATTACACGGTCAGCGACACGCCGGCCTCGATCAAGATCCTGACCGAACAGGTCGTCAGCAGCCACTATCTGTTGACCGACACGGCGCCGCCGGTGCTGTATTCGTTGGTCGACGAGGCGCGCCAGGCGAACCACGCCGGCGTGAGCAACTGGAAGAACTACACCCTGCTCAACAGCAGTTCGGTGGGCATCGAGATCGTCAATCCCGGCTACAAGGACACGCCCGAGGGACGCCTCTGGTATCCCTTCCCGCAGGCACAGATCGACCTGCTGATCCCGCTGCTGAAGCAGATCGCCGCGCGGCACAATATCGCGCCGCAAAACATCCTCGGCCACAATGAGATCGCGCCGCAGCGCAAGCCGGATCCGGGGCCGATGTTCCCGTGGAGGCAACTGGCGGCCGCCGGCCTGATCACCTGGCCGGACGCCGGGCGCGTCGCCGTCCAGCGCGCGCTGTACGAGCAGCAAGTGCCGGACAGCGCCTGGTTCCAGCAAAAGCTGGCGCTGCATGGCTACGCCGTGCCGCAGTCGGGCGAACTGGACGAGGCGACGCGCAACGTCCTGGTCGCCTTCCAGATGAAGTACCGGCCGGCCCTCTTCGCCGGCATCCCGGACGCCGAAACGGCCGCCCTGCTGGATGTGTTGACAACGCCGGTCGCGGTGCCGGGGACGGCGCCGTCCCCGGCACCGGCCCCCGCGTCTAATTGACGGCGCCGGCCGAGGAAACGGCCACCCAGTCGATCAGCGCGTCGAGCGCGGCGCGGCCGGCGCCGTTGCCGACCGCCGCGTCGTTGATGAAGGCGACCACCACGCATTGCTCGTTGTTGGCGTCGGGGACGTAGCCGGCGACGGCGACGACGTTGTCCAGGCCGCCCGTCTTGATGCGCGCGCGCGCCGCCGCCGGGCTGTCGCGCAGGCGCCGGCGCATGGTGCCGTCGAGGGCGACGATGGGCAGGCTGGAGAGCAGTTCCGGCGCCCACGGTCCGCGCGCGCCGGCCTGCAGCACGGCGGCCAGTTGGGCCGGGCTGATGCGCTCGCTGCGCGACAGGCCGGAGCCGTTCTCGATGACCAGGCCGGCGTCGTCGATGCGGCGGCGCTGGAACCAGTCGCGCACCGCCTGGCGCGCGCGCGTGGCCGTCTCCTCCGGCGCGGCGGCCAGCGGCCGGCTGCCGAAGTAGGCGTCGGCCTCCAGGCTGCCCAGGCTCAGGTAGAGCAGGCGCGCCTGGGTGTTGTCGGAATTTTTGTTGATGTCGCGCAGCACCTCGGGCAGCGCGCGCGCGACGTGGTCGGCCAGCAGGCGCGTGCCGGACGGCGCCCCCGCCTCGCGCACCGCGCCGCTGAAGGCGCCGCCGAGGCGGCGCCAGGTGGCGCGGAACAGGCGTTCGGCGTAATCCTGGCGGTCCAGCACGTTGACGCTGCTCGACTTCGCGCAGTTCTTCGGGAAGCTGCCGTGCAGCACCACCGTCAGCCTGCCGTCGGCGCCGCGCGCGTAGTCGGGCGTGCGCCAGCCATCCTCCCATTTCGCGCAGGGCGCGTCGACCAGCTTCATGTCGGCGCTGACGGCCACCCCTTCCAGCGGCGGCATCATCAGCACCTTCAACTGCGTGCCGGTGGCGCTGATGTCGAGCTGCAGCAGGTTGGTGTTGAGCAGCAGCGCATCCGGCACGACGTTGTAGCGGAACTCCGGCATCTTGTCGAATTGCGCCGCCAGCAGGTCGGGGCGGGCCGGCTTGAACAACTGGCGGTCGAGGATCAGGTCGCCCTTGATCTTCCTGATGCCCTGGTTGCGCAGCTTTTGCAGCATGTGCTCGAGCGTGTCGGCGTCGAAATCGGCGTCGGCGCCGCCGCGCAGCACCAGGTCGCCCTTCAGCGTGCCGTCGACCAGGTCGGCGCCGCTGCGCAATTCCGTGCGGCCGCGGAAGATCGGCCCCAGTTGTTCGAGCGCCACCACACTGGTCACCAGCTTCATCGTCGAGGCCGGCTGCATGCTGCGCTCGGCGCCGTGCGCCAGCACCGTGCGCTCGCCGCGCAGGACCAGGACGCCGACGGCCTCGTCGGGAATATTGGCCGCGCGCAGCAGGCGCGCCACCGGTTCGGGCAGGGTGGCGTGGGCGCTGGCGGTGATGGCGAACAGGGCGGCGGTGATGGCGCGATGAAACATACTGACCTCAGTGGAAAAAGAGATAGGCGACCAGGATGGCGGTGACGACGCCGGCCAGGTCGGCGGCCAGGCCGGCCGAGATGGCGTAGCGGGTCTTGCGGATGCCGACCGAACCGAAGTACAGGGCGACGATGTAGAAGGTCGTGTCGGCCGAGCCCTGGAACACGCAGGTCAGGCGGCCGATGAAGGAATCGACGCCGTAGGTGCGCATGGCGTCGATCATCAGCGCCTTCGAGCCGCTGCTGCTGAGCGGCTTCATCAGCGCGGTCGGCAGCGCCGGCACGAAGTCGGTGTTCACGCCCAGCAGGTGGAAGAACCAGTCCATGCCGGCCACGACGAAGGTGAACACGCCGGCGTTGCGCACCACGCCGATGGCCACCAGCATGCCGACCAGATAGGGGATCACCGTCAGCGAGGTCTGGATGCCGCCCTTGGCGCCCTCGATGAAGGCTTCGTAGACGTTGACGCGCTTGCGCAGCGCGCCGATGATGAAGCCGCCGATGACGCCGATGAGTATCAGGTTGCTGGCCACCTTGGAGACCAGTTCGATTTCCTGCTTGCTCAGGAAGTGGGTGAAGTAGAAGATCAGCGCGGCGATGGCGGCCGACATGCCGCCCAGCCAGCCCAGCACGACCCGGTTCAGCAGGTTGATGCGCTGCTTGATGGCGACGGTGACGATGCCGACCACGGTGGCGACGTAGGTGGCGATCAGGCAGGGAATGAAGATGTCGGACGGGTCGGCGGCGCCGAGGATGGAGCGCTGCGCCATGATGGCCAGCGGGATCAGCGTCAGTCCCGAGGTGTGCAGGACGAGGAACATGATCTGCGCGTCGGTGGCCTCGTCCTTGTTCGGGTTCAGCGTCTGCAGGCTCTCCATGGCCTTCAGGCCGAAGGGCGTGGCGGCGTTGTCCAGGCCGAGTAGATTGGCCGAGAAATTCATCACCATGTGGCCGGTGGCGGGATGATCTTTCGGCACCTCGGGAAAAATCCGTGTGAAGAATGGCGAGATGATTCTTGCAATGAGATTGATCGCCCCGGCTTTTTCGCCGATGCTCAAGATGCCCAGCCACAGGGTCATGATCCCTGCCAGCGGTAGTGCAATGTCCATCACCGCCACTTTCGCTGCGGTAAAGGTGCCATCGACGATGCGTTTGAAGACTTCGACGTCACCGAGGAACAACCATTGCGCGAGTGCGGCCAGAAAACCGACGACGAAGAAGCCGGTCCAGATGTA
>JANXSQ010000382.1 GCA_025356595.1 Janthinobacterium sp. | reverse complement strand
TGTATCTCGGCTGCGCCCTCGCCTGGACGCGCGCGCCGGCGCCCGCGCCGCTGGGGCCGGGCCGGCGCGCGCTGGCCGTGCTCGTGGTCGCGGGGGCGCTGGCGGCCTTGCTGAACGGGGTCTGGCCGGAGGCGCTCGCCGCGCTGCGCGGCGAGCGCACCGGCGCGGCGGCGGCGCGCAACACCGACTATCCGCGCCTGTGGCGCGACGGCCGCTTTTGAGCGCGCCGCTTCAGACGATCTTCTGGCGGTCGGCGATCAGCGCTTCGTAGGTCAGGTTTTGCAGCATCGTGTAGTGGTTCGGCTCCAGGTCGACGAATTGCACGCCGTAGGTGAACACCTCGGACAGGGCGCCGCTGGCCGGCTTGAGGATGTTCACGTTCTGGATCGTCGCGGCGGTCTTCACGCGCACCTGGTGGTTGCCGGGCTGGCCGATCAGGGTGAAGGACAGCGTCACCTTGGGTTCGTCCGGCGACAGTTTCTGCGGCGACTCGATGAGCGCGCCCGAGACGCTCAGGTTGACCAGGAACACCGGCACGGGCGGATGCTCGGCCGTCAGCAACTGGGCCGGAATGTCGACCTTGACGCGCATCGCCGCGCGCAGGCTGGTGCCCTGGATCATGTCGGGGAAGCTCAGGTGCACGTAATTGAGCGGGCGCCCGAAGATGCGCTCGACGGTGCAGGCGAAGGAGCAGACGGTGACGCCGGAAAAGACCCGGATGGTCAGCTTGTCGCCGTCGTTGAGGGCGATGGGCGCGCCGTTCTCACTGGGAATCTTGACGATCATGTACTCGTCTTTGACGTAGCCGATCAGCGTCGAGAAATGCTGGATGGGCTTGATCGTCCTGTGGGTGATGAACTGTATCCTGCCGCCGACCTGGAGGTTCATCGATTCGAACTCGAACGCCTGCGCTTTGGGTTCGCTTACCGGCTTGTTGCTTGTCATTCGTACGCCTTTTGTACATGCACCGCTCTGGTGGCATCCGGCAGCGGGTGGGCGCTGATGCCAACACTGTAAGTATTTTTGACACTATACCAACAGTATTGGCGGCAAGCCATGGAAAAATTGCTTTGCCGACTATGCGGCCCGGATGCCGTGGCGCGTCTACAGCGCCGCGCTCCAGTCGCCGCTCTTGCCGCCCTGTTTCTCCAGCACGCGGATATCCGTCATCACCATGCCGCGGTCGACCGCCTTGCACATGTCGTAGATGGTCAGCAGGCCGATCTGCACCGCCGTCAGGGCTTCCATCTCCACCCCGGTCTTGCCGTAGGTTTCCACCTGGGCGCGGCAATGCACCTGATGGTTCGCGGCGTCCGTCTCGAAGTCGACCGCGACGCGCGTCAGCGCCAGCGGATGGCACAGCGGCACCAGGTCGCTGGTGCGCTTGGCGCCCATGATGGCGGCGATGCGGGCGATGCCCAGCACGTCGCCCTTCTTGGCGCTGCCCTCCAGGATGATGGCCAGCGTGGCCGGGCGCATGCGGATGCTGCCGGCGGCGACGGCGACGCGGCGCGTCTCGTCCTTGGCGCCGACGTCGACCATGTGGGCCTGGCCGGCGGCGTCGAAATGGCTCAGTTGCTCTTGGCTGGAGGGGAGGGCGGCGCTGTCGTGTGTGCTGGTCATGGGGCGAAATTGGCGGGTGCGGCACGGGCTCGTAACAAAGTATGTCACTGGCCGCGGCCGTGCGAAACAGGGCCAGTTACAAGGTATCATAGCACCGTGAACGCACAACCTACCCTCCACTCCGGCCCGCGCCGGCGCCTCGCCGCCGCCCTGCTGGCCCTGTTGTCGCTGGCGCCGCTGGCGCCGCGGGCGGCGCAGATCCGTCCGCCGCCGGCCGCCGCGCCCAATCTGCCGACCCTGGGCGACACCGAGCGCCAGGATTTGTCGCCGGCCTTCGAGCGCAAGCTGGGCGAGGAGATCATGCGCGACATCCGCGGCGACCATGATTATCTGGACGACGCGCCCATCCTCGAATACCTGAACGAGTTCGGCAACGCGCTGGTGGCGGCGCGCCCCGGCGTGCGCGGCGAAACCAGTTTCGACTTCTTCTTTTTCGCCGTGCGCGACACGCAGTTGAACGCCTTCGCGCTGCCCGGCGGCTTCATCGCCGTGCATTCGGCGCTGCTGCTGGCGGCGCAGAGCGAGTCCGAGCTGGCCTCGGTGCTGTCGCACGAGATCGGCCACGTGGCGCAGCGCCACATCGCGCGCATGCTGGGCCAGCAGCGCCAGGACATGCTCATTCCGCTGGCGGCCATGGTGCTGGCGGCGCTGGCCTCGCGCGCCGGCGGCGACGCGGCCATCGGCGTGTTCGCCGCCGGCCAGGGCCTGGCGATCCAGCGCCAGCTCAATTTCGGCCGCGACGCCGAGCGCGAGGCCGACCGCATCGGCTTCCAGATCATGGGCGAGGCCGGTTTCGACACCAGCGGCATGGTGGCCTTCTTCGGCCGCATGCAGGCCGCCAGCCGCTCCTACAGCGACCTGACGCCGGCCTATCTGCAGAGCCATCCCTTGACCACCGAGCGCATCGCCGACATCCAGGCGCGCATCCGCGAGCAGCCCTACCGGCAGCGCGCCGACAGCCTCGACTTCCAGCTGGTGCGGGCGCGCGCCCGCGTGCTGCAGGACGAGAGCAGCCAGGGCCTGGCCGAGGCGACGACGTTTTTCCAGATCCAGCTGGAGCAGCCCAGCCGCTTCCAGCAGGCGGCCGGCCAGTACGGCCTGGCCGTCATCGCCCTCAAGCGCGGCGAGCTGGCCAAGGCGCAGCAGTGGCTGGACGCGGCGCGCGCCAGCGTGGCGCGGCCGGCCGCGCCGGGCACCTTCAGCGCGGCCGCGCCGGCGCCGCAGCCGGACACGATTCTGACCGGCATGGCGCTGGAGATCCTGCTGGCGCCGAACCAGCCGCCGGCCGTGGCGCAGCGGGCGCTGCGCGCCGCCGACGCCGCGCATCAGCAGTTTCCGCTGGCGCGCGGCATCGCCCGCCAGTACGCCGAGGCGCTGTTGGGCGCCGGCAAGCAGGAGGAGGCGGCGCGCTATCTGCGCGAGCAGGTGCAGTTGTACCGCGAGGAGCCGAAACTGTATAAATTGTTGGCCAAGACCTATGCGGCGCAGGGCAAGATGGCGCTGCAGCACATGGCGCTGGCCGAATCGTACGAGTTGAGCGGCGCCAGCCTGGCCGCCCTCGACCAGCTCGTCATCGCGCGCAAGGCCAGCGACGCCGGCTTCTATGAGATGGCGGTCATCGACGCCCGCGAGCGCGAACTGCAGGAGCGCCGCCGCGAGCAGTTGAAGGAGAAGAAGTAGGGCGCGGCGGCGTTTCTTGAAGCGTCCCGGCGGACCCCGGCGGGGGGAGAAAATCCCGCGCGCCCGGTGCGCGCAGGCCGGGGCTCAGCCGGCGGCGCCGTCCGGCCGCGGCGCCGGATCGAAGCCGAAGCGCGCCGCGACGCCGGCGTGCTCGATGCGCCGCAGCGGCAGCGGGACGGCGCCGGCGCGCAGACACAGCGCCGTGTCGGCGCCGTCCAGCCAGGCCAGCAGCGCCGCGTCGTCCACCGCCTTGCCGTCCAGTTCCAGCGCCGCCAGCACGCCGGCCGCGTCGCGGTCGTCGAGCTGGGCGATCAGATCGCCGCGGCGCAGTATCAACTCGCCGCTGGCGCACAGATAGGCCTCCTCGGGCGCGCCCAGCGGCGTACCCGTGTGCAGCGCGAAGCCGTGCTGCGGGTCGCTGCGCACGATGTAGGGCGTCGCCTCGAGTTGCACGTAGACGCGCTGCGGGCCGTTCTGGAAGTACCAGCAGCCGCGCGCGTCCGGCGCGTAGTTGCGGGCGATGAAGCCGAGCAGGGCGCTGTGGACGATCTTCTCGCCGGCCAGGCCCAGCGCCTGGGCCCTTTCGTCGCGCATGCGCCAGTGGCCGCGCGCGTCCAGGCCCAGCCAGCCATAGCAATGCGGTACGTTCGGCCATTTCGCGATGGCTTGTTTGACGAGGTCGTCCATGTGGGGCTCCGGTTCAGGTGCCGGCAGTGTCGCACAATGTGGCCTCGGCGGGGGCGGCGCCGGCGGCGCCGTCGAAAAAATGCAGCAGGCGGCCGGGCAGCCAGCCCAGGCTGCCCGGCGGCTTGCCGGCGGCGAAGCCGACGTGGCCGCCCTCCTGCGGGTAGTCGAGCACGACGGCGGCGGAGGCCCGCCGCGGCAGGTGGCAACCGGGCAGGAAGGGGTCGTTCTGGGCGTTCAGCACCAAGGTCGCCACGGTGATGTCGGGCAGCACGTGCTTGGCGCTGGCGCGGTCCCAGTAGTCGTCGGCGTTGCGGTAGCCGTGCAGCGGCGCCGTGACGACGTTGTCGAAGGTGTGCAGGTCGCGCGCGGCGAGCATGGCGTCGCGCGCGAACAGGCCGGGGAATTGCTCCAGCTTGGCCAGGCACTTCGGTTTCAGGGTGCGCAGGAACATGCGCGTGTACAGGCGGTTGACGCCGCTCGACAGGGCCTGGCCGCCGCGCGCCAGGTCGAGCGGCGCCGACACCGAGCAGGCCGCGTCGACGATTTCGGCCTGGTGCTGCGACTCGCCCAGCCAGCGCAGCAGGGCGTTGCCGCCCAGCGAGACGCCGGCCGCGTAGAAGCGTCCCGCCGCGCGCGGGCGCAGGCGGCGCACGATCCAGTCGATCTCGGCGGCGTCGCCGGAATGGTAGAAGCGCGGCGCCCGGTTGGCCTGGCCGGAACAGCCGCGGAAGTGCGGCACGGCGCCCGACCAGCCGCGCGCCGCCACGGCCGCCATCAGCGAGCGCGCGTAGTGGCTGTCCGAGGAACCCTCGAGGCCGTGGAACAGCAGCACGAAGGGTTGCCCCGCCGCGCCGTCGACGAAATCGACGTCGACGAAGTCGCCGTCGGGCGCGTCCCAGCGCTCGCGCCGGTAGGCCACCGCCGGCTTGGCGATGCAAACGGCCGGATAGATCGTTTGCAGATGGCCGTTGGGCAACCAGAGCGGGGCGATGTAGTGCATGCCGGGCCTCAGTGGAGGATTTGCGCGCCGCCGTCGCCGGGCGGGCCGCCCGGCGCGAGCGAGGCGTGGTGCAGCACGATGCGCCAGCCGCGCGGCGTTTTCACGTAGACGTTGGTGGCCAGCAGGTGGGCCGGCTCGGCGGCGCCGCCGGCGAGACCCTCGACGACCGTGTGCACCGAACTCATCAGGTTGTGGGTTTCGTGCAGTTGCGTGGGCAGGATGTGCAGGCCGCCGCCGGCCAGCAGGGCCGCCCAGGAGGCGCGGATGGCGGCGTGGCCGATCAGGCGCGGCGCGCCGGGATGGATGCAGACGATTTCCTCGTCGTCGGCCCAGAGCGCCATCAGCGCCTCCAGGTCGGCGCGGTTGAGGGCGTCGTAGAAGGCGCTTTCGACTTCCGCCGCGCTGCCATTTAACTGTTTCTGACGTTTCATGAATACTCCGGCAAGAACCCGACTGCTGTAAGTGGGTCCGGACCAGGGTCCGGACCCGGCGGCGCCGCCCTCTTAGTGGTGGCCGGCCGACACGCCGGCCTTGAGGCGGTAGGCGGTGCCGCAGTACGGGCATTTGGCGATGCCGTCATGCCGGAATTCCAGGAACACGCGCGGATGGGACGACCACAGCGGCATCGCCGGATTGGGGCAGTGGGCCGGCAGATCCTTGGCGTCGAGTTCGACCGCTGGCGTGGTGGTGTTTGTCATCTTGTTATTCTCCGTGGAACGAATGTAGGGGTGAAAACCACGATTTTAACGGATTCAGCCGGCCAGCAAGCGGGCCGCCGCGTTCGTCGGTAAAATAGCGTCTCCATCATTCCCGGCCGGCGGCGCTTGCTTTGCAAGAAGGCGCGCGGCGACCCCCATGCGCTTTCGTCCCACGCCGCCGTCCGCCACCGCCCCCGTCCACGCCGCCTGTGGCGGGAAAACCACATCGAGGCCCGCTTGAACGATCCCTCCCCGCGCGCGCCGTACGTGGCCGAACACGACCAGGCGGCCTGGCGCGCCGGCCTGAAGGAAGGCATGCCGACCCTCTTCGGCATCGCCGCCTGGGGCATGGTGGTCGGCATCGCCATGGTCAAGACCGGCCTGTCGGTGCCGCAGGCGCTGGCCATGACGCTGCTGGTCTTCGCCGGTTCGGCGCAACTGGCCTCGCTTCCCCTGATCGCCGCGCACGCCCCCATATGGGTTATTTTCGCCACTGCGCTGGTGGTCAATTTGCGTTTCGTCATATTCTCGGCCCTGCTGGCGCCGCATTTCGCCGGCCTGCCCTGGCTGAAGCGTTTCCTGCTCGGCTATGTGGCCGGCGACATGACGGTGGCCCTGTTCCTGCAGCGCTATCCGAGCGCGCGCCCGGAAGTGGGCAAGTTGTCGTTTCTAAAGGGTTTGCTGTACCCGAACTGGCTGGCCTGGCAAGTCGGCTCGGCGGCCGGCATCCTGCTCGGCAGCGCCGTGCCGGCCGAATGGGGCCTGGGCTTCGCCGGCACGCTGGCCATCATCTGCATCACGGTGCCGCTGGTGATGAACCGCGCCGCCCTGTGCGGCGTGCTGGTGGCCGGCGCCGTCGCCGTGCTGGCGGCCGGCCTGCCCTACAAGCTGGGCCTGCTGGCGGCGGTGCTCGCCGGCATGCTCTGCGCCATGGCGGTGGAAGAATTATCGGCGAAATGGAGGATCACACATCATGGCTGACTGGGAAATCTGGGCCACCATCGCGGTGCTGGTGGTGGCCACGGCCGCCACGCGCAGCTCCTTCTGGCTGATCGGCCACCACATCACGATACCGCGCCGCGTCAACGAGATGCTGCGCTTCGCGCCGGCCTGCGCGCTGGCGGCCATCATCGCCCCCGACCTCCTGCTGAACAACGGGCAAGTGCAGTTCGAGTTGTCGAATTTGAAACTCGTCTCGGGCGCCGCCGCCATCCTGTTTTACCTGGCGCGGCGCAACATGTTGCAGACCATCGTCTTCGGCATGCTGTTTTTCACGGGCTTGCGTTTGTTGCATGTTTTGTCATAAACGGCGGTTGCGGGCCGGCCTTGCGGTAAAATAGCGCTCTTCCTTTCACTCGTCATCTGGATCGCCATGACAGCTGTTCTCAACTTCATCCGCCTGCAAGACTTGATCGACCAAAATGCGCTGCAGGGCAAGCGCGTTTTCATTCGCGCCGACTTGAACGTGCCGCAGGATGACGCCGGCAACATCACCGAGGACACGCGCATCCGCGCCTCGGTGCCGGCGATCCGCGCCGCGCTGGCCGGCGGCGCCGCCGTCATGGTCACCTCGCACCTGGGCCGTCCGACCGAGGGCGAGTTCAAACCGGCCGACAGCCTGGCGCCGGTCGCCGCGCGCCTGGCCGAGCTGCTGGGGCAGCCGGTGGAGCTGAAGCGGGACTGGGTCGACGGCGCCGGGCTGGAAAACCTGGCCGCCGGCCAGGTGGTGCTGCTGGAAAACGTCCGCGTCAACCAGGGCGAGAAGAAAAACAGCGACGAGCTGGCGCAGAAGATGGCCAGGTTGTGCGACATCTACGTCAACGACGCCTTCGGCACGGCGCACCGCGCCGAGGCCAGCACGCACGGCATCGCCAAGTTCGCCGCCGTGGCCTGCGCCGGCCCGCTGCTGGCGGCCGAGCTGGACGCGCTGGGCAAGGCGCTGGGCGCGCCGGCGCGGCCGCTGCTGGCCATCGTGGCCGGCTCGAAAGTGTCGAGCAAGCTGACCATCCTGAAGGCCCTGGCCGACAAGGTCGACCACCTGATCGTCGGCGGCGGCATCGCCAACACCTTCATGAAGGCCGTCGGCCTGAACATCGGCAAGTCCCTGGTCGAAGCCGACCTGGTCGAGGAGGCGAAGGCCATCATCGCGATGATGGCGGCGCGCGGCGCGCAGGTGCCGATCCCCACCGACGTGGTGTGCGCCAAGGAATTCTCGCCGACGGCGACGGCGACCGTGAAGGCGGTGGCGGACGTGGCCGACGACGACATGATCCTCGACATCGGCCCGCAGACGGCGGCTTTGCTGGCGGCGCAAATCGGCCAGGCCGGCACCATCGTCTGGAACGGCCCGGTCGGCGTGTTCGAGTTCGACCAGTTCGGTTCCGGCACGCAGACGCTGGCGCTGGCCATCGCCGCCTCGAAGGCGTTCTCGATCGCCGGCGGCGGCGACACGCTGGCGGCCATTGCAAAATACGACATTACCGATAAAATCAGTTATATCTCCACCGGCGGCGGCGCCTTCCTGGAATTCCTGGAGGGCAAGACCCTGCCGGCGGTCGAGATCCTGATGCAGCGCGCCAGATAAGCGCCCGACGCCCGCACCAAGCGCAGCCCGACCGCTGCGCTTTTTGACTTTGGAATTGCCCCGCCGCGCGTGCTTTGCGCGGTGTTTTCGCCGTTTCACCCCCGGCGGCCGTCGCCCCTGGTTCACGCACAAGGAAGCTTATGTCACGCGGTACGAAAATCGTTGCAACCATAGGCCCGGCCTCGACCGAGCTGGGCATCCTGATCCGCATGATACGGGCGGGCGTCGACGTGGTGCGCCTGAATTTTTCCCACGGCAAGGCGCAGGACCACATCGAGCGCGCCGCCCTGGTGCGCCAGGCGGCGGCCGAGTGCGGCCGCGAGGTGGCCATCATGGCCGACATGCAGGGACCGAAGATCCGCGTCGGCAAGTTTGAGCACGGCAAGATCCAGCTCGAGAACGGCGACAAGTTCATCCTCGACGCGAAGTGGGGCGAGAACGGCGAACTGGGCAACCAGGAGCGCGTCGGCCTCGACTACAAGGCCCTGCCGCGCGACCTGCACAACGGCGACGTGCTGCTGCTCAACGACGGCCTGATCGTGCTGACGGTCGACAAGGTCGTCGGCAGCGAAATCTTCACCACCGTCAAGATCGGCGGCGAGCTGTCGAACAACAAGGGCATCAACCGCCAGGGCGGCGGCCTGACGGCGCCGGCCCTGACGGCCAAGGACATGGACGACATCAAGACGGCCATGAGCTTCCAGGCCGACTATCTGGCCATTTCCTTCCCGAAGAGCGCCACCGACATGGAGATGGCGCGCCAGCTGGCCAACATCGCCGGCGAGCAGTACCACCACAAGCCGATGATGATCGCCAAGATCGAGCGGGCCGAAGCCATTCCCGTGCTGCAGGAAATCCTCGACGCCTCCGACGGCATCATGGTGGCCCGCGGCGACCTGGCCGTGGAGGTGGGCAACGCGGCCGTGCCGGCCCTGCAGAAGCGCATGATCAAGATGGCGCGCGCCTCCAACAAGCTGGCCATCACGGCCACCCAGATGATGGAGTCGATGATCGTCAACGCCGTGCCGACGCGGGCCGAGGTGTCCGACGTGGCCAACGCCGTGCTGGATGGCACCGACGCCGTGATGACCTCGGCCGAGACGGCCTCCGGCAAGTATCCGGTCGAGACCGTCGAGATGATGGCCGCCATCTGCGTCGAGGCCGAACAGTCCGAGTACAACATGCTCGACGCCGACTTCCTCAACGTCACCTTCACGCGCATCGACCAGTCGATCGCCTACGGCGCGCTGTTCACCGCCCACCACCTGCGCGTGAAGGCCATCGTCGCGCTGACCGAGTCCGGCTCGACCGCGCTGTGGATGAGCCGGCACAGCATCGACACGCCGATCTTCGCCCTCACGCCCAGCGTCGCCACGCTGCGCAAGGCCGGCCTGTACCGCAACGTGCGGGCCTATCACCTGCTGCAGGCGGCCGACACGGCCGTCGTCCTGAAACAGGCCGAGGATTTGATGGTGGCCAACGGTATCGTCAAGAAAGGGGACATGATCGTCGTCACCTGGGGCGAGCCGATGGGCCAAGTGGGCGGCACCAACGCCCTGAAGATCGTGAAAGTCGGAGAATTCGAATAACAGCCGGCGGGGGCGGCGCCGCCACGAGCGGCGCC
>JANXSQ010000380.1 GCA_025356595.1 Janthinobacterium sp. | reverse complement strand
AGCTGCGCGGCGCCCTGTGCCGGCGCGCCGCCGCGCCGGCCGCCGCCAGCCTGGAGTGCGCCGCCGCCAACGTCGGCGCGGCCGCCCGCGCGCTGTCGCCGCCCGAACTGGCCCGGGTGGTGCGCCAGTTGAACCGCGCCCGCGTCGTCTACGTGATGGGTTTCGGCCAGTGCGCCCACCTGGCCGGCGCGCTGGCGGCGCATCTGCAGCCCTTCTGCGCCCATGTGCTGGACGTCGCCGCGCAGGGCGGCAGCGAGGTGGCGGCCGGGCAGCTGGCGCACATCGGCGGCAGGGACGTGCTGTTCGCCATCGCCCTGCCGCGCTACTCGCTGGACGCGCTGCGCCTGGCGCACTACGCGCGCGAGCGCGGCGCCTGCGTCATCGCGCTCACCGATTCGCCGGCCTCGCCGCTGGCCGGGCTGGGCGATCTGGTGCTGTACGCCGAGGGCAGCCATCCGGTGCTGCCCAGCAGCGCCTGCGCGGCGCTGGCGCTGATCGAGGCGCTGGCGGTGGCGTTGATGGCGTCGGACAAGAACAATGTGGCGAAGGCGGCCTGCCTGGGCGAGGCCGTGGCCACTTATCTGTACGGCGCTACGCCGGCATCGGGCGGCGCGCGGGCGTTGCCGAAACGCGGCGCGGCCAGCGGGAAAACACCGTGAGAGCGGGGATTGAGGTTTCCGCTTCTTTCAGCCAGCGAGGACTATCGTGAAAACATACCCCACCATGTTCGGGCAACTGTGCCGCGCCCTGCTGATCTGCCTGGCCGTCCTGGGCGCGCCGGCCGGCGCCGCCCCCGCCGGCTCGCTGGTCATCATCGGCGGCGGCCTGCGCGCCGACAATGCCGAAGTCTGGCAGCGCATCGTCGACCTGGCCGGCGGCAAGGGCGCGCGCATCGCGGTCTTCCCCTCGGCCGCCATCAATCCGGAAAAATCCGGCATGGGCACCATCAAGCGCCTGAACCAGCACGGCGCCGACGCCTTCTTCGTGCCGGTCGCCGTCAAGCTGGCCGGCAGCGACTACCGCGAGGCGGCCGACGATGCGGCGCTGGCGGCCCGGGTGCGCGCCGCCAGCGGCGTTTACTTCGTCGGCGGCGACCAGGGCCGCATCACCCAGGCGCTGCTGCGTCCCGACGGCAGCCGCACGGCGGTGCTGGACGCCGTCTGGGCCGTGTACCGGGGCGGCGGCGTCATCGCCGGCTCCAGCGCCGGCGCCGCCATCATGAGCAGCACCATGTTCTACGACGCCAAGCCGGTGCTGGAGATGCTGAAGATGGGCGTCACCGACGGGCGCGAAATCGCGCCCGGTCTGGGCTTCATCGGCAACGACATCTTCGTCGACCAGCACCTGCTGGTGCGCGGCCGCTTCGCGCGCATGATCCCGGTGATGCTGAAGAAGGGCTACAAGCTGGGCCTGGGCATCGACGAGAACACGGCGATGGTGGTCAGCGCCAGGCGCGACGTGGAAATCATCGGCTACAGCGGGGCGCTGCTGATCGACCTGTCGCGCGCCTCCAGCGATGTGCAAAACAAGAACTTCAACGTCACCAACGCCGCCATCAGCTACCTGGACCGGGGCGACAAGTTCAACCTCGTCACGCGCGCCTTCACGCCCTCGCCGGACAAGGCCGAGAACAAGCTGGACCCGACCCAGCCCGACATGCGCGAGCCGGTCTTCACCAACGACATCCTCGGCAACAACGCCGTGCTCGACCTGATGGGCAACCTGATCGACAACTCGCAGCAGGAGGCGATCGGCATCGCCTTCGGCAATCCGCGCGATTCGCTGGCCGAACTGGGCTTCGAGTTCAGGTTCAGCAAGACCGTCAACAGCGTCGGCTACAGCTCCAGCGAGGCGGAGGCGTATTCGGTGCTCAAGCTGCGCCTCGACATCCGGCCCATCCAGTTGACGCAACCTTTCTATCGATACAAGTAAGGCGCCGCTTTCGGCTTACAATGGCCGCTCCCTTTACATCCGTCCGCAAGGAAGCGCCATGCCCCTGTCCCGACTCATCCCCCATTGCGCCACGCTGCTGGCCGCCCTCGCGCTGGCGTGCGGCGCGGCGCGGGCGGCCGCGCCGGCCACCGTGCGCCTCGATTACCAGCACAGCGGCAACGCGCTGGCCGAGCAGTACGCCATCGAGCGCGTGGTCATCGAACCGTTGCCGTGGCCGGGCAATCCGGCGCGCAATCTGGACGACAGCAACCGCGGCGTGAACCGCTTCGAGGTGCTCGATCCGAAGACGGGCGAGTTGCTGTATTCGCGCGGCTTCAGCACCATCTTCGGCGAATGGCGCAGCACCGACGAGGCGAAGACGCTCAGCCGCGGCTTCCAGGAATCGCTGCGCTTCCCGAAATTCGAGCGGCCCGTGCGCGTGCGCGTGCTCAAGCGCGACGAGTTCAACGCCTTCTCCGTGGTGTGGAGCGTCGACGTCGACGCCGACGCGCCCGACGTGGTGCGCAAGCAGGGGCCGGCGCCGGCCAAGCCGATTCCCATCCACGTCAGCGGCCCCTCCGCCGACAAGGTCGACCTGCTGATCCTTGGCGACGGCTACACGCGCGCCGAGATGGGCAAGTTCGAAGCCTCGGCGCGCAAGCTGGCCGAGCACCTGTTCCAGGTCTCGCCCTTCCGCGAGCGGGCCAAGGACTTCAACGTCTGGGCGCTGGCGCTGCCGACCCAGGAGTCGGGCGTCTCGCGCCCCTCGACGGGCGTGCACCACGCCTCGCCGCTGGGCACGCGCTACGACATCTTCGGCAGCGAGCGCTATGTGCTGACCACCGACAACCGCGCCCTGCGCGAGCTGGCGCAGTACGCGCCCTACGAGTTCATCGAAATCCTGGTTAACAACGACACCTACGGCGGCGGCGGCATCTTCGGCCAGTTCAGCACGGCGGCGGCGAATAGCGACTGGGCCAACTACCTGTTCGTGCACGAATTCGGCCACCATTTCGCCGGCCTGGCCGACGAGTACTACACCTCGCCGGTGGCTTACCAGTCCAGCAGCGAGCGGCCGGAGCCGTGGGAGCCGAACGCCACGGCGCTGCGCGATCCGGCCAAACTGAAGTGGAAGGACCACGTCAAGGCCGGCACGCCGCTGCCGACGCCGTGGCCGAAGCTGGAGTACGACGAGTACGCGCGCAACTATCAGAAGCAGCGCGCCGCCCTGCGCGAGGCGAATCGTCCGGAGGCGGAGATGAGCGCGCTGTTCAAGGCCGACCGCGAACACAGCCGCGCGCTGTTCGCCGCCGCGCCGCACCAGCACGAAGTGGGCGCCTTCGAGGGCGCCAACTACGAGGCGAGCGGTTACTATCGTCCCGAGATGCAGTGCATCATGTTCGACCGCAGCGAGCAGTTCTGCTCCGTCTGCCGGGACGCCATCGGCACCATCATCGATCTGTATTCGCGCCCCGCAGCGCAGCAATAAGTCCCGCGCCGCGCGCGGGAATGCCGCCGCCTGAAGCCCGGGCGGCGGCGCCGGGCGGTCCTCCCGCCTCCCTTTCAGCGCATTTCCAGCGCCTTTCTCGGTCATCCAGCCGATCTGAGCAGGTACTCTAAACTCATATCGGCAAATTTGATTTAGATCAATGTTGCGCCGCCGCAAATCCTCGTATAGTTGTAGCGCCTCAAGCTGCCCAGGGGCCATCCGGCCTACGCCGGCCCGGAATTTCAGAACAGGAAGCCCATCCAATGAACATGATGTCACCGCCGCCATCCAGTGCCGCCGATACCCTCGATCCGCAAGTGCATGCGGCGTGGGCGCGCGCCTGGTCCTCTCTGGCGCCCGAATCGATCATGCAAGCCTGGTTGGACTGGGGCGCGCACCTGGCCAGCTCGCCCGGCAAGCGCCTGGACCTGGCCAATCTGGCCCTGAGCCAGGGCGGGCAGTTGGCCAAATACCTGACGGAATGCCTGGTCGCCGGCCCCGAAGCGGCGCGCTGTTGCGTCGAGCCGCCCGAGCACGACCGCCGTTTCGCCGCGCCCGAGTGGCGCCAGTGGCCCTTCAATCTGCTGCACCAGAGTTTCCTGCTCAACGAGCGCTGGTGGAGCGAGGCCACGCACGGCGTCTGGGGCGTGGAAAAACACCATGAGGACGTGGTCGCCTTCATGATGCGCCAATGGCTGGACGTGTTCTCGCCCGGCAACCAGCTGGCCACCAATCCGCTGGTGCAAAAACGCACCATCGAGGAGGGCGGCGACAATCTGCTGCGCGGCATCGTCGCGCTGGCGGCGAAGCTGCAGCAGGTGGCCGGCCACACGCCGCCGCGCGGCACCGAGCGCTTCATCGTCGGCCGCGAGGTCGCCGTCACGCCCGGCAAGGTGGTGCTGAGGAACGAGCTGATAGAGCTCATTCAATACAGCCCCAGCACGCCGCAGGCGCATCCGGAACCCATCCTGATCGTGCCGGCCTGGATCATGAAGTACTACATCCTCGACCTGTCGCCGCACAATTCCCTGATCCGCTATCTGGTCGGGCAGGGTCACACGGTGTTTTGCATCTCGTGGAAAAACCCCAGCGGCGCGGACCGCGACCTGGGCATGGACGATTACCTGGAGCAGGGCTTCCACGCCGCGCTGAACGCCGTCAACGCCATCGTCCCGCAGCGCAAGGTGCACGCCGCCGGCTACTGCCTGGGCGGCACCCTGCTGTCGATCGCGGCGGCGGCCATGGCGCGCGACGGCGACGCCCGTCTGGCTTCGCTGAGCCTGCTCGCCACGCAAACCGATTTCACCGAGCCGGGCGAGCTGGGCCTGTTCATCGACGAAGGCCAGATCAGCCTGCTGGAAGCGCAGATGGCGCAGACCGGCTTCCTGACCGGCGAGCAGATGGGCGGCGCCTTCCAGATGCTGCGCTCCTACGATCTGCTCTGGTCGCGCCTGGTCAACGACTACCTGCTCGGCACGCCGGCGCAGATGAGCGACATGATGGCCTGGAACGCCGACACCACGCGCATGCCGGCCAGGATGCATTCCCAGTATCTGCGCCGCCTCTTCCTCAACGACGACCTGAGCGAGGGCCGCTATCCGGTCGGCGGCAAACCCGTGGCGCTGAACGACATCACGCTGCCGGTGTTCTGCGTCGGCACCGAGACGGACCATGTGGCGCCCTGGCATTCGGTCTACAAGCTGCATTACGAGGCGGTCACGGAAATCACCTTCGTGCTCACCAGCGGCGGGCACAACGCCGGCATCGTCAGCGAGCCGGGCCACCCGCGCCGCCATTACCAGATGCAGACGCGCCCCTACGGCGGGCCGTACGTGGCGGCGGACGCCTGGGCCGCCGCCGCGCCGCGCCACGAGGGTTCCTGGTGGACGGCGTGGACCGACTGGCTGGCCGCGCGCAGCGCCGCGCCCGGGGCGCCGCCGGCCATGGGCGCGCCGGAAATGGGGTATCCGATCGTGGGCGAGGCGCCCGGCGACTACGTGATGGAGAAATAATATGGTACGCACCGGTTTGCAGGGCAAGAAGGGCCTGGTGGTGGGCATCGCCAACGATCAGAGCATCGCCTGGGGTTGCGCGCGCGCGCTGCGCGAGGCCGGCGCCGAGCTGGCCGTCACCTGGCTCAACGACAAGGCGCGCCCGCATGTCGAGCCGCTGGCGCAGCAGGTGCAGGCGAGCATCGCCATGCCGCTCGACGTCGCCTCGGACGCGCAACTGGGCGCGCTGTTCGACGCCATCGCCGCGCAGTGGGGCCGGCTCGATTTCCTGGTCCATTCGATCGCCTTCGCGCCGAAACAGGACCTGCAGGGCCGCGTCGCCGACAGTTCGGCGGCCGGCTTCGCCCAGGCGATGGATATCTCCTGCCACTCCTTCCTGCGCATGGCGCGCTTGGCCGAGCCGCTGATGGCGCACGGCGGCAGCCTGATGACCATGAGTTACCTGGGCGCCGAGGAGGTCATCGGCGACTATGGCCTGATGGGCCCCGTCAAGGCGGCGCTGGAATCGTCGGTGCGCTATCTGGCCGCCGAACTGGGGCCGGCCGGCATCCGCGTCAACGCCATTTCGCCGGGTCCGCTGGCCACCCGCGCCGCCTCCGGCATCGCCCATTTCGAGACCCTGCTGGCCGACGCCGCCCACCGCGCGCCGCTGCGCCGCCTGGTCGACATCGACGACGTCGGCGCGCTGTGCGCCTTCCTGGCCAGCGACGCGGCGCGCTCGATCACGGGCGGCACCCTGTATGTCGACGCCGGCTACCACATCCTGAATTGACTATGGCAACGATGAAAACAGCTTTTCCCTGCATGGCGGCGCTGGCCCTGGCGCTGAGCGCCTGCGCCTCGCTGGCGCCGCCCTATGAAAGGCCGGCGCTGCCGGTGGCGGCCGGCTTTCCCGAGGCCGACGCGGCCACCGGCGCGGCCGCCGCCTCGCTGGACTGGCGCGAGTACTTCGCCGACGCGCGCCTGCGCCAGCTCATCGCCCAGGCGCTGGAGAACAACCGCGACCTGCGCATCGCCGCGCTGCGCGTCGAGGAGGCGCGCGCCGCCTACGGCATCCAGCGCGCCGAGCAGTTCCCCACCATAGGCCTGGGTGCCGAGGGCAGCCGCTCGCGCACGCCGGCCGACCTGAATCTGACGCAAAAGCCGCTGCTCAGCAGCCAGTACCAGGTGGGCCTGAACGTGAGCGCCTGGGAGCTCGATTTCTGGGGCCGCGTGCGCAGCCTGAAGGACGCCGCGCTGCACACCATGCTGGCCAGCGACGCCGCCCGGCGCGCCGTCACGGCCGGCCTGATCGCCCAGGTGGCGGACGGCTATCTGTCGCTGCGCGAACTCGACGAGCGGGTTGAACTGGCCAGCCGCACCGTCGCCAGCCGCACTGAATCCCTGCGCATCTTCACGCGCCGCTTCGAGGTCGGTTCCACCTCGAAGCTGGAACTGACCCAGGTGGTAACGCTGCTGACGCAGGCGCAGACCCTGGGCGCGCAACTCGAGCAGGCGCGCGCGCTGCGCCTGCACGCGCTGGAACAACTGGTCGGCGCGCCGCTGGCCACGGCGGCGCCGGAGGCCGGCTTCGACGACGCCACCGTGCTGCGCGAGCTGCGCGCCGGCCTGCCGTCGGAACTGCTGACGGCGCGCCCGGACATCGCCGCCGCCGAGCAGCAATTGCGCGCGGCGCAGGCGAACATCGGCGCGGCGCGCGCCGCCTTCTTCCCGCGCATCACGCTGACCTCCGCCTTCGGCACGGCCAGCGCCGAATTCGACGGCCTGTTCGATGCGGGCAGCCGGGCCTGGAACGTGCTGCCGCGCCTGACGCTGCCGATCTTCGACGCCGGCCGCAACCGGGCCGGCCTGGATCTGGCGGCGGTGCGCCGCGACGTCGCCGTGGCCAATTACGAGAAGAGCGTGCAGAACGCCTTCCGCGAGGTGGCCGACGCCATGTCGGCGCGGCGCTGGTTGGCCGAGCAGTTGCGCATCCAGCAAGGCGCCCTGGCGGCGCAGACCGAGCGCGCGCGCCTCGCCAAGCTGCGCTACGACAACGGCGCGACGCCGTATCTGGAAGTGCTGGACGCCCAGCGCGACCTCCTGTCGGCCGAGCAGCAACTGGTGCAGACGCGCCGCGCGCTGTTGTCGAGCCAGGTCAGCCTGTACGCAGCCCTCGGCGGCGGCGCGCCGGCGCCGGCCCAATGAAACCCGTGGAGAATCTACCCGTGAACAAACAAGACAATGGCGCCCTGCTGAGCGCCGACAACGCCGCGCCGCAAACGCCGCCGCCCGCCGCCGCCCCGGCCGCCGCCAATCCCGCCGCGCCCGCCGCGCCGATTCCGGCCGCGGCCGCGCCGGCGCCCACCCCACCGGAAAAGAACGGAAAAGCCGTGACTCCCCAACGGAAGAAAAGAGTCATCGGCGCCGCGCTGGTGCTGGGCGTCGCGGCTCTGGCCTACTATGGCTGGCATTTGATGCAGCCGAGCGGCCCCGGTCCGGGTTTCGCCAGCGGCAACGGCCGCGTCGAGGCCATCGAGATCGACGTCGCCACCAAATTCCCCGGCCGCGTCGACGCCATCCTCATCAAGGAGGGTGACTTTGTTAAAGCCGGCCAGCCGCTGGCGCGCATGCAGGTGCAGTCGCTATCGGCCCAGCGCGACGAGGCGCGCGCCCGCCGCCAGCAGGCGCAGGACGCGGTCGTCGGCGCGCAGGCCCAGGTGGCCGTGCGCGAGAGCGACAAGGTGGCCGCGCAGGCGCTGGTGGCGCAGCGCGAAAGCGAGCTCGATGCCGCGCGGCGCCGCCTGGCCCGCTCGGAGACGCTGTCGCGCGAGGGCGCCTCCTCGGTGCAGGAGCTGGACGACGACCGCGCCCGCGTGCGCAGCGTCGGCGCCGCGCTGAGCGCCACCAAGGCCCAGGTCAACACGGCGCAGGCGGCCATCGAGGCGGCCCGCGCGCAGGTGGTGGGCGGCCGCTCGGCCGTCGCCGCCGCCGAGGCGACCATCGCCCGCGTCGACGTCGACATGCTCGACAGCGAGCTGACGGCGCCGCGCGCCGGCCGCGTGCAGTATCTGGTGGCGCAGCCGGGCGAGGTGCTGGGCGGCGGCGGCAAGGTGCTGAACCTGGTCGATCTGGGCGACGTCTACATGACCTTCTTCCTGCCCGAGGCGGTGGCCGGCAAGCTGGCGCTGGGCGGCGAGGTGCGCCTGGTGCTCGACGCGGCGCCGGATTACGTGATTCCGGCCACCGTCTCCTTCGTCGCCAGCAGCGCGCAGTTCACGCCGAAGACGGTGGAGACCAGCAGCGAGCGGCAAAAGCTGATGTTCCGCGTCAAGGCGCAGATCAAGCGCGAACTGCTGCAGCGGCACGCGCAACTGGTGAAGGTCGGCCTGCCCGGCGTGGCCTGGGTGAAGACCGACGCGAAGGCGGCCTGGCCGGCTGAATTGACGGTCAAGGTCCCGCAGTGAAGATGCAGGCATCCACGCTGGCGCCGGTGGTGCGCCTGGCCGGCGTCAGCCAGCGCTACGGCAAGACGCTGGCGCTGGACCATATCGATCTGGAGATTCCGGCCGGCCTGATGGTCGGCCTGATCGGCCCGGACGGCGTCGGCAAGTCCAGCCTGATGGCGCTGGCGGCCGGCGCGCGCGCCGTGCAGGAGGGCGGCGTCGAGGCGCTGGGCGGCGACATGGGCTCGGCCGCGCACCGCACGGCCGTCTGCCCGCGCATCGCCTACATGCCCCAGGGCCTGGGCAAGAACCTGTATCCGACTCTGTCGGTGGAGGAGAATCTGCAGTTCTTCGCGCGCCTGTTCGGCCACGACGCGGCGGAGCGGCGCCGCCGCATCGACGAACTGACGCGCAGCACCGGCCTGCAGACGTTTTTGCAGCGCCCGGCCGGCAAGCTGTCGGGCGGCATGAAGCAGAAGCTGGGCCTGTGCTGCGCGCTGATCCACGATCCCGACCTGTTGATACTCGACGAGCCCACCACCGGCGTCGATCCGCTGGCGCGGGCGCAGTTCTGGGACCTCATCGCGCGCATACGCGGCGAGCGCCCCGGCATGAGCGTCATCGTCGCCACCGCCTATATGGACGAGGCGCAGCGCTTCGATTGGCTGGTGGCGATGGACGAGGGCAGGGTGCTGGCCACCGGCAGCCCGGCCGAGCTGCTGGCGCGCAGCGCCAGCGCGACGCTGGAGGAAGCCTTCATCGCGCTGCTGCCGGAGGCCAAGCGGGCCGGCCACCAGGCGGTCGTGATCACGCCGCTGGCGCCCGGCGCGCGGGACGACGTGGCCATCGAGGCGAAGGGCCTGACGATGCGCTTTGGCGACTTCACCGCCGTCGACCACGTCGATTTCCGCATCGGCCGCGGCGAGATCTTCGGCTTCCTCGGCTCCAACGGCTGCGGCAAGTCGACCACCATGAAGATGCTCACCGGCCTGCTGCCGGCCAGCGAGGGCGAGGCCTGGTTGTTCGGCAGCCCGGTCGATTCGAACGACATCGGCACGCGCCGCCGCGTCGGCTACATGTCGCAGGCCTTTTCCCTGTACAGCGAGTTGAGCGTGCGGCAGAACCTGGTGCTGCACGCGCGCCTGTTCCACGTCGCCGAGGCCGACATCCCGGCGCGCATGGAGGAGATGGTGGCCCGCTTCGAGCTGGCCGAGGTGCTCGACACCCTGCCCGACGCGCTGCCGCTGGGCATACGCCAGCGCCTGTCGCTGGCCGTGGCGATGGTGCACAAGCCGGAACTGCTGATCCTCGACGAGCCGACCTCCGGCGTCGACCCCATCGCGCGCGACAATTTCTGGCGCCTGATGATCGAACTGGCGCGGCGCGACAAGGTGACCATCTTCATCTCCACCCATTTCATGAACGAGGCCGAGCGCTGCGACCGCATCTCGCTGATGCACGCCGGCCGCGTGCTGGTCAGCGACGCCCCGGCCGAGCTGGTGCGCAAGCGCGGCACGGCGACGCTGGAACTGGCCTTCATCGCCTATCTGGAGGAGGCGGGCGGCGCCGCCGCCGCGACGCCGGCCGTTGCCGCCGCCAAGCCGCTTGCGCCTCCGGCCGCCGCGCCGCGCCGCGGCGGCTTCAGCCTGAACCGCCTGCTCAGCTATATGTGGCGCGAAACGCTGGAACTGCGCCGCGACCCGGTGCGCGCCACGCTGGCCCTGGGCGGCTCGCTGATCCTGATGTTCGTGATCGGCTTCGGCATCAGCCTGGACGTGGAGAACCTCAGTTACGCGGTGCTCGACCACGACCAGACGGGCCTGAGCCGCGACTACACCCTGAATCTGGCTGGCTCGCGCTATTTCATCGAACATCCGGTGCTGCGCGACTACGCCGATCTGGACCAGCGCATGCGCAGCGGCGAGCTGGCGCTGGCCATCGAAATCCCGCCCGGCTTCGCGCGCAGCGTGGAGCGCGGCGCGCCGGCGCAGATCGCCGCCTGGGTCGACGGCGCCATGCCGATGCGCGCCGAAACCGTGCAGGGTTATGTGCAGGGCATGCACCAGCTCTGGCTGGCCGACCAGGCCAAGCACCGCCTCGGCGTCGATCTGCCGAATCCCGTCTCGATCGAAACGCGCTACCGCTACAACCCCGACGTGAAAAGCCTGCCGGCCATGGTGCCGGCCGTGATCCCGCTGCTGCTGCTGATGCTGCCGGCCATGCTGGCGGCGCTGTCGGTGGTGCGCGAGAAGGAGCTCGGCTCCATCCTGAACCTGTACGTGACGCCGGTGACGCGCACCGAATTCTTGCTGGGCAAACAGGCGCCCTACCTGCTGCTGGCGATGCTGAACTTCCTGCTCATGGCGCTGCTGGCGGTGACCGTCTTCGGCGTGCCCGTGAAGGGCAGCTTCCTGACCCTGACGGCGGCCGCCTTCCTGTTCAACATCAGCGCCACCGGCATCGGCCTGCTGGCCTCGACCTTCACGCGCAGCCAGATCTCGGCCATGTTCGTGACCATGATCGCGACCATGATCCCGGCCATCCAGTTCGCCGGCCTGCTCAACCCGGTCAACGCGATGGAGGGCGGCGGGCGCCTGATCGGCGCCGTCTACCCGGCCACGCACATGCTCAACATCAGCCGCGGCGTCTTCAACAAGGCGCTCGGTTTTTCCGACCTGCACGGCGCCTTCCTGCCGCTGCTGCTGGCCGCGCCCGTCATCCTGGGGCTGACCATCGCCCTGCTCAAGAAACAGGACAGCTGAGATGCGCCAGTTCGCCAATATCTACCGCCTCGGCGTGAAGGAGTTGTGGAGCCTGATCCGCGACCCGATGCTGCTGGCGCTGATCGTCTACACCTTCAGCGTCTCCATCTACGTGGCCGCCACGGCCAAGCCGGAAACGCTGCACAAGGCCGCCATCGCCATCGTCGACGAGGACGCCTCGCCGCTCTCGGCGCGCATCGCCGGGGCCTTCTTCCCGCCCCAGTTCACCGAACCGAAGATGATTTCCCAGGCCGAGGTGGACGCCGGCCTGAACACGGGCGCCTACACCTTCGCGCTGAACATCCCGCCCAACTTCCAGCGCGACGTGCTGGCCGGCCGCCACACCGAGCTGCAACTGAACGTCGACGCCACGCGCATGAGCCAGGCCTTCAGCGGCAACGCCTACATCCAGCAGATCGCCGCCGCCGAAATCCGCGAGTTCGTGCAGCGCTACCGGGGCGCCGCGGCGCCGCCGGTGGAACTGGTGCTGCGCACGCGCTTCAACCCGACGCTCAAGGAATCCTGGTTCGGCGCCTTGATGGAGATCATCAACAACGTCACCATGCTCTCCATCATCCTCACCGGCGCCGCCCTGATCCGCGAGCGCGAGCACGGCACCATCGAGCATCTGCTGGTGATGCCGGTGACGCCGGCCGAAATCATGCTGGCCAAGGTGTGGGCCATGGGCCTGGTGGTGCTGGCGGCGGCCGCGCTGTCGCTGACCTTCGTGGTGCGCGGCGCCCTGCGGGTGCCCATCGAGGGCTCGGTGGCGCTGTTCCTGGCCGGCGCCGCGCTGCATCTGTTCGCCACCACCTCGATGGGCATTTTCATGGCCACGGTGGCGCGCAGCATGCCGCAATTCGGCATGTTGCTGATCCTCGTGCTGCTGCCGCTGCAGATGCTGTCGGGCTCCGTCACGCCGCGCGAGAGCATGCCGGCCCTGGTGCAAAACATCATGCTGTTCGCGCCGACCACCCATTTTGTCGAACTCAGCCAGGCGATTCTGTACCGCGGCGCCGGCATCGGGGTAGTATGGAAACCCTTCCTGGCGCTGCTGGCAATAGGGGTCGCGCTGTTTACCGTTTCACTGTCCCGTTTTCGCAAGACGATCAGCCAGATGGCTTGACGCCCCGGCGCGAACGGATCTTTTCCTCCTTTTAAAGGACACCATCATGAGCACCAACACCGAACTGCCGATGAATCTGTACAAAGCCAATCTGGAACTGCTGCAAACGACGGGCAAGCTGTTGCAGGAAAGCGGCCAGCAATTCATGAGCCAAACCAAGCCGGGCGACCTGCAAGGCTTCCTCAGCAACGCCGCCAACAGCCAGGCCGCCTTCGCCGCCGGCCTGACCGCCGCCGTGCAAAACTGGCAGAAGGAAGCCACCGAAGCGATGGGTTCGCTGAACAGCGCCGCGCCCTTCGGCAACGCGATGGGCGACTTCATGAAACAGTTCAACAAGTAATCCGTCCGCGCCGGGGGCCCGGAAGTCCTGTCGGACTCGGGCCCGCGGCGCACATCCGGGGTCCGGCCCAGCGCGGCCGGCCCCGGCTTCCAGCCTGTGCCCGCACACTCATCGGCGGCCCGCCGCTGGCCCCTTGATCGGAAACGAACACACATGACACAACAGACATCCGGCTTTTTCGCGCTCGGCGGCATGCCCCTGCTTGACGCCGCCTCCGCCTACGCGGTCGACACCTGGCAGCGCAGCGTGCTGTACGCCGACGTGATGCGCCGGCGCGGCAACCAGTACCAGGCCCACCTGGCGGAAAAGGTGCCCAATGTGCTCGACTTCGCGGCGCAAATCGTCATGTCCGGCCTGGACCTGCCGCGCCCCGTCAACTACGGCCTGGCGCGCATCGCGCCGGCCGAGGGCGTGCCGTGCGACCCGCGCAAGCGTCCCTTCGTCGTCGTCGACCCGCGCGCCGGCCACGGCCCCGGCATCGGCGGCTTCAAGGCCGAGAGCGAAATCGGCGTCGCCATCCGCGCCGGCCACCCCTGCTATTTCGTCGGCTTCCTGCCCGACCCGGTGCCCGGCCAGACGGTGGAGGACGTGATGCGCGCCGAGGCGGCCTTCCTGGAGCGGGTCATCGCCCTGCACCCGGACAGCGAGGGCAAGCCGGCCGTGATCGCCAACTGCCAGGCCGGCTGGCAAATCCTGATGACGGCGGCCATGCGCCCGGAGCTGTTCGGCCCCATCATCGTCGCCGGCGCCCCGGTGTCCTACTGGGCCGGCTGGGAAGGGCGCAATCCGATGCGCTATTCCGGCGGCCTGATGGGCGGCAGCTGGGGCACGGCCTTCGCCGGCGACCTGGGCAACGGCCGCTTCGACGGCGCCTCGCTGGTGCAGAACTTCGAGAACCTGAATCCGGCCAACACCCTGTGGGGCAAGAAGTACAGCCTGTACGCCAACGTCGACACCGAGGCCGAGCGCTACCTGGGCTTCGAAAAATACTGGGGCGGCCACGTCTTCCTGAACCAGGTCGAGATGCAGTACATCGTCGACAATCTCTTCGTCGGCAACCGCCTGGCGACGGCCGAACTGGTGACCTCGGACGGCGTGCGCCTGGACTTGCGCAACATCCGCTCGCCCATCGTCGTGTTCTGCTCGAACGGCGACAACATCACGCCGCCGCCGCAGGCGCTGGGCTGGATCACCGATCTGTACCGCGACGACACCGATGTGCTGACGCACGACCAGACCATCGTCTACGCCGTGCACGACAGCATCGGCCACCTCGGCATCTTCGTCTCGGCCAGCGTGGGGCGCAAGGAGCACCAGAAATTCGAGAGCAACATCGACCTGATCGACCTGCTGCCGGCCGGCATCTACCAGGCCGGCATCGCCGACAAGACGGCCGCCACGGCGAACGCCGAGCTGGCCGGCGGCGACTACGTGCTGTCGATTCAGCGCCGTAGCATCGCCGACGTGCGCGCCATCGTCCAGCCCGACCCGGCCAACGAGCGCAAGTTCGCGGCCGTGGCGCGCTTCTCCGAGATCAACCTCGGCCTGTACCGCCAGTTCATGCAGCCGCTGGTGCGCGCCATGGTCACGCCGCAGTCGGCGCGCTGGTTGCAAAGCGTGCACCCGCTGCGCATCAACTTCGAATGCTGGTCCGACCGCAGCGCGCTGGCCGGCGTGGTGGCCGCGCAGGCGGAGAAAATCCGCGCCCGGCGCCAGCCGGTGGCGCCCGACAACCCGCTGCTGCGCATGCAGCAGATGTTCTCCGATTCGGTGATGCGCGCCCTGGACGGCTGGCGCGATCTGCGCGACGCCGCCGCCGAACAGAGCTTCAAGCTGATCTACGGCGCGCCGTGGGTGCAGGCCCTGGCCGGACTGGGCGCCGACGACGGCCGGCCGGTGCGGCCGCATCCGGGCGTCGCGCCGGAGCACTGCGCCTTCGTCGCCGCCGAGCTCGGGAAGCTGCGCGCCAGCACGGGCGAGGGCGCGCTGGCCGAAGCCGGCATCCGCGCGCTGTTCTTCGTCCACCGCCGGCGCGGCGAGGCCGACGAGCGGCGCTTCAACCTGGCGCTGCAACTGTTCGAACCGGGCTATATCGAGGGCATGGAGATCGACGGCATGGACATCGGAGACTTCCGCCAGATCGTGCGCCACCAGGCGCGCCTGATGCTGCTCGACCAGGACGCCGCGCTGGCCGCGCTGCCGCAGATGCTGGCGCGCGCCGCGCCGGACGCCATCCGCAGCTTCGCGCGGGCGCTGCGCCAGATGCTGTCGGTGCCGCAGGCGCCCAGCGCCGGCGAAGAGGACGACCTGCAGCGCATGCTGACCATTTTCGAAACGGCGGCGCTGAAGCAGGCGCCGCGCAAGCCGGCCAGGGAAAAGCCCGTACGCACGACATGAAGAGCGCGCGCCTTGCCGGCCGGCGCGCCCCCCAACCCCTAACCCGACACCACCATGAACAAAAGCACTGACGCCGTCCGCGGCGACGATTTGACGGTCATCCGCAACCGCACCTTCGAGCAGATCGCCGTCGGCGACACGGCCGCCATCGAACGCACCCTGAGCACGGAGGACATCCAGCTCTTCGCCGTCATGTCGGGCGACGACAACCCGCAGCACATCGATCCGGAATTCGCCGCCTCGACGCGCTTCCACGGCGTGATCGCGCACGGCATGTGGGGCGCGGCGCTGATCTCGGCCGTGCTGGGCACGCGCCTGCCCGGTCCCGGCACCATCTACCGCGGCCAGACGCTGCGCTTCCTGCTGCCGGTGCGGGTGGGCGACACGCTGACCATCCGCGTCACCGTCAGCGCCACCAACGCCGAGAAAAAGCAGGTCAAGCTGGCCTGCACCTGCATCAACCAGGACGGCAAGACCGTCATCGAGGGCGAGGCCGACGTCATCGCGCCGAGCGAGTCCATCGAGCGCCCGCGCACCACCCTGCCGGAGGTGCGCCTGAGCACCGGCGGCGGCGTGCAGCGCCTGCTCGACCATGTGCGCCGGATGGCCGCCATCCGCGTCGCCGTGATCCACCCCTGCGATGAGCTGAGCCTGGCGGCGGCGCTCGACGCGCGCGCCGCCGGCCTGATCGTGCCGGTGCTGGTGGCGCCGCGCGCCAAACTGGAGGCGGTGGCCGCCGCCGCCGGCCTGGACCTGGGCGGCGTCGAGATCGAGGACGTCGCGCACAGCCACGCCGCCGCCGTGCGCGGCGCCGAAATGGCCGCCAAGGGCCAGGTCGAGGCGCTGATGAAGGGCAGCCTGCACACCGACGAACTGATGGGCGCCGTGCTGGCCGCGGCGGCCGGGCTGCGCACCAAGCGCCGCGTCAGCCACTGCTTCCTGATGCAGACGCCGGCCTATCCGCGCCCCTTCATCATCACCGACGCCGCCATCAACATCGCCCCGACGCTGGAGGACAAGGCCGACATCGTGCGCAACGCCATCGACCTGGCGCACGCCATCGGCGTGGCGCTGCCGCGCGTGGCCATCCTGGCGGCGGTGGAAACCGTCAACCCGAACATGCCGGCCACGCTGGACGCGGCGGCCCTGTGCAAAATGGCCGACCGCGGCCAGATCACCGGCGCGCTGCTGGACGGCCCGCTGGCCTTCGACAACGCCGTCTCGGCCGCCGCCGCGCGCGTCAAGGGTATCGTCTCCGAAGTGGCCGGGCGCGCCGACGTGCTGGTGGTGCCGGACCTGGAGAGCGGCAACATGCTGGCCAAGCAGCTTGAGTACATGGGCGACGCGGCCAGCGCCGGCATCGTCCTCGGCGCCAAGGTGCCGATCATCCTGACCAGCCGCGCCGACTCGCGCGAAAGCCGCATGGCGTCCTGCGCCATCGCCCTGATGCTGGCCGAGCACTACCGCGCGAGCCCGCCATGAAACACGGCCCGGAACTGATCCTGGTGCTCAACTGCGGCTCCTCGAGCATCAAATTCGCCCTCTTCGACGCCGGCGTCGAGCCCTTGCCCCGGCTGGCCGAATGGAGCGGCAAAGTGAGCGGCATCGGCGCGCCGCAGACGCTCTACCGCGACAGCGCCGGCGCCGCCGAGGAACTGGCGGCGGACGCGGAGCAGCCCTACCACGCGGCGCTGGAGCGCATCCGCGCCCGCGTCGTCGCCCGCCTGGCCGGCCGCGGCCTGCGCGCCGTGGCGCACCGCGTGGTCCACGGCGGCAGCAAATATTCGGCGCCGATCCGCGTCGACGCCGCCGTGCTGGCCGACCTGAAAAGCTTCATTCCGCTGGCGCCGCTGCACCAGCCCTTCGCGCTGGACGCCATCGAAGTGCTGCTCGAGGCGGTGCCGCAACTGCCGCAGGTGGCCTGCTTCGACACCGCCTTCCACCACGACGTGCCGCAGGTGGAACAGATGCTGGCGCTGCCCTACGCGGCGTGGGAGCGGGGCCTGCGCCGCTACGGCTTCCACGGCCTGTCGTACGAATACATGTCGGTGGTGCTGGAGGAGCGCTTCGGCGCCGCCGCGCGCGGCCGCGTCATCGTCGCCCACCTGGGCAGCGGCGCCAGCCTGTGCGCCATGCGCGGCTTGCGCAGCGTCGCCACGACGATGGGCTTCTCGGCGCTGGACGGGCTGATGATGGGCACCCGCTGCGGCGCGCTCGACCCCGGCGCCGTGCTGTACATGATGGAGATCGAAAAGCTGACGCTGGAGCAGGTCGGCCACGTGCTGTACCACGAATCGGGCCTGTTGGGCGTCTCCGGCGTCTCGGCCGACCCGCCGGTGCTGCTGGCGCAGGAGGGCCGCGAGGACGCCACCGGCGAACGGGTGCGCGCCGCGCTGGCGCTGTACGTGCGCCGCATCGTGCGCGAGATCGGCGCGCTGACGGCGATCCTGGGCGGCCTGGACTTGCTGGTGTTCACCGCCGGCGTGGGCGAGCACAGCGTCGAACTGCGGCGCCGCATCTGCGCCGAACTCGGCTTCCTGGGCCCGCTGCTGGATAGCGCCGCCAACGAGCGCCACGGTCCGCTGATCTCGGCGCCGGACAGCCGCTTGTTGGTGGGCGTCGAGGCCACCAACGAGGAATGGATCGCGGCGCGCCACGCGGCGGCCGTGACTGCGGCAAGTTCCCAACCGGGGTAGTGGAGGCCAGCCGCGCGCGGGGCGGGTAAATGAGGGTTCTTCACGGATGAACGGGAAGAAGAAAATTTATTGCCCTGCGTGCGCTAGCGTACGGAAGAGACTGGATGGAAGGCATATTCTGAATGCATGTTGTGGCGTCGCCTCCAAGGAAGCAGACGCGATACCTGGCAGATTTTTGGATATTTTGCCCGCTTTTAATAAGTATAAATAAATTCCATTCCATCCTTGAAAGGTACCACCATGAACAAATTACTCGCCACCCTGATCGCCACCCTGTTCGCCACCGCCGCGTTCGCTCAAACACCGGCGCCTGCCGCTCCAGAGTCGCCTGCCGTCGTCAAGGCCGAAGCGAAAGCCGACAAAGCCAACCATAAAGCGGTTGTGTCGGAAATGAAAGCCGACGAAAAAGCCGACGAAGGCGTCGTCAAAGCGGAAACGAAAGCGGACAAGAAAAAAGCCAAAGCCCACACCAAGGCATCCAAAGCGCACGCCAAGGCGGCCGATAAAGTCGCCGGCGCCGACGCCGAAGACAAGCTGAAAGCGGAAGCCAAGGGCGACAAAGCCATGGCCGGCGCGGATGCCAAGGCTGTGAAAACCTCGGTGAAAGCCGACGCCAAAGTTGCCAAGGAAAAAGTCGACGCGAGCGCCGACAAGGCCCTCGCCGCCACCAAGACCGAAGAAGTGAAAGCCAAAGGCAACGCCGACATCAAAGCCGCCGGCGCCAAGTAATACCGCGATTCGGTGGGGGCCGCCGGCCTGCGCCGATCAGGGCAGGGCGGAGTGTCGCCCGCGATGCCGTTCAGTTAATCCTGAGCGGCATTTTTTTCGTTTGTAAACAACCGCGCGCGGCGCGCTTCACTCGCCGGCCTCGGCCGCCGGAGCGCCCAGATACTGGCGTTTCCCCGGCTGTCCCTGCCAGAACAGGGCGTCGTTCATGGCCGGTTTCTTATTGAAGATGACGGGCCACAGGGCGGCGTAGTGGGCGTTGATCTCGATGAATTCGCTTTGCCCGGCGGGCAGGTCCATTTCAAAGAAAATCGCCCCGACGGGACAGGCGCTGACGCACAATTCGCAATCGATGCATTTGTCCGGATTGATCACGATGAAATTCTCCCCTTCGTGGAAGGCTTCCGCCGGACACACCTCCACGCAATCGGAATGCTTGCAATTGATACAGTTTTCGGTCACTACATAGGTCATTTTTTTCTCCTGTTGCGTGGCGCCGTAGGCGCGCTTGGCGCTGTTTTTCGGGTGAAACGCTCACACGGCCGTGGTTTCGGGCGCGATGTCGAAGGCGACCAGGAAGCGCGACACCATGTTGTAGGCCGCGATCACGCCGACCAGTTCGACGACGTGCCGATGACTCCCCAGCGCGTCCAGCGCCGCCGCGAACGTGGCGTCGGCGACGCGCACGCCGCGCGTCATCTCGATGGTCAGGGCGATGACGGCGCGCTCGCCCGGGTCGAAGCCGAACGGATCGCCGACGCAGGCTTGCGGCTGGCGCAGGGCGCGCGCCTGTTGCTCGCTGCCGCCGGCCTTGATGAATTCCGGGGCGTGGTGATGGAACTCGTATTCGGCGCCGTTCAGCACGGCCACCACGCACATGGCCAGTTCGCGCAGTTTCGGCGACAGATCGAGTCCGCCGCGGACTTCGCCCAGGAAGGCGTTCCAGCCGCGCGCGAAGGCGGGGCTGTGCAGCAGCATGCGGTCCAGGTTCAGCAGGTGTCCGCCGCGGCGCAGGCGGATCGCGTCGACGACGTCTTTCGGCTCCGCCAGGGCTGCGTCGGTATAGGGTATGCGGGGCATGAAGGGATATTCCTTGGATCGGGGTGAATGAAGCGCCGGATGGCGGGGCGCCGCCGCCACGCGTGGGTGGCGGCGCCCGTGCGCGCCTACGTGCGCGCCGTGGCGGGCAGCTCGGCGATGGCCGCGTCGAGCGCCTCGCCCAGGCGGTCGACGATGTCATCGATGACGCCGGCGTCGCAGATGAAGGGCGGCGCCAGCAGCACATGGTCGCCGGAGCGGCCGTCGATGGTGCCGCCCATCGGATAGGCCATCAGGCCGCGCTGCATGGCGCTGGCCTTGAGGCGCGCGTGCAGGCGCTGGCCGGCCTCGAAAGGCGTCTTGGTGGACCGCTCGGCGACCAGTTCGACGCCCCAGAACAGCCCCCGCCCGCGGATGTCGCCGACGTGCGGATGGTCGCCGAAGCGCGCCCGCAGCGCCCGCTCCAGTTGGGCGCCGCGCGCGGCCACGTTCTCGAGCAGATGCTCGTCGCGGATCACGCGCTGCGCGGCCAGCGCGGCGGCGCAGGCGAGCGGGTGCCCGACATAGGTGTGGCCGTGCTGGAACATGCCGGAACCCTGGGCGAAGGCCTCGTAGATGTGCTTGCCGACGAAGGTCGCGCCGATGGGCGCGTAACCGCCGCCCAGGCCCTTGGCCACCGTCATCAGGTCGGGACTGACGCCGTCCTGCTCGCAGGCGTGCAGGGTGCCGGTGCGGCCCATGCCGCACATGACCTCGTCGAGGATCAGCAGGATGCCGTGGCGGTCGCAGATTTCCCGCACCGCGCGCAGATAGCCGGGCGCCGGCGGCACCGCGCCCAGGGTGGCGCCGACCACGGTTTCGGCGACGAAGGCGATGACGTTTTCGGCCCCCAGTTCGAGGATTTTCGCCTCCAGTCCGGCGGCGGCGCGCAGGCCGTAGGCGGCCGGCGTTTCGGCGCCGTCGCGGTAGCGGTACTCGTAGCAGGGATCGATGTAGTGGCTGTCGACCAGGATGGGGGCGAACTGCTGCCGGCGCCAGGCGTTGCCGCCCACGGCCAGCGCGCCCAGGGTGTTGCCGTGGTAGCTCTGGCGGCGCGAGATGAAATGCCGGCGCCCGCTTTCACCGCGCTCGACGAAGTATTGGCGCGCCATCTTCAGCGCCGCCTCCACCGCCTCGGAGCCGCCCGACACCAGGTACACATGCGACATGCCGGCCGGCGCCAGCGCCATCAACTCCTCGCCCAACTCCTCGGCGGCGGACGAGGTGAAGAAGCTGGTGTGCGCGTAGGCCAATCGATCCAGCTGCGCGTGCATCGCCGCCAGCACCCGCGGATGCTGGTGGCCGAGGCAGGAGACGGCGGCGCCGCCGCTGGCGTCGATGTAGCGCTTGCCGGCCGCGTCGATCAGGTGTACGCCCTCGCCGCCGGTGGCGACGGGATAGGCGTGGTGGATTTGTCTGTGCAGTAAATGGCTCATTTCAGGTTCCCGTGTGCATCTCTTCGGCGTATTCGGCGCCGTTGCTCGGCGCGCCGGCGGCGATCTGGGCCGGTGCGGCCTCCTGGCGGGCGATGGGGATCACTTGCCGCGGCCGCTCCGCTTCGGTCTCGAAGAAGAAGTGTTTTTCGCCGAAGGCCGGCACCAGGTCGTCCAGCCAGGTCGCCTCGGCGTCGAATTTGGCGTAGAAGGGACGGCGCACCCAATCCGGATTGCGCGCCTGCAGGAACTGCAGCGCGAACACTTTCTCGCCCTTGATCGTGACGATGCCGTCGATCACCACCTTGCCCGGGAAGGCGCTCATGGACGGTCCGCGCACCGTGCGCGACAGGCCCGAGACCATTTGATACGCGGCCTGGAAGGTTTCATAGGCCTTCGCCAGGGGCAGGCGGAAATACTCGCTCGGTCCGGTGTCGCGTTCGATGAACATGTAGTAGGGAATGGCGCCCAGGCGCACGCCCATGGTCCACAGTTCGGCCCAGCCCTTGGGGTCTTCGTTGATGTGGCGGATCAGGGGCGCCTGCATGCGCAGCGTGGCGCCCGAGGCGACGATGCGCTTGACCGCCTGTTGCGCGATGGCGGGACGCAATTCGGCCGGATGGTTGTAATGCCCCATCAGCGCCAGGTTCTTGCCGGAGTTGACCACCTTGCGGAACAGCAGCAGCAAATCGTCGGCGTCGTGGTCGGTGACGAAGCGTTGCGGCCAGTAGGAGACCGACTTGGTGCCGATGCGGATGTTCTGGATGTGCGCCAGTTCCGGCACCAGCAGCGGCTCGATGTAGCCGGCCAGCGCGCGGCTGCTCATGATGAGCGGATCGCCGCCGGTGATGAGCACGTCGGTGACTTCCGGATGCAGCTTCAGGTAGCTGACCAGTTCATGCGATTCCTTGGCGTCGAACTTGAGCTCCTCCATGCCGACGAATTGCGGCCAGCGGAAGCAGAAGGTGCAATAGGCGTGGCAGGTCTGGCCGGCGCTGGGGAAAAACAGCACCGTCTGCTTGTACTTGTGCTGCAGGCCGGCCACCGGTTCGTCGTCCATCATCGGCACGTTGTGCGTCATCTGGCCGGCCGGATGCGGATTCATGCCCATGCGCAGGCGCTTGACCTCTTTCTCGATGGCCTCCTCGTCCTTCTCCACCAGCACCAGGTCGCGCAGGTGGGCGTAGTCGGCCGCCGAGAGCATGTCGCGGTGCGGGAACGTCAGGCGATAGATCGGATCGTCGGGGACATTCTTCCAGTCGATCAGTTCATCCATCACGTATTGGTTGGTGCGGAACGGCAAGACCCGCGACACGACCAGCACCGCCTCTTGCAGATCCGGCGCCAGCAGCGCCCATTGCGGCGCCCGCTGGATGGTTTGTCGCGTGTAAGGTTTGAATTTCGGTGCCGCCGCTGTGTTGCTCATGGTGTTCCTTCCAAGGTGGATTGATGGACTGGTGCAAATTCGTGCGGCGCGACGGCCTTGCCGATTCATGGCGCAAATCCGCGTGATGTTTGACGGAAATCAACACGGTGCGCGATGCTTCGCGGCGTCGCCGCGCCGACGTGTCAGGCTGGCGGGAATCTGCGGGCCGGACGCGATGCAGGCAGTGTCGCGTGAAGCAGCGGCTTGTACAAATGATATAAAATCGTGACGTTGTGCGTCTGAGGAATGAAGTGTGAGAAGAAAAATCCCAAGTATGGAAGCGCTGATCGCCTTCGAGGCGGCGGCGCGGCATCAAAGTTTCACCCGCAGCGCCGACGAACTGGCGCTCACGCCCAGCGCGGTCGGGCGCCAGATCGCCGCCCTTGAGGACTACGTCGGGATGCCGCTGTTCAACCGCGTGAAGCGGCGCGTCAGCCTGACCGACACCGGGCAGATTTACGCGAAACAGGTGCGCGAGCATCTCGACAAGATCGAACGCGACACGCTGGCCGTGATGACCCAGCGGGGCGCCGGCGGGATCCTCGAACTGGCGGTGATTCCCACTTTCGCGACGCGCTGGCTGATCCCGCGCCTGCCGCGTTTCTACGCGCAGCACGGCCACATCACGCTGAATCTGACGACCCGCTCCGAGCCCTTCATCTTCACCGACACGCCCTTCAGCGCCGCCATCCATTTCGGCAATCCGGTCTGGCCGGGCGCCATCGCCCAGCACCTGTTCGGCGAGGAAATGACGCCGGTGTGCAGCCCGCAATTATTGAACGGCGCGAGCAGCCTCACGCCGGCCGAACTGGCGCGCCTGACCCTGCTGCACCAATCGGCCCGGCCCGACGCCTGGCGCCAATGGCTGGCGCAGGCGCGCATCCACGACGTCGATTGCATGAGCGGGCAGCGCTATGAATTGTTTTCCATGCTGGTCGAAGCGGCGCGCGCCGGACTGGGCGTGGCCCTGGTGCCGCGCTTTTTCGTGCTGGCCGAGCTGGCCAGCGGCGAACTGCTGATCCCCTGCGAGCTATCGCTGCACAACGACAAGGGCTACTACCTGGTGTATCCGGAGTACAAGCAAAGCTCGCCCTTGCTGGGGGCGTTCGAAGAGTGGTTGCTCGGCACGGCGCGCCAGTATCGCGAGGCGGGTTGAATCGGACGCCCGCGCGCCGGATGGACGCGGCGCGCACGGCGTTCGCTTGAGGTGTTTTTCAGACCGCGCGCGGCCTCCGGGCGAGGCAAGGGATGCACGGCGGGCCCGGCTTTTCAAGCGTGCCGTTCCCCTTTGAGCGGGGACGGCCGCCTCAGACGGCGGCGCGGTTGTGCCGGGTCGCGTAGCGCATCGGCGCCGCCTGCTTGGCGGCGGCCCGGGCGAAGGCTTCCTGCGCGCGCCGATAGCCGTACTGCCACTGCGTTTCCACCTGCTCCACGAAGGTCGCGTGGCTGGCCGGCATGACGAGGCGGATGCGGTTTTCGCGCCAGGAGAGCTTCTGCTGCATGCCGCTGCGGCGCAACACCCGCTCGACGTCCGAGGAATCGATCCACACGTCGGCGCGCTGGGCGTGCACATGGCGCAGGCGCTGGTTGCCGTCCACGCCGAGCACCGCGCGCAGGGCCGGAATGGCCGATTGCTGGCTGAACGGCGCCTTCATCTCGATGACCACGCGGCGCGCCAGGCGGTGCGCCAGTTCGATCGGGAACAGGTCGATCACGCCGCCCATGTAATGCTCATCGGCGCGCGAGTGGCAGCGGAAATAATACATATCCGAAATCGAAATGCGCACCGCGTCGCCGATCGGCATTTCACTGTCGGTGGCGAGGCGCGGCGCGATGGCGTTGTCGCCCCATTGCGGCGCGCTCAGCGGCGAAGCCATGCCGTCCAAAAGGGCGGTGGTGCGGGCGTCGCCGAAGACCGTCTCGGCGAACAGCTTGCGGCCGGCGCGCGGCTGGCCGACATCCTCCGGCTCGAACAGGATCTTGCCGCCGACGATGGCGACGGCCGGCGCGCCGTGCGGCACCGGCGGCGGCAGCGGCAACTCGGAGGGGATGTCGAAAAAATAATCATTGAACAGATCCGGCACCAGCTCGCCGCGCCCGCCGCGCAGGCGTCGCTTGACGGCTTCGGCGAAGGAGCGGCCGATGGCGGCCATCGGCGTCGACTGCAGACCGCACAGGAAGGCGTACATGGCCGGCGAACTGACCCAGGCCTTGCGCTGGGCGTCGTCGGGCAGGGCCTGGATCACGGCGGCGGCGATCGAACCGCCGCAACTGGCCAGCAACAGATCCGGCGCGTTGCCGCTCTCGACGGCGGCGGCGTACATGCCGAGGTAGTAGGGAAAACGAAAGCCGCCGCCGGCCATCACCATGCAGCGCTGGTATTGTGGAAATTGAGTCATAGGACTGAAATAATGCCCTATTTGCGCCTGCTTGTGCGATCCGCCTGGCGGACGGCAAATCGTTTACGCAAAAAACCTGAGACAGACGGGGACGCCGAGTCCACGATTTCCGGGTAAAAAACCGGGGACAGACCACGATTTCCGGGAAATGTTTCCCGAAAA
>JANXSQ010000370.1 GCA_025356595.1 Janthinobacterium sp. | reverse complement strand
GCCCACCGCCGCCACCTTCGGCCTGAAGGAAGGCGCAGTGCCGACGCCGGCCGCCGGCCAAGTGCTGCTGCGCACCATCTACCTCTCGCTCGACCCGTATATGCGCGGCCGCCTCAGCGACGCGCCCTCCTACGCCGCCCCGGTCGCCGTGGGCGCCGTGATGGTCGGCGCCACCGTCTCGCGCGTCGAGGCCTCGCAGCATCCCGACTACAAAGTGGGCGAGCTGGTGCTCGGCTACAGCGGCTGGCAGGATTACGCCCTGTCCGACGGCACCGGCCTGAACAAGCTTGACGGCGCCATGCCGCAACCATCGATGGCCCTGGGCGTGCTCGGCATGACCGGCTTCACCGCCTACATGGGCCTGCTCGACATCGGCCAACCCAAGGCCGGCGAAACCGTCGTCGTGGCCGCCGCCAGCGGCGCCGTCGGCGCCCTGGTCGGACAGATCGCCAAACTCAAGGGTTGCCGCGTCGTCGGCATCGCCGGCGGCACCGAAAAGTGCCGCTATGTCGTCGAGGAACTGGGCTTCGACGCCTGCATCGACCACCGCGGCGCCGACCTGCCGGCGCAACTGGCCGGCGTCTGCCCGAAAGGCATCGACGTCTACTTCGAAAGCGTGGGCGGGGCCGTCTTCGACGCCGTGCTGCCGCTGCTCAATGTCGGCGCCCGCATCCCCGTCTGCGGCCTGATCGCCAACTACAACGACACCGCCTTGCCGGTCGGCCCGGACCGCCTGGGCCTGCTGGCGCGCACCATCCTGACCAAGCGCCTCAAGATGCAGGGATTCATCATCTTCGACGACTACGCCGACCGCTACCCGGAATTCCTGACCCAGATGAGCACCTGGCTCAAGGAAGGCAAGATCAAATTCCGCGAAGATGTCGTCGACGGCCTTGAAAACGCGCCGCAAGCCTTCATTGGCCTGCTCGAAGGCAAGAACTTCGGCAAGCTGGTCGTCCGCGTCGCCCAGGACTAATTCCCACCCACAGGAGCACTCGCATGAATGTATTGATGGTTTTGACTTCCCACGATCAACTTGGCGACACCGGCCACAAGACCGGTTTCTGGCTGGAGGAATTCGCCGCGCCGTATTACGTGCTGAAGGACGCCGGCGCGAGCATCACGCTGGCTTCCCCGCTGGGCGGCCAGCCGCCGCTGGACCCGAAGAGCGACGCGCCGGAATCGCAGACCGAGGCGACCCGCCGCTTCAAGGCCGACGCCGCGGCCCAGGCCGTGCTGGCCGCCACGCTGCCGCTGGCCGGCATCGTGGCGGCCGAGTATGACGCCGTGTTCTACCCGGGCGGCCACGGCCCCCTGTGGGACTTGGCCGAGGACAAGGCCTCGATCGCCCTGATCGAAGCGATGGCGGCGGCCGGCAAGCCGGTGGCGGCGGTGTGCCACGCCCCCGGCGTGCTGCGCCACGTCAAGGGCGCCGACGGCGCGCCGCTGGTCAAGGGCAAGCGCGTCACCGGCTTCACCAACACGGAAGAGGACGCCGTCGGCCTGACGGCCATCGTGCCCTTCCTGGTCGAGGACATGCTCAAGGCCAACGGCGGCGTCTACTCGAAGGGCGCCGACTGGGCCTCCTACGTGCTGACGGACGGCAAGCTCATCACCGGCCAGAATCCGGCCTCGTCCGAAGCGGCCGCGCACGCCCTGCTGACGCTGCTGGCGGCCTAAGTCGCCGCAACGGGGATGGCGCGCGCCATCCCCTCCTTCCATATGCTTCTTCCCCTTGACCGGCGAAGAGGCATTTTTTTTGTCGCCCATCGCTCGTTTCCCAACTGCCGCCGTGCGCCCTTGCTTATAATCCAGTCGATATCGATTCAACACCTTCACCGCACAGGACACAGCGCGCATGCCCACCTTCGACACCCTGAACGACGCCGCCCACCAGGGCGAAAAAGTGCTGGCGCGCCGCTTGGCCCGCAGCGCCGGCATCGGCGAACCGGAAGCGCTCAGGCTGACACTGGAAAAGGCCGCCGGAGCGGCCGGCTTGCCCGCCCTGCTGGCCGCGCGCGCGGCGGCGCGTCTGGCCGACGCCGCGCGGCGCGGCGCGAAAAGCCGCGCCCAGAGCGACAAGCTGGCCGCGAAACGAGCCGCGGGCGCGCCGCCGGCGAGCGCCTGGCTGGCCTGGTTCGACGGTTCGGCGCACCCGAATCCGGGCCGCATCGGCATCGGCGCCCTGCTCACCGGCCCGGCCGGCGAACGCGTCGCCATCAGCCGGCGCGCCGGCCACGGCAGCAGCAGCGAGGCCGAATACAGCGCACTGATCGCACTGCTGGAGGCGGCCGCGCAGGCGCAAGCGGATGAACTGGTGGTGTATGGGGACAGCCGCGTCGTCATCGACGACGTCAACGGCGCCACGGCGGCGGCGGCGACGCTGGCGCCGCAGCGCGAACGGGCCCGCGCCCTGCTCGCGCAACTGCCGCGCGCGAGCCTGCGCTGGATACCCCGGCACAAGAACGGCGCCGCCGACCAACTCTCGCAGCGCGGCGTGGCCTTGGCCGACAGCGCCGACCGGGAATGGGATGCGGGTGAAGCGAGTGAAGTGGGTGAAGCGGCGGCGTGATTCCGGGATCGGACCCGACTGGCCCGATCCCGGCTCCGCGTTGCGGCTGCTTAGCCGCCGTTGGCGATGCGCAAAGGCTGGCGCGGCGCGGCGCGCGGCGGCGCCGGCGGGCGGCCGATGGCGCTGACCTTGGCCGCCGCGCCCGGCTGCAACTTGAACACGCTGACCACCTGGGCCAGGCTTTCCGCCTGCAACTGCATGGACTCGGCCGCCGCGGCCGCCTCCTCCACCAGCGCCGCGTTCTGCTGCGTCACCTGATCCATCTGTCCGATCGCCTTGTGCACCTCCTCGATGCCGACGCTCTGCTCGGTGCTGGCGGCCGTGATCTCGGTGATGATGTCGCTCACCCGCTGCACGCTGGAGACGATATCCTGCATCGTCGCGCCCGCCTCGGAGACCAGCTTGCTGCCCTGGTTGACCTGCTCGACCGAAGCGCCAATCAGGGTCTTGATTTCCTTCGCCGCCGAGGCCGAGCGCTGCGCCAGATTGCGCACCTCGGAGGCGACGACGGCGAAGCCGCGGCCCTGCTCGCCGGCCCGCGCCGCCTCGACGGCGGCGTTCAACGCCAGGATATTGGTCTGGAAGGCGATGCCGTCGATCACGGAAATGATGTCGACGATTTTCTTCGAGGCGTTGTTGATCGAATCCATCGTGCCGACCACCTGGGTCACCACGACGCCGCCCTTGACGGCCACCTGCGCCGCCGACGCCGCCAGCACATTGGCCTGGCGCGCGTTCTCGGCGTTGTTCTTCACCGTCGAGGTCAATTCCTCCATCGAGGAGGCGGTTTCCTCCAGCGAACTGGCCTGCGTCTCGGTGCGCTGCGACAGATCCTGGTTGCCGGCGGCGATCTGCGTCGAGGCGGTGGCGATGTTTTCCGTGCCCAGGCGCACCTCGGTGACGATCTTCAACAGGCTGTCGTTCATGTCCTTCAGCGCGCCCAGCAACTGGCCCGTCTCGTCGCCGCTGTGGACTTCGATGTCGGCGCTCAAGTCGCCGTCGGCGACGCGGCGCGCCACCGCCACGGCCGTGCGCAGCGGCCGCACGATGCCGCTCGTCAGCAACCAGGCGCAGACGACGCCGAAGGCCAGCGCCAGCGTGGCCAGCACCAGCAATTGATTGCGGCTGGCGGCGGCGACGCGGTCGATCTCATGCGCCGTCGCGTCGATCCTGCTGCGCTGCAGTTGCAGCAAGTCCAGCGCCGCCTTCTGGAAACCGGCCGCGCCGGGCACGAAGGCGTTCTTGAACAGCAGCTCGGCCTCATCCATCCGCCCCTCGCCCTTCAGCTTGGACAACTGGTCGCGCGCGGCCAGATAGATTTTGCGCTGCACGCCCAGGCGGGCGAACAACTCGGTTTCCTCGGGGCCGGACACGAGCGCCTCGATCTTCTTCTGCAATTCGCCCGAGACCACGCTGGACATCCGCGCCTCCTCCGCGAAATACGGCCCCAGCGCCGGGTCGCTGCTGCGCGCGATGGCGACGGTGCGGCGCACCCCGCTGTCGATCTTGCTGCTCCAGTCCGACACCATGCGTTCCTTGGCCAGCGGCACCTCCATCATCTCGCGCGTGGCGGCGGCCACGTCGGACAGGCGCCACACGCCAATGGCGGTGATCAGCATCGAAAAGGCCAAAATGACGGCGAAGCCCGCGCCGAGGCGCTTGCCGATGCTAACGTTGTTCATGAAATTCATTGACTATCCTTATGGGGAAACCAATACAGCGGCGCGCCGGGCCGGCGGGGGCAGCCAGGAGCGAGAGGGGAAGGAAGCGGCCGGCGCCAAGCGGCGCGGCCCGGCGTTCTCAGGCGGCGAGGCGCTCGATCAGACCCATTTCCGGGCTCGACATCAGTTGGTCGATGTCGATCAGGATCAGCATGCGCTCGTCCAGCGTGCCCAGGCCGATCACGTAGTCGGTGTTCAGGGCGCTGCCCATGTCGGGCGCCTGCTTGATCTGTTCCGGCGCCAGGGTGGTCACGTCGGAGACGCGGTCGACGACCATGCCGACGACGCGGTGGCCGATGTTGAGGATGATGACGACGGTGAACTGGTCGTAGCTGGGCGTGCCCAGGTCGAACTTGATGCGCATGTCGACGATCGGCACGATGATGCCGCGCAGATTCACAACGCCCTTGACGAAGTCGGGCGCGTTGGCGATGCGGGTGGGCGTTTCGTAGCTGCGGATTTCGCTGACTTTCTGGATGTCGATGCCGTATTCTTCCTGGCCGAGCGTGAAGGCGAGGTATTCGGCGGCCTTGGCGGGCGCGGCGTCTGGGGTGGCGGTGGTCATGGTGGATCCCTTAAAAGAGACCGCCGGCGCGCCGCCCGCCGTGAAA
>JANXSQ010000331.1 GCA_025356595.1 Janthinobacterium sp. | reverse complement strand
CCCCCCCCCCCCCCCCCCCCCGGCGCCGCGCCGCCCGGCGTGCCGCGCCATCCATGCACCTAACCTTATTGAGACGCCCATGAACTACGAAAACATCCTCTTCGAGATCGGCGACGGCATAGCCAAGCTCACCCTGAACCGTCCCGACAAACTGAACAGCTTCACCCAGGCGATGCACGAGGAAGTGCGCCACGCGCTGGCGCGGATCCAGGCCGACGCCAGCGTGCGCGTGATGGTGCTGACCGGCGCCGGGCGCGGCTTCTGCGCCGGCCAGGACCTGTCCGACCGCGCCGTCGAGCCGGGCTCGAAGGGCGTCGACCTGGGCGACTCGGTGGAAAAGAACTACGCGCCGCTGGTGCTGGCGCTGCGCGCCCTGCCGATGCCGGTGATCTGCGCCGTCAACGGCGTCGCCGCCGGCGCCGGCGCCAACCTGGCGCTGGCCTGCGACATCGTGCTGGCGGCGAAATCGGCCAGCTTCGTCGAGGCCTTCTGCCGCCTCGGCCTGATCCCGGACACGGGCGGCACCTACTTCCTGCCGCGCCTGATCGGCACGGCGCGCGCCATGGGCCTGGCCATGCTGGGTGAAAAACTCGGCGCCGAAAAGGCCGAAAGCTGGGGCCTGATCTGGAAGTGCTATCCGGACGAATGCCTGGCCGAGGAAACCATGGCCATGGCGCGCCACTTCGCCAGCGCGCCCACCAAGGGCATGGCCTTCACCAAGCAAGCCCTGTACGCCAGTCCCGCCAACACCCTGCCGCAGCAACTGACGCTGGAGTGCAGCATGATGAGCGAATTGGGCAACAGCGAAGACTACCGCGAGGGCGTGGCCGCCTTCATGGCCAAGCGCGTCCCCGAATTCAAGGGGAAATAGACGATGAACGCACTCAGCACAGATAGCGTCGTCGCCGTCATCGGCAGCGGCGCCATGGGCGCCGGCATCGCCCAGGTCGCGGCCGCCTCCGGCCACCGCGTCAAGCTCTACGACACCCGTCCCGAGGCCGTCGCCAAGGCGCTGGCCGACATCGCCAAGATGTACCTCAAGCTGGCCGAGAAGGGCCGCATGACGGCCGCCGAGGCGCACGCCGCCACGGCGCGCCTGCAGGGCGCCGCCAGCCTGGCCGAGATGGCCGACGCGGCCCTGGTGGTCGAGGCGATCGTCGAAAACCTGGCCGTCAAGCGCGCCCTGTTCGCCGAACTGGAGGGCGTGGTCGGCGACGACTGCATCCTGGCCAGCAACACCTCCTCGATCTCGGTGACCGCCATCGCGGCCGGCCTGCGCCTGCCGCAGCGCCTGGTCGGCATGCACTTCTTTAATCCGGTGCCGCTGATGGCGCTGGTCGAAGTGATCAGCGGCCTGGCCACCGACGCCGCCGTCGCGGCCACCGTCCACGCCACCGCCGCCGCCTGGGGCAAGAGCCCGGTGCACGCGAAATCGACGCCCGGCTTCATCGTCAACCGCGTCGCCCGGCCCTTCTACGCCGAAGCCCTGCGCCTGCTCAACGAGGGCGCCGGCGACGCCGCCACCATCGACGCCGTGCTGCGCGAGGCGGGCGGCTTCCGCATGGGCCCCTTCGAGCTGATGGACCTGATCGGCCACGACATCAATTTCTCCGTCACCCAGTCGGTCTTCCAGGCCTACTTCAACGACCCGCGCTTCACGCCCTCGGTGCTGCAGCAGGAGATGGTCAACGCCGGCTTCCTCGGGCGCAAGGCGGGACGCGGTTTCTACCAGTACGGCGAGGGCGCCCCGGCGCCGCTGCCGCACACCGAGGCGCCGCAGGCCAAGCCTGAATTCCTCAGCTACAGCGTGGCGGCCGGCGCCGACGGCGGCGTCAGCGACGTGCTGGCGCGGCGCTTCGCGGCGGCCGGTTTCGAGCCGGCCCGCCGCCCCGCGGCGCCGGACGGGCAGGGCGACACCGCGCCGGCCTTCCATTGCAATGGCGCCGCCATTTACCTGAGCGACGGGCGCAGCGCCACCGAAAGGGCGCGCGCCAACCAGCATCCCGACACGGTGCTGTTCGACCTGGCGCTGGACTACGCGACGGCGACGCGCGTCGCCCTTTCCTGCGCCGACCAGTGCAGCCCGGCCGCCTATCAGGCGGCGGTGGGCCTGTTCCAGGCCGCCGGCTTCGCCGTCTCGCGCCTCGACGACGTGGCCGGCCTGGCCGTCATGCGCAGCGTCGCCATGCTGGCGAACGAGGCGGCCGACGCCGTCAACCAGGGCGTCTGCAGCGCGGCGGCGGTCGACATCGCCATGCAGAAGGGCGTCAACTATCCGCGCGGGCCGCTGGCCTGGGCCGACGCCGTCGGCGTCGCCCACATCGTCACCGTCCTGCAGAATCTGGCCGACTACTACGGCGAGGACCGCTACCGCGTCGCGCCGCTGCTGCGCCGCACGCTCGCCAAGGGAGGCAAGTTCCATGCATAGGGAATCCGATCCGGCCGCCGCGCAGGCGCTGGCCGAAGCGGCCGGCGCCGCCATGTTCGCGCGCGACCGCGCCAGCCAGGCGCTGGGCATGCTGCTCGCCGAAATCCGTCCCGGCTGCGCGCGCATGACCATGCCGGTGCGCGCCGACATGCTGAACGGCCACCAGACCTGCCACGGCGGCTTCATTTTTGCGTTGGCCGACAGCGCCTTCGCATTCGCGTGCAACAGCCACAACCAAAACACGGTGGGCGCCGGCTGCACGATCGATTACCTGGCGCCCGGCCGCCTGGAGGATGTCCTGACGGCCGAAGCGGTGGAACAATCGCTGGCCGGAAAAAGCGGCATCTACGACGTCAGAATCAGCAACCAGGACGGCCGCCTGCTCGCGCTCTTCCGCGGGAAATCGATCCGCGTCGCGGGCGAAGTCGTCACCCCGCCAATTTAAAGCACATCTAGGAGACACCGATGGTCCAACGCACTCCCGCCCCGTCCGATCTGGAACCGATCGAACGCGCCAGCAAAGACGAACTGCAGGCGCTGCAACTGCAGCGCATGAAATGGTCGCTCAAGCACGCCTATGACAACGTGCCGCACTACCGCGCCTCCTTCGACGCCGCCGGCGTCCACCCGGACGACCTGAAGACCCTGGCCGACCTGGCCAAGTTCCCCTTCAGCGACAAGAAGACCCTGCGCGACAACTATCCCTTCGGCCTGTTCGCCGTGCCGCGCGAGCAGGTGGTGCGCATCCACGGCTCCAGCGGCACCACCGGCAAGGCCACCGTGGTCGGCTACACCAAGAACGACATCGACACCTGGGCCAACGTGGTGGCGCGCTCGATCCGCGCCGGCGGCGGGCGGGCCGGCGACATGGTGCACATCTCCTACGGCTACGGCCTGTTCACCGGCGGCCTGGGCGCGCACTACGGCGCCGAGCGCCTGGGTTGCACCGTGGTGCCGATGTCGGGCGGGCAGACCGAGAAGCAGGTGCAACTGATCTGCGACTTCAAGCCGGACATCATCATGGTGACGCCGTCCTACATGCTCAACATCATCGAGGAATTCTCGCGCCAGGGCATGGACGCGGCCGAATCGTCGCTGAAGGTGGGCATCTTCGGCGCGGAGCCGTGGACCGACGCGATGCGCTCGGAGATCGAAACCCGCGCCGGCATCGACGCCCTCGACATCTACGGCCTGTCCGAGGTGATGGGGCCGGGCGTGGCCAGCGAATGCATCGAAAGCAAGGACGGCCCGGTCATCTGGGAAGACCATTTCTACCCCGAGATCATCGACCCGGACACCGGCGAGGTGCTGCCGGACGGTTCCGAGGGCGAACTGGTGTTCACCTCCCTGAGCAAGGAGGCGCTGCCGGTGATCCGCTACCGCACGCGCGACCTGACGCGCCTGCTGCCGCCGACCTCGCGCGCCATGCGCCGCATCGGCAAGATCACCGGCCGCTCCGACGACATGCTGATCATCCGCGGCGTCAACGTCTTCCCCTCGCAGATCGAGGAGCTGATCCTGAAGATGCCCAAGCTGGCGCCGCATTACCAGCTGGTGGTCTCGCGCGAAGGGCATCTGGACAAGCTCGACGTGATCGGCGAACTGCGCGCCGAAGTCTCCGGCAAGATGAGCGAATTCGACACCGAGGCGCTGGCGCGCGAGCTGGGCCACCAGATCAAGACCTACGTCGGCGTCACCACCCGCGTGCGCCTGCTGGCGGCGGGCAGCATCGAGCGCTCGCTGACGGGCAAGGCCAAGCGCGTGGTCGACAAGCGGCCGAAGAACCTCGCCTGAGCAAAATGGCGTGAAAACCGCCGGCCCCGGGCCGGCGGTTTCTGTGAATGACATCAAGGGAGTAAGAAGAGTATGAACGAAGCCTTTATCTGCGACGCCGTGCGCACCCCATTCGGCCGCTACGGCGGGTCCCTGGCCGGCGTGCGCGCCGACGACCTCGGCGCGCTGCCGATCGCCGCCCTGATGGCGCGCAATCCCGGCGTCGACTGGCGCGCCGTCGACGACGTCTTCTACGGCTGCGCCAACCAGGCCGGCGAGGACAACCGCAACGTCGGGCGCATGGCGGCGCTGCTGGCCGGCCTGCCGGTGGAGGTCCCGGCCAGCACCGTCAACCGCCTGTGCGGCTCCAGCCTGGACGCGGTCGGCATGGCGGCGCGCGCCATCAAGGCCGGCGAGGCCGAGCTGATCATCGCCGGCGGCGTGGAGAGCATGACGCGCGCGCCCTTCGTCATGGCGAAGGCCGACAGCGCCTTCTCGCGCGCGGCGAAAATCGAGGACACGACCATGGGCTGGCGCTTCGTCAACCCGCTCCTGAAGGCGAAGTTCGGCATCGACAGCATGCCCGAGACGGCCGAGAACGTCGCCGAGCAGTTCGGCGTCAGCCGCGCCGACCAGGACGCGCTGGCGCTGCGCAGCCAGCAGCGCTGGGCCGCCGCCCAGGAGGCCGGTTTCTTCGCCGCCGAAATCGTCGCGGTGTCGCTGCCGCAGAAGAAGGGCGAGCCGAAGGTCTTCAGCGCCGACGAGCATCCGCGCCCGGAGACGACGCTGGAGGGCCTGGCCAAGCTGCGCGGCGTGGTGCGCCCGGACGGCGGCGTCACGGCCGGCAACGCCTCGGGCCTGAACGACGGCGCCTGCGCGATCCTGCTGGCCTCGGCCGCGGCCGTTGAAAAATACCGGTTGAAGCCGCGCGCCCGCGTGCTCGGCATGGCCACCGCCGGACTGGCGCCGCGCATCATGGGCTTCGGCCCGTCGCCGGCCGCGCGCAAGGTGCTGGCGCAGACGGGCCTGAGCATCGGGCAGATGGACGTCATCGAATTGAACGAGGCCTTCGCCGCGCAGGCGCTGGCCGTCACGCGCGACCTCGGCCTGGCCGACGACGCGGCCCACGTCAACCCGAACGGCGGCGCCATCGCCATCGGCCATCCGCTGGGCGCCTCCGGCGCGCGCCTGGTGACGACGGCGCTGAACCAGCTGGAGCGCACCGGCGGGCGGTATGCCCTGTGCACCATGTGCATCGGCGTCGGCCAGGGTATCGCGCTGGTCATCGAACGCGTATAAATGAAAGCAAGCCGCAGCCATAGCGGCGCCGCATCCTATCGTTGTGAATTTGGGGAGACCACCATGCTGTCGAACATCCTGAAGAAAACCATCCTCGCCGCCGCCCTGTGCGGCGCCGCCTTCGCCGGCCACGCCGCCGAGAACATCAAGATCGGCTCGGTGCTGTCGGTCTCCGGCCCGGCCGCCTTCCTCGGCGACCCGGAGCTGAAGACGCTGCAGATGTACATCGAGAAGATCAACGCCGAGGGCGGCGTGCTGGGGCGCAAGCTGGAACTGGTGCACTACGACGACGGCAGCGACGCCGGCAAGGCGAACGGCTTCGCCAAGCGCCTGATCGAGGCCGACAAGGTCGACGTGCTGATCGGCGGCACCACCACCGGCGCGACCATGGCCATGGCGCCGCTGGTGGAGCGCGCCGGCATGCCCTTCATCTCGCTGGCCGGCGCCGTGGTGATCGTCGACCCGGTCAAGAAATGGGTCTTCAAGACGCCGCACACCGACCGCATGGCGGCCGAGAAGGTGTTCGAGGACATGAAGAAGCGCGGCATCAGCAAGGTCGGCCTGCTCTCGGAGACGAGCGGCTTCGGCGCCTCCGGGCGCAAGGAATCGCAGAGCGTGGCCGCCAAGTACGGCATCACGCTGGTGGCCGACGAGACCTACGGTCCGAAGGACACCGACATCACGGCCCAGCTGACGCGCCTGAAGGGCACGGCCGGCATCCAGGCGGTGTTCGTCTTCGGCCTGGGCCAGGGCCCGGCCGTCGTCACCAAGAACTACGGCCAGCTGGGCATGGGCGCCCTGCCGCTGTACCAGTCGCACGGCGTGGCCTCGGACGAGTACATCAAGCTGTCGGGCAAGTCGGCCGAGGGCGTGCGCCTGCCCACGCCGGCGCTGCTGATCGGCGCCATGCTGCCGGCGGCCGACGCGCAGAAGGCCATCGTGGTCGGCTACGACAAGCAGTACAAGGAGCGCTACAAGGTCGATCCCTCGACCTTCGGCGGCTACGCGCTGGACGCGCTGAACCTGTCGCTGGACGCCATGCGGCGCGCCGCCTCGACCGACAAGGAGAAGGTGCGCAACGCGCTGGAGCAGACCAAGGGCTTCGTCGGCACCACCGGCGTGTTCAACATGACGCCGGCCAACCACATGGGCCTGGACCTGTCGGCCTTCCGCATGGTGGAAGTGAAGAACGGCGAATGGCTGCTCTTGAAGTAAGCCCGGCCGGCCGCCGGCGGCCGGCATGCTGACAGCGCCGGCGCGAAAAACCGTGGTCTGACCCCGCTTTTCCGCGCGCTCAAAAAAACATCGGAGACACCATGCTTGCGCAATTTCTGCAGTTCCTGTATTCGGGGATGACCGTCGGTTCGGCCTACGCGCTGGCCGCGCTGGGCTTCACCATCATCTACAACACCAGCGGCGTGATCAATTTCGCCCAGGGCGAGTTCATCATGCTGGGCGGGATGCTGGCCGCCATCATGGCCTCGGCCGGCGTGCCGCTGCCGCTGGCCATCGTGGTCGCCGTCGTCGCCACCGGCCTGGTCGGCCTGCTGATGGAGAAGGCCGTCATCGAACCGGCGCAGAACGCCCAGGTGGTGACCCTGATCATCATCACCATCGGCGCCTCGCTGGTGATGCGCGGCCTGGTGCAGATCTGGCTGGGCAAGGGCACGCACGCGCTGGCGGCCTTTTCCGGCGACACGCCGATCCAGTTCCTCGGCGCCAGCCTGCTGCCGCAAAGCCTGTGGGTGCTGGGCGTGACGCTGGCCATCGTCGCCGCGCTGGGCTGGTTCTTCGGCCGCACCCTGCTCGGCAAGGCCATGCTGGCCACCTCGCACAACAAGACCGCCGCGCAACTGGTCGGCATCAACACGCGCCGCGTGCTGCTGTTCTCCTTCGGCATGGCGGCCGTGCTGGGCGCCGTCGGCGGCATCCTCGTCGCGCCCATCACCTACACCTCCTACGACGCCGGCATCATGCTGGGCCTGAAGGGCTTCGTCGCGGCCGTGCTGGGCGGCCTGGGCGGCGGCGTGGGCGCCATCGCCGGCGGCCTGATCCTGGGCATCGCCGAGGCCATGACGGCCGGTTACATCTCCTCGGCCTACAAGGACGCGGTGCCTTTCGTGCTCATCCTGCTGATTCTCTTCTTCATGCCGCGCGGCCTGTTCGGCGCCAAGATCTCGGAGCGCGTATGAAGACCTTCCCGACCCGCCACGCCGGCCTGCTGATCCTCGCCCTGGTGCTGGCCGCGCTGCCGCTGCTGCTGCCGAACGCCTTCTATTTCGACGTCGCCATCCGCATCGCCCTGAACGCCATCGTCGTCATCGGCCTCAATCTGCTGATGGGTTACACCGGCCAGATCAGCCTGGGCCACGCCGGTTTCTACGGCCTGGGCGCCTACGCCTCGGCCGTGCTGACGGCGCACTTCAACTGGCCGCCGCTGGCCGCCCTGGGCGCCGGCGCCCTCGCCACCGGCCTGCTGGCGCTGGCGCTGGCGCGCCCCGTGCTGAAGCTGAAGGGCCACACCCTGGCCATGGCCACGCTGGGCCTGGGCATCATCATCTCCATCGTCATCAACAACGAGACGCAGTGGACCGGCGGCCCGGACGGCCTGTCGGTGCCGGCCTTCGGCGTCTTCGGCATGGAGCTGAGCGGCGAAAAATCCTGGTACGCACTGGCCGCCGCCCTGCTGCTGCTGGTCACCTGGGGCGCGCTGAACCTGATCGATTCGCCGGTCGGACGTGCGCTGCAGGCCATCCACGGCTCGGAGATCGCCGCCCGCGTGGTGGGCGTCGACACGACCCGCTTCAAGGTGCGCGTGTTCGTGCTCTCGGCCGTCATCGCCAGCGTCGCCGGCAGCGTCAGCGCCCACTACGTCGGCTTCATCACGCCGAACCTGGCCGGCTTCTTCCACTCGATCGAACTGGTGACCATGGTCGTCGTCGGCGGCATGGCCTCGGTGTTCGGCTCCATCATCGGCGCCGCCCTGCTGACCGTGCTGCCGCAACTGCTGTCCGGCTTCGAGGGCTGGGAGACGGTGGTCTTCGGCGCCATCCTGATGGCGACCATGATCTTCATGCCGAAGGGGCTGGTGCCCAGCCTGGCGCGCCGGCGCGGCAAAACCGCGCCGCCGGCCGCCGCCGTCAAGGCCGTCAACGCCGCGCAGGGGAGCTGAGAACATGTTATCCATCCAACACCTGAGCAAGAGCTTCGGCGGCGTGCACGCCGTGCAGGACGTCAGCTTCAACGTCAAGGAGGGCGCGATCCATTCCGTGATCGGCCCGAACGGCGCCGGCAAGACCACCCTGTTCAACCTGATCACCGGCGTCTACCAGCCGAGCAAGGGGCAGATCCTGCTGCGCGGCGAGAACGTGGCCGGCATGTCGCCGGACGCGCTGGCGCGCCGCGGCATGAGCCGCACCTTCCAGAATCTGCAAGTGTGCATGAACATGACGGCGCTCGACAACGTCATGGTCGGCGCCCATTTGCAGCTGAACCAGAACCTGTTCGCCGCCATGCTGCGCCTGCCCTCGCTGCGCCGCGCCGACGCCGCCTGCCGCGAGGAGGCGGCGCGCCTGATGGAGTTCGTCGGCGTGGGCCGCTACGTCGACGCCGAGGCCGGCCAGATGTCCTACGGCGCGCTGAAGCGCCTGGAGATCGCGCGCGCCCTGGCGGCGCGGCCGAAGGTGCTGCTGCTCGACGAGCCGGCCGCCGGCCTGAACCACACCGAGACGGGCGAGATCGAGGCCCTGATCCGCAAGGTCGCGCAATCGGGCGTGACGGTGGTGCTGGTCGAGCACGACATGAAACTGGTGATGAATCTGTCGGACCATATTCTGGTGCTCGACTACGGCAAAAAACTGGCCGAAGGGACGGCCGCCGAAGTGCGCGCCAATCCCGACGTGGTCGCGGCTTACCTGGGAGCGCCGGCATGAAGATGGACGCACACAAGACGGCGCCGCTGGTGCTGGAGATCAAGGGGCTGACCAGCCATTACGGCCGCATCCAGGCCCTGCACGGCATCGACCTCGACGTGCGCCAGGGCCAGTTGGTGGCCCTGGTGGGCGCCAACGGCGCCGGCAAGACCACCTTGCTGCGGGCGATTTCGGGCGTGCAGCCCATCAGCGGCGGCGCCATCCGCTTCGGCGCCGCCGACATCAGCCGCCTGAGTCCCGACAAGCGCGTGCGCGCCGGCATCTGCCAGGTGCCGGAGGGGCGCCAGGTGTTCGGCCCGATGTCGGTCGAGGACAATCTGCGTCTGGGCGCCTTCACGCGCCCGGCGCAGGACCTGGCCGGCGACATGGAGCGCATGTTCCAGCTCTTCCCGATCCTGAAGGAGAAGCGCCTGCTGGCGGCCGGCACCCTGTCCGGCGGCCAGCAGCAGATGCTGGCGATGGCGCGCGCCCTGATGGGGCGCCCGCAACTGCTGCTGCTCGACGAACCGAGCATGGGCCTGGCGCCGCTGCTGATCGCCGAGATCTTCCGCATCGTGCGCGACCTGCGCGACCAGGGCATCACGATCTTCCTGGTCGAGCAGAACGCCCACGCGGCGCTGTCGATCGCCGACGTCGGCTACGTCATCGAAACGGGCGCCATCACCCTGTCCGGTCCGGGACCGGAATTGCTGGACAACGCGCAGGTGCAGAGCGCCTATCTGGGCATGTGATCGTGCCGGCACGCGAAATGGAGAATGAATATGGTTAAAGTCTATGAAATCAACGGCGTCACGCCGGTGGTCCACCCCAGCGCCTATGTGCATCCGAGCGCGGTGCTGATCGGCGACGTCATCATCGGGCCGCGTTGCTACATCGGCCCGCTGGCCTCGATCCGCGGCGACTTCGGCCGCCTGATCCTGGAGGAGGGCGCCAATCTGCAGGACACCTGCGTGATGCACGGCTTCCCCGGCTGCGACACGGTGGTCGAGGTGGACGGGCACATCGGCCACGGCGCCGTGCTGCACGGCTGCCGCATCGGCCGCAACGCGCTGGTCGGCATGAACGCGGTGGTGATGGACAACGCCGTGATCGGCGCCGAAAGCGTGGTGGCGGCGATGAGCTTCGTCAAGGCCGGCATGATCGTGGCGCCGCGCAGCATGGTGGTGGGCACGCCGGCGCGGGTGATCCGCGCGCTCAGCGACGAGGAACTCGCCTGGAAAAGCGGCGGCACCGCCCAGTACCACGAACTGGCCGTGCGCTCGATGCGCAGCATGCGCGAAGTCGAGGCGCTGACCGAGGTCGAGGCCGACCGCAAGCGCATCGAATGGGCCTCCTCGCTGCCGCTGCACCTGCATAAGAACGTGCCTTCCTGATCCGTCGCCCCGGCCCGCGCAGGGCCGGCGCACGCAATAAAAACCGTGGGCGCGGGGCCGCATGCGCGCCCGCGCCGCTCATCACCGCAGCACTCATTCTGGAGATTTTCGATGGCCTCAGTATCCACTTTGCAAAGCTTGATCGGCGGCCGCTGGCTCGGTTCCGCCGCCGCCGTACCGCTGCACAACGCCCTCAACAACAGCCTGATCTACCACACCCACGCCGAGACGATCGACTTCGACGAGGCCGTCACCTACGCCCGCAAGACCGGCGTGCCGGGCCTGATGGCGCTCGACTTCCAGCAGCGCGCCGCGCGCCTGAAGGCGCTGGCCCTGTACCTGGTCGAGCGCAAGGAAGAGCTGTACGCCATCTCGCACCTGAGCGGCGCCACGCGCGCCGACAGCTGGGTCGACATCGAGGGCGGTACGGGCACGCTGTTCGCCTACGCCAGCATGGGCAGCAACGAGCTGCCCTCCTCGAACGTGCTGCACGAGGGCCCGGCCATAGCGCTGGGTAAAAAGGGCGGCTTCGCCGGCACCCACATCCTGGTGCCGCGCGGCGGCCTGGCGGTGCACATCAACGCCTTCAACTTCCCGATCTGGGGCCTGCTGGAGAAATTCGCGCCCAGCTTCCTGGCCGCCATGCCCTGCATCGCCAAGCCGGCCACCGCCACCTCCTACCTGACCGAGGCCGTGGTGCGCATGATGCACGCCTCCGGCCTGCTGCCCGAGGGTAGCCTGCAACTGGTCATCGGCAGCACCGGCGACCTGCTCGACCGCCTCAACGGCCAGGACGTGGTGACCTTCACCGGCTCGGCCGCCACCGCCGCCAAGCTGCGCACCAACCGCAACCTGATCGAGCATTCGGTGCCCTTCAACGGCGAGGCCGACTCGCTCAACTGCGCCATCCTGGCGCCCGACGTGCGGCCGGACGACGTCGAGTTCGATCTCTTCATCAAGGAAGTGGTGCGCGAGATGACCGGCAAGTCCGGCCAGAAGTGCACCGCCATCCGGCGCATCATCGTGCCGCACGCTATGCTCGACGCGGTCGGCACGCGCCTGCGCGAGCGGCTCGCCAAGGTCACCGTCGGCGACCCGTCCATCGAGGGCGTGCGCATGGGCGCGCTGGCCTCCAGGGAGCAGCAGCGCGACGTCGCCGAGCGGGTCGCCATCCTGTCGCGCGGCAATGAGGTGGTGTACGGCGCCGGCGACGGTTTCGCGCCGCTGGGCGAGGGCGCGGCCGAGGGCTGCTTCTTCGCGCCCACCCTGCTGATGTGCCGCGACGGCCTGCGCAACGACGCCGTCCACGACGTCGAAGCCTTCGGCCCGGTCAGCACCATGATGCCCTACACGGACCTCGACGAGGCGCTGGCCCTGGCCGCGCGCGGCAAGGGCAGCCTGGTCAGCACGCTGGTGACGCGCGATCCGAAGATCGCCGCCTACGCCGTGCCGGTGGCGGCCGCCCTGCACGGTCGCGTCCTGATACTCGACCGCGAGGCGGCCGTCGATTCGACCGGCCACGGCTCGCCCCTGCCGCAACTCAAGCACGGCGGTCCGGGCCGCGCCGGCGGCGGCGAGGAGCTGGGCGGCGTGCGCGCCGTGCGCCACTACCTTCAGCGGGCGGCGATCCAGGGTTCGCCGACCATGCTGGCCGCCGTCACCGGCGAATACGTGCGCGGCGCGGCCGTCAAGGAAAGCCCGCTGCATCCCTTCCGCAAGCACTTCGAGAACCTGGAGACGGGCGACTCGCTGCTGACCCACCGGCGCACCGTCAGCGAGGCCGACATCACGGCCTTCGGCGGCATCTCGGGCGATTTCTTCTACATGCACTTCGACGAGATCGCCGCCAAGGAATCGCAGTTCGGCAAGCGCATCGCGCACGGCTACTTCGTGCTGTCGGCGGCGGCCGGCCTGTTCGTCTCGCCCGGCGTCGGCCCGGTGCTGGCCAACTACGGCCTGGACAACCTGCGCTTCGTCAAGCCGGTCGGCATCGGCGACACCATCCGCGCGCGCCTGACCTGCAAGCGCAAGGTCGACCGCAACCGCAAGGACGTCTTCGGCGTCGGCCAGGGCGTGGTCGCCTGGGACGTGCAGGTGACCAATCAGGACGAGGAACTGGTGGCCAGCTACGACATCCTGACGCTGGTCTCGAAGCGCGAGTGAGTCCGGCCCGGCATTAACGCGGCGGCGCAAGCGCTCCGCCCGATACAGATTCTAGATTGCGTCTCCTTCCGGAGCCGGCCCTTCTTGGGCCCGGCTCCGGTTTTTTTTGCCCGGATGTGATTTTCGGTGAGTTTTCCGGACGGCCGTTCCGCTACGATTGCGCCTCGCGTTTCAAGGGGCAGGTTCGCCCCGCCAATCCAGGAAGGAAGAATATGTTATTCGTGTGGGGTAAGCGCAGTTACGGCGCGGTGGAAAAGGTCGACGATGTCGCGGTGAAGACGGTCTTCGGCCACCTCTGGTATCTGCCGCTGTTTCCGATGGCGAGTTACTACGTCAACGTCAAGACCGACGCGGCGTATCAGTTGCACCGCATCAACTGGCGCTCGGTGCTGTGCGGCTATCTGCGCGTCTGGATGCCGGTGCTGATCGCGCTCACGCTGATCGCCAATATGAACGCGCTGTCGCAAGGCATTGGCGCGGGCAGTGTGCTGTTCTTGATGATCACGACGGGCGCGCTGGCGGCCTCGTATGTGTACGACCGCAAGCGGGTCGATCCGCTCGACGCGCGCCTGCGCATGCTGATGGCGCGCCATTTCGGCGTCGCCCTCGATCCCTACGCCTGCAGCGTCAGCCCGCAGGTCGAGATCGACGCGAAGATGGCCGCGGCCAGTTCCCTGCCGCTGGACGGCGCCTGGTACCGGGCCGTGCTGAAGGACTTGTTCGCCGACCGGGACAGCGTGGAGCTGGCGCTGCTGCGCGCCCGCTGCGAGCGGCAGGACAAGGCGCTGCAGCAGATGGTGCTGGAAAAACTGGCCGCCGGCGCGGCCTGAGCGGCGCGCCTTTTCGGTCTGGCCGTGGCGCGTCGGGCATGCCCGGCGGGCGCGCGCGGCGCGCGCCGCCGGCGTCCGGAAAGGGCGGCCGGCGGTGCAAATTAAGGTAAAAGCATATTTCCTTTTATTGCTGTTCTTATTAGAAATTCCCCTCTAAAAACGGCCGTTTTCGGCGTCAAAAACAACGAAACGGCCTCTTGTCCCGATAATCTTTGTCCATAGCAATATCTTTCCCTGTAGCATTCTAATTCTCCCTGGTCGCGCCGCAAACGGCGCAACAAGAGTGCACCCGGCCCACGACGCCGGCAGAAGCACCGGACCTTGAACCGATTCCCTCTACAACGCACCACACGCTACGGGTACAACCATGAACAAACGCTTTCTAGTCACCTTGCTGACCATGCCGCTGGCGCTCGCCAGCGCCTTCGCCTTCGCCGACGACGTCGCGGGCGGACCGACCGTCAAATTCAGCGGCTACGGCACCGCCGCGGTGACCAAGACGAACACCGACGAGGCGCAATTCGCCCGTCCCAACCAGGCCGCCGGCGCGGATAAAACGGCGCGTTTCGGCGTCGACTCGAACCTCGGCCTGCAGGCCAGTATCACCGCCAACGAAACCTTCTCCTTCGTCGGCCAGACGCTGGTGCGCAAGGATGCCGTCGACGAGTTCCGTCCCGAACTGGCGTGGGCCTTCGCCAAGGCCAAGATCAACGAAGAATTCAGCGTGCGCGTCGGCCGCATGGGCCTGCCGGTCTTCATGATCTCCGACTACCGCAACGTCGGCTACGCCAACACCATGCTGCGCCCACCCGGCGAGGTGTATTCGCAAGTGCCGCTGAACAGCATCGACGGCATCGACGGCACCTTCCAGCGCGCTTTCGGCGAGACCAACCTGACGGCGCAACTGGCGCTGGGCCGCACCCGCGCCACGTTGGCCACCGGTCCCGATTCGACGATCCACATCCAGGGCAAATCCATCGTCGCCCTGAACCTGGTCGCCGAGCACGGCCCGCTGACGCTGCGTTTCGGCCGCGCCCAGACGAAGATCACGATCGACGATTCGAGCGACCAGAACAAGCTGATGGCCGCGCTGCGCGGCACCGGCGCCGCCTTCCACCTGCCGCAACTGGGCACGCTGGCCGACGACCTCGCCGTGACCGACAAGAAAGCCTCGTTCACCTCGCTGGGCCTGGGCCTGGACTGGAACAACATTCTGGTGCAGTCCGAGTTCGCCAAGCGCAAGACCGACAGCTACATCAACAACACCACGTCCTGGTACGTGATGGGCGGCTACCGCATCGGCAAATTCCTGCCTTACTACAGCCACGCCAACCTGAAGTCCGACGGCACCGTCGCCAACACCGTTCCGGCCATGGCCGCGCTGATTCCGCTGTCGGTGGGCGTGAACACGCTGCTGCACACCCGCAACCTGCAGGAACAGTCGACCGACAGCATCGGCCTGCGCTGGGACTTCCACCGCTCGGCGGCCCTGAAGGTGCAGATCGACCGCATCAAGCCTAAGAACGGCCAAGGCCTGTTCATCGACGCCGCCTCCGGCTTCAAGGGCCCGGTCACGGTCGGCGCGGTCGCCATCGATTTCGTATTCTAAGTAAGGACAAGCAAATGAAAACTCTGATCAAGGCGCTTGTTTTCGCAGGTGCGGTATGCGCGGCGGCCGTTCCGGCCCTGGCCGAAGTGGTGGTGGTGGTGAATCCGAAGAGCGCCAGCGGCGCCATGACGAACGAACAGGTGGCCCAGTTCTTCCTCGGCAAATCGACGGCGATGACGCCGATCGACCAGCCGGAGAGCGCTCCCCTGCGCGCCGAGTTCTACAAGAAAGTGACCGACAAGGAGCCGTCGCAGGCGAAGGCCCTGTGGTCCAAGCTGGTGTTCACCGGCAAGGCCACGCAGCCCAAGGAAGTGGCCAACAGCGCCGACGTCAAGAAGGCCATCGCGGCCGATCCGAAGGCCATCGGCTACATCGAAAAAAGCGCGGTAGACGCTTCGGTGAAAGTTGTGCTGACAACGCCATAAGGCTACAGTAGTCGATGTGCCCGAGGCCCGTATCGCCAGACCCCGGTCTGGCCGATGCGGGCCTTGTGGCATGTTTTTTACCAAAAACGAGACAGGAGACGGCAATGAGCATCAAACGCAAGATATGGGCACTTCCGGTCATCTCGACCCTCATCTTCGGGCTTGGACTGGCCGGCAGCGCCTATCTCGCCAACGCCGCCCTGGACTCGATACGCACCACCGAAAGCGTCGACTATCCCGTGCTCGACACGGCCAAATCGCTGACGCTCGACATCGGCGCGGTGGCCGACGGCCTGCGCGACGCCGTCACCGAGGGCGACAAGAACCGCATCGGCCAGGTCGGCGAGCAGGCCGCCAAGCTGCGCGCCAAGCTGGCCAAGTTCGGCGAAATCCCCGGCCAGCGCGACGGCGCGGCGCGCCTGGGCAAGGAGTTCGACGCCTACTACGCGCCGGCGCTGAGCGCGGCGCGCATCATGCTGGAGATGGAGCAGGGCGACCCGCAGGCCACGGTGGCGCGCATGCAGAGCGCGCTGACGGTGCTCAACGCCGACCTGGCCAAGACCAACGAGGCGGCCCAGAAGCAGTTCAAGGCCGGCATCGCGCACAGCGAGGCCAGCGTGCGCGACGTCCTCACCACCAGCATCCTGGTGGCGCTGGTGGTGATCCTCAGCCTGGCGCTGGTGTCCTACTTCGTGGTCCAGGCGATCTGGCAGCAGCTGGGCGGCGAGCCGGAGTACGCGCGCGAAATCGCCCGCGCCGTGGCCGACGGCGACCTGTCGATGGACATCGCCACCGATCCGAAGGACACCGGCAGCCTGCTGGTGGCGCTCAAGGAGATGCGCGCCAAGCTGGCCACCATGGTTTCCGAGATCAAGGTGTCGGCCGAGACCATCAAGCTGGCCAGCTCCGAGATCGCCAGCGGCAACGCCGACCTGGCCTCGCGCACCGAATCGCAGGCCGGCAGCCTGGACCAGACGGCGCGCTCGATGGAGAGCCTGACCGGCACCGTGCGCGAAAACGCCAGCAACGCCACCCAGGCCAACGAGCTGGTGGTGTCGGCCTCCAGCGTCGCCATCAAGGGCGGCAAGGTGGTCAGCCAGGTGGTGACGACGATGGGCGAGATCAACGCCTCCTCGAAGAAGATCGTCGACATCATCGGCGTCATCGACGGCATCGCCTTCCAGACGAATATCCTGGCGCTCAACGCGGCCGTGGAAGCGGCGCGCGCCGGCGAGCAGGGCCGCGGTTTCGCCGTCGTCGCCAGCGAGGTGCGCAACCTGGCGCAGCGCAGCGCCGGCGCGGCCAAGGAAATCAAGGAACTGATCGGCGACTCGGTGGCCAAGGTCAACGTCGGCACCAAGCTGGTCGACGAGGCCGGCCTGACGATGGGGCAGATCGTCGAATCGGTCAAGAAGGTGGCCGACATCATGGCCGACATCAGCGCCGCCAGCCAGGCGCAGAACAGCGGCATCGAGAGCATCGGCCAGGCCATCGGCAATATGGATGAAATGACGCAGCAGAACTCGGCGCTGGTGGAGGAAGCCTCGGCGGCCGCCGAATCGCTGCGCGAACAGGCCGAACAACTGAGCGGCGCGCTGGCCATGTTCAAGCTGGAGCCGGGCGGCGCCGGCGCGGCGCGTCCGTCGCGCGCGGCGGCCCCGGCGCGGCTGGCGCTGGGCCGCTAAACGGCCTTCCTTACTGCTGGTGAAACGGCGGCGCGCCTCGGGCGGCCGCCGTTTTTTTTTCGTGCGCCCGGCAGGGCGCACTTACTTGGAGGTGAAAGTCCTCTACTCGCCCGACAAGGGGAAGAGTTAGCTGCACGGCAAGGGTGTCGCGGGCGACTGCGAATCTGGAGGAAGCCGAAAGCAAAGCGCT
>JANXSQ010000328.1 GCA_025356595.1 Janthinobacterium sp. | reverse complement strand
GTCTGGATGCCGCCCTTGGCCCCTTCGATAAACGCCTCGTAGACGTTGACCTTGCGCCGCAGCGCGCCGATGATGAAGCCGGCGATCACCACCATCAGCACCAGGTTGCTGAAGACCTTGGAGAACAGTTCGATCTCGATCTTGGTCAGGTAGTGCGTGAAATAAAACACCATGCCGGCGATGGCGGCCGTCATGCCGCCCAGCCAGCTCAACACCACGCCGTTGAACAGGTTGATGCGCTGGCGGATGGCGACGGCGATGATGCCCGTGACCGTCGCCACGTAGGTCGCGATCATGCACGGGATGAAGATGTCGGACGGATCGGCCGCGCCCAGGATCGAGCGCTGCGCCATGATCGCCAGCGGGATCAGGGTCAGGCCGGAGGTGTGCAGCACCAGGAACATGATCTGGGCGTCGGTCGGCTCGTCCTTGCTGGGGTTGAGCGTTTGCAGGCTTTCCATGGCCTTCAGGCCGAACGGCGTGGCGGCGTTGTCCAGGCCCAGCAGGTTGGCCGAGAAGTTCATCACCATGTGGCCGGTGGCCGGATGGTTCTTCGGCACGCCGGGGAAGATGCGCGAGAAGAAGGGCGCGATGACGCGCGCCAGCAGGCCGACGGCGCCGGCCTTTTCGCCGATGTTCATGATGCCCAGCCAGAGCGTCATCACGCCGGCCAGCGGCAGCGCGATGTCCATCACGGCCAGGCGCGCCGAATCGAAGGTGCCGTCGATGATGCGCTTGAAGATCTCGTTGTCGCCCAAGAACACCCACTGTGCCAGCGCCGCCAGAAAACCCACCAGAAAGAAGCCGGACCAGATGTAATTGAGTGCCATATCGAATCAGTATTTTTTGTGAATGCGCAATGTCGAAGGCAGAGTATAGGGCCAGGCCGGCGCGCGCGGCGGAAAAGCCCCGCGCGCTGCGCCCGGCGCGCGGCCCTGCCGCGGCGCGGCGCAAGCGTCTCGGACGCAGCGACGGCGACGTATAATGGACAAAGTCGTATACGAACCGCGCGATGAATACGGTTCGCTTGCCTGATCCGCTACTTCCGCTGCGGGCAGGGCATTGATCTCCCGGCCTTGCGCCGCCACACACAACCGACCTTCGATTCCAAGGCTCACCGGGCATGATGCGTTGCCGTACATTCGCCCTTGCCGGCGCCCTGCTGCTGTCCTGTGTCAGTCCGTCCCTGGCCGCGCCCGTCGCCTCCGCGAAGACCCTGCGCATGCTGCTGACGGCGGCCGAGACGGGATTCGATCCGGCCGTCGCCTCCGACCTTTCCAGCCTGAGCCTGCTGGAAAACGTCTTCGATCCGATGCTGCGCTACGACTATCTGGCGCGCCCGGTACGGCTGCGGGAAAATACCCTGCAGGCGATGCCGCGCGTCGACGCGGCCGGCACCACCTACCTGTTCCGTATCAAGCCCGGCATCTACTTCACGCCCGACCCCGCCTTCAAGGGCGCGCGCCGCGAAGTGACGGCGCAGGACTATGTCTACAGCCTGAAGCGCCTGTACGATCCGGCGCTGAAATCGCCGTGGTTGTTCCTGTTCGAGGACAAGATCGTCGGCGACGCGGCCCTGAAGGCGGACCGGTTCGGCTACGACGGCGTGGTCGCGGGCCTGCAGGCGCTGGACCGCTACACCCTGCGCATCCGCCTCACGGCGCCCGACCCGAACTTCCTCTTCTACCTGGCGATGCCGGCCACGGCCGTGCTGGCGCGCGAGGTGGTCGAAGCCCATCCGGGCCAGGTCGGCAACCATCCGGTCGGCAGCGGTCCCTTCATGGTCGGCGAATGGAAGCGCAGCGACAAGATCGTCCTGCTGGCCAATCCCGCGTTTCGTCCCACCGTCTTCCACGCCGGCGCCGCCGTGGCGCCGGCCGACCGCGCCCTGGCCGCCGCGCTGGAGGGGCGCCGCCTGCCGCTGGTGGAGCGGGTCGAGGTGCGCGTCGTCGAGGCATCGCAGACCCGCCTGTTGGGCTTCCTGAGGGGCGAGTTCGATTACCTGGAGCAGGTGCCGGAAGCGCTGACCGACATGGTGCTGGCCGGCGGCGCCCTGAAGCCGGCGCTGGCCGCGCGGGGGATCGCGCTGTCGCGCTTCCCTGTGCTGCAGACCTACTACATGTGGATGAACATGGACGACCCGCTGATCGGCGGCTACACGAAGGACAAGCTGGCCCTGCGGCGCGCCATCGCCCTCGCCTACGACGGCGCGGAGGATATCGCCCTGCTGAAAAAAGGCCTGGCGCTGGCGGCGCAGTCGCCGCTGCCTCCGGATGTGCTGGGCTACGACGCGGCCTATCGCGGCCCGACGGCCCACGATCCGGCGCTGGCGCGCGCGCTGCTGGAGCGCTTCGGCTACCGCCTGCGGGCGGACGGCTTCCGCGCCCTGCCCGACGGCAGGCCGCTGACCCTGGTGATGCACACCGAAGCGAGCGCGGCCGGGCGCCTGCGCGACGAGTTGTGGCGCAGGAATCTGGCGGCGATCGGCTTGCGCGTCGTCTTCAAGAGCGACAAGAAGGGGGAAATCATCAAGGCCTCGCGGCTGGGCCGGGTGCAGATGTTCGAGACCAACTGGATCGCCGATTTCCCCGACGGCGACAATTTCTTCCAGCTGCTGTACGGCCCCAACAGCGGGCGCGCCAACTACGCCCGCTTCAGGCTGCCGGCCTACGACGCGCTGTACGAGGAGGCGCGCCTGCTGGGCGACACGCCGCGCCGGCGCGTCCTGTACCACGACATGACGCAACTCATCCACGCCTACGCGCCGTGGGTGCTGCTGACGCATCCGATCTCCGCCGACCTGCGCCAGCCGTGGTTGCTCAACTACAAGCGCCATCCGGTCGAGCTGACGGGCTGGCGCTACCTGGACGTGGCGCCGCGCTGAGGCGGCGCGCCCCGGCCGTTCGCGAGGTGTACGCGGCATTGAAACAATGCTATGTAAAATGACTCGGCTGGCCGCCTGGCCAGACATCTTTCCGGGATCAGGGCATGTCTAAGATCAAGCGGCGCGCCAGCGCATACGTACTCAGCCATCCATTGGCCTTCCTCCTGCAGACCTTGAGGGGATTCCGCGCCAACCAGGGCCTGCTGCTGGCCGGCGCCGTCGCCTACTACTCGCTGCTCTCCATCGTGCCGCTGCTGATGCTGGTCGTCGTCGCGCTCTCGCACGTGATCGACCAGGACGAGCTGCTGCAGACCCTGGGGCGCTATCTGGAATGGATGGTGCCGGGCCAGTCGCGCGCCATGGTCGGCGAAATCGCGCATTTCCTGGCCCAGCGCGACGTCATCGGCTGGGTCCTGCTGGGCACGATGCTGTTTTTCAGCTCGCTCGCCTTCACCGTGCTGGAAAACGCCATGAGCGTCATCTTCGTGCACCGGGTGGCGATACGGCGCCGGCATTTCCTGGTGTCGGCGATTCTGCCGTATTGCTACATCCTGTCGCTGGGCGCCGGGCTGTTGCTGGTGACGCTGGTGTCGGGCACGCTGCAAGTGCTGGGCGGGGAAAGCGTGCAGTTCCTCGGCCGCAGCTGGTCGCTGGGCGGCGTCTCCGGCGCGCTGCTCTACCTGCTGGGCCTGGGCGGCGAAATCCTCGTGCTCAGTTCGATCTACCTGGTGATGCCGGTCGGCCGCCTGTCGCCCCGCCACGCCCTGATCGGCGGCGTCACGGCCGCCCTGCTGTGGGAGGTGGCGCGGCATGTGCTGGTCTGGTACTTCGCCACGCTGTCGCAGGTGAACGTCGTCTACGGTTCGATGACGACGGCCATCGTCGTCATGTTCAGCCTGGAAATCGGCGCCACCCTGCTGCTGTTCGGCGCCCAGGTCATCGCCGAGTACGAGCGCGTCGGCCGCGACGAACAGGCGCGCGCGGAAAGCGCGCTGAGCACGGGGCGGAAATAAGCGGGAAATAAGCGAATAACCGGGGACAGACCACTATTTCCGGGAAATACTTTCCCGGAAATAGTGGTCTGTCCCCGGTTTAGGGATTTTTTGTTGCGGCGCACAAAATACTGTGTTACACTACGTTCAGTGGTGAGGTTTGCTTGCAAACAGTCCCGCTACCCAAGGCCTGCGCCGCGATCCAATATGTGTAATGTTGACGTTGTGAATGGTTGCAAGGACTGGGGTTTGTAATTCCGAATACGTTGGTCGATTTACACGTCAGGGCACCACGCAGATAGCATGGGCGCCTGGGACACGATTAAAGCATTGGTAATACATTGGAACAAGGCTCGCTTCGGCGGGCTTTTTTTTCGTGCGCCCGGCAGGGCGCACTTACTTGGAGGTGAAAGTCCTCTACTCGCCCGACAAGGGGAAGAGTTAGCTGCACGGCAAGGGTGTCGCGGGCGACTGCGAATCTGGAGGAAGCCGAAAGCAAAGCGCT
>JANXSQ010000327.1 GCA_025356595.1 Janthinobacterium sp. | reverse complement strand
AGCGCTTTGCTTTCGGCTTCCTCCAGATTCGCAGTCGCCCGCGACACCCTTGCCGTGCAGCTAACTCTTCCCCTTGTCGGGCGAGTAGAGGACTTTCACCTCCAAGTAAGTGCGCCCTGCCGGGCGCACGAAAAAAAAGCCGCCCACGAGGGACGGCTTCCTTTGCGGCGCGACTAACTTAGTTGCGGATCACGCGCTTGTACTCGTTGGTGCGGGTGTCGATTTCGATCGCATCGTCGCCGCTGACGAACAAAGGCACTTGCACGATGTGGCAATGCGCTTCGATGGCGTTTTCGATTTTGGCTTCTTTCAAGACGTTACCCGAGGTGTTGCCTTTGACAGCAGGCTCCGAGTAGACGATCTGACGCACGATGGTGGTTGGCAGTTCAACCGAGATCGCTTTGCCGTCGTAGAAAACGGCTTCGCATTCCATGCCGTCCTTCAGGTAGTGCAAGGCGTCGCCCAGGTTTTCTTCTTCGATTTCGTACTGATTGTATTCAGTGTCCATGAAGACGAACAATGGGTCGGCGAAATACGAATACGTGACCGGTTTTTTGTCCAGAACGACGACGTCGAACTTGTCGTCGCCGCGGAATACGTTTTCCTGCGGGCTGTTGGTCAGAAGATTCTTCATCTTCCATTTGTATGTGAAGCCCGTGCGGCTCGAACCATTGATGTCGGAGCGCAATACGATCATAGGCTTGCTGTCAACCATGATGATGTTGCCAACACGAATTTCTTTTGCAGGTTTCATAGTAAATGTACGTAAAAAGTGGGTTGCATAAAAATCATCTGTCGCCTGGCCAAAAGCCGTCAGCTCACGTCTGATCGAATTAAAAATATCTTATAAATTAACCGGGGATTGTACCTTATTTTTCAGCCGCCACCGCTGCCAGCGCACAGGCAAATTTCATCAGATTACCGCTCAGATCGCCATTTGCCAGCATTTCCCGCCGCCAATCGTCGCAGCGGACGGCGCTGCGCGGCATGTCGGCCAAAAACGCCGTCCACAGCGCGGACCAGCCGGGCTGCTCCGACGCGTCGCCGGCGCACACGCCATTCCAGCGCCAGGCCAGCGCGTCCTCGCCGCCGGCGTAGCGGCGCAGGAAGGCGCGCAGCTTCACATGATGCAGGTTTTCATCCTGCGGGTAAATATGCCATACGAAGGGCTTGCCGGCCCATTGCGCGCGCACAAAGGAATCCTCGCCGCGCACGAAATTCAAATCGCAGGCCCACAACAGCCGGTCGTAGTCCGCCTGCGCGACGAAGGGCAGCACGCGCACACTGAGCGCGCCGCGCGTGCGCGCCGCGCCGGCGACGGCCGGCGCGCCGAGGAAGGCCTCCACCGCCGCGCCGCCGACACCCTCGGGCACCAGGCAGGTGACGGCGCCGGCGCCGCCCCGCCAGGCCTCGAACAGGGCCGCGACCGGCGCCTCGGGATAGCAAAACAGCGACACCTTGGTCGACGCCATGTCCGCCTCCGTCACACCGAACGGCGCCAGGAAGGCCGCCATCGCCGCCGCATCGGACTGGAATTGCCGGCGCTGCTCGTCCAGGCCGGCTTCGCACAGCAAGCCGCCGGTCCGCGCCGTGAAGCCGGGGAAGAAGAAATGCTTAGTCAGGGGCAGACGCGGATGCGGCGAGGGCAAGGTATGACAACCCTCGACCCACTCCTCTGCGCTCAAACCCTCCAGATTCAACCACACCGGACGCGGCTGGCACTGCGCCATCGCGGCGATGTAGCCGGGCGGGATGTCGCAGGCGAAGAATTCGATGACGATGTCGGCCACGTCGGCGGCGCCGAACACGCCGTCCTGGTCGCGCCAGCGGCGCACCGCCACGCCGGCCACCCGCTGCGCCTCGGCGTCCACGTCCACTTCCGGGCAAATGCGCCGGAAGCTGCGCAAATCGTCGACCCACAAGGTAACGGCGACGCCATGCTCGCGCCACAACTGCCGGGCCAGGCGCCAGCAGATGCCGATGTCGCCGTAGTTGTCGACAACTTTGCAGAACAGCGCCAGGGATGGTGCGGGTTTTTTATCGGAGGACATTGCTGATGCTCGAGGCAAAAAAAATTGCCGGCTGCAACGCTGTTGAGCATCGCACCGGCACTGTCTTGGCGTCCCCAAGGGGATTCGAACCCCTGTACTCACCGTGAAAGGGTGATGTCCTAGGCCTCTAGACGATGGGGACAGAAATCTGTCCTGAATGCCGAACCGCGCATCCTGACCTGGTAGTGCCTTTGCCAAAAAACTGGCGTCCCCAAGGGGATTCGAACCCCTGTACTCACCGTGAAAGGGTGATGTCCTAGGCCTCTAGACGATGGGGACCTGTGCTGATCAATGCCGCTCAGCGGACTCTGATTCGAGGAGTTCTTTACCCCTCAAAAAAGCGTGCGCGAAGTTTAACACGAAGCCCCCCGCCAAATCAATAGACGCAGCCGCATCGCCGAGGTTTATTTCCCTATGAAAACGAGCCCGGGGCGGGGTAAAACACGGGTGCTCCGACAAGCTTAATTTCTTGCCATCGCCGCCGCTTCCGCCGATGCTGCGCAAATGACAAATGCGACATCCACCCGATCCGCTTCATCCGCCCGGCGGCGGCCAAACCGCGCCGGCGGCATCGGTAGCCGCATCAAGCTCACGCACGCCGGCGCGGCAAGCGCTGGCGCGCATGCGCGACCAGATCCGCCGGATAAGCCCAATGCATGATCCCGGAATCGTCGATATCCATCAGATACGCCAGCGCGGCGGCTTCGAACGCCCACAGGCCGAAATAACCGCCGGGACCATTGGCACGCAAATGGCCGTTGTACCAGGTGCCGCTAACGAGCGCCGGATGCCAGGCCCGCAAAAACCGCGCGAGGCAATCCGGCCGCCCGTCCTCGTCCTCCTCGAAACAATCGACAAGGTGGGTGTAAGGCACGTCGTAATACCACTCGTCGACATCGTCGACCCGATCCGCCAGCTCGAATTGCAGCAAGCCCTCGAAAAAGGCGTCCTCGCCGCGATATTCATGGTCCTGCATCGCGGCGACGCGCGCGACAAGGTCGCTTCGACCCAGCAGGATACAGGCACCCGCAAGCTGCATGCAGCGGGCATACTCCTGCAAATCGTCGAAATTCAAGGCCGACAATTCGCCCTGCCCGTACTCCAGCGTGAGCGCCACGCGCGCCTTTTCATACGCCCCGACCGCCAACTCCAGCGGGCGCTCCAATTCCGCGCACGGCAGGCCGGCCGTGTATTTCAGGGAAAACTCGCGGAAACGCATATCGCACGCGGCATAGATCCAGAACGGGTCGTCGGTGTGGAAGCGATAGCCCTTGTCGCGGCGCAGCTCATACCCCCGCGCCAGAGAGACGACATAGGCGATTTCGCGCTGATAACTGGCCATGTCGACAATCCGCTGGCGCGGCGCATACGGCCAGGCGGCGGCCAAACCGGCCTGCGCCTGCGCCGCACATTCCTTGCGCAAGGCCCAATCGGCCGCCATCACCGTTAAATGCTGGCGCATCTCCGGGTTTTCCAGCTGCGATCCGTAGCCAAAGAAGGTCGTGCCGAGCAAAGTGAATCCCGTGAAACTGCTGCTCTGCCAGGCGATGGTGGTGCGCGTTTCTATCCGCCCGGCGTCGCTCAGATCCGTCACGCGGAAATACACGTCGTCGAAATGCCGCGGCAAATCGGTGTCCGATGCCGCGGAGGGGGCTGCGCCGCCCTCCTCCAGTTCGCTCATTTCGCCGTCGGCATCGAGTTCATACACCGCCAACAAGGAATCCAGGCCCTGGGGCCTGTCCATCTTATTATCGGCGTCATATTGAAGGTCAAGTTCAGCCGCGAACAGCGCCGCGTGCTGGCCGGCGAAGACGAAATAACTGCCGATCATATTGCCCACCACCAGATCCGTGCGCTGGCCGCCAACGGTCACGGGCTCGGGCAAGCGATACCAGTCATTGCCGGGAATACCCGCCATGACGCCGCCTTCGCCGGCCGCCGGATTGTCGATGCGACAGCCCTTCAGCCAGTCATACATCGCTCCGCGCTCATGCTCGGTGGTGTTCAGACGCCCCGTCGCGTCCTGGAAAAGCAGCTCCAGAAAATTCATCGTGCAGTATCCTAGCGAAAAGAAACATTTTCGCATAAGCCACATCGATGCGCCGCCACGGAAAATAATCAGGGAATATTAAATGGGAGCGGTTTTCGCGTCCATCACGAGGAGGCGACGAGGAAGTGAGGAGATAAAGGAGGGACAAAAACAAAAAAGCCGCACTAGGCGGCTTAATCTGTTGATGCTGTTGACTTGCTTGCCGGCGATTGCCCCGCAAGCCGTCGAATCTGGCGTCCCCAAGGGGATTCGAACCCCTGTACTCACCGTGAAAGGGTGATGTCCTAGGCCTCTAGACGATGGGGACCACGAACTGCTCAATTTTCTGTGCTTTGGTGGAGGTAAGCGGGATCGAACCGCTGACCTCTTGCATGCCATGCAAGCGCTCTCCCAGCTGAGCTATACCCCCGTCGATCCGTCAGCAAAGTCGACGATTATAACGAGGCGCCGCCGGCAGACCGGAGCCGCGTCAGCACCGTCGT
>JANXSQ010000257.1 GCA_025356595.1 Janthinobacterium sp. | reverse complement strand
CGGCCCGCTTCAGCTGGCCCGACTACGCCGCCGCGCCGCGCGACGCCGACGCGCGCCGCGACGAGCGCCACGCGCGCCAGCACAGCGGCTTCGCGCGCTGGCGCGAGGACAATGTGCAGCGCCACAAGGAGAGCGCCTACGCCGCCGTGACCATCACGCTGGCGGCGCGCGGCGCGGCGCGCGGCGACATCACGGCCGACCAGATGGACGCCGTCGCCGACCTGGCCGAGCGCTACGGATTCGGCGAGCTGCGCGTCTCGGCGCAGCAGGACCTGATCATGGCCGACGTGCGCCGGCGCGACCTGTTCGCCCTGTGGCAGCAGCTCGACCTGCTGAACCTGGCCACGCCGCGCGCCATCGCCCTGGGCGCGCACGGCGCCGCGCCGGACGCCGTCGCCCACCCGCTGGCGCGGGCCATCCGGCAGCGCGTCGAACAGCTCGACTACCTGCACGACATCGGCGAACTGGACTTGAACCTGTCCGGCTGCGCCCAGCCGCGCGGCCACCACATCGGCCACATCGGCATCCATGGCGTCGAACGCGACGGCGCGCTGGGTTACCAACTGACGATAGGCGCGCGGCAGAGCGGCGGCGCCGCCGTCGGCCACATCATCGGCCCGCCGTTCAGCCGGGCGCGCCTGCCGGCGGCGGTGCAGCGCCTGCTGGAGCGCTATCTGCGCCTGCGCGACAGCGACGCCGAACGCTTCATCGACGTCGCCGAGCGGCTCGGACTGGAACCGTTCAAGCAGGCCCTGCACGGCGACGCGGCGCTGGCGGCGTAGGCGCGCCGGCTCAGCGTCCCAGCGGCGCGCGCTTGGCGTAGCGGGAAAATGCCCCCAGGAGCGTCGGATGCATGAAGTCGGCCAGGATGAATTTCTGGCGGATGGATGTTTTCAAGCGCTCGCAAAGCGGCGTCAGGACGATCGCCAGCGCGCCGCTCAGGGTGGCGACGAACAGCACCCGCCACGGCGAGGTGGCGGGCCAGGGGCTGATCGCGGAAAAAAAACACAGCGCCGGATAGTGGAACAGGTAGAGCGGAAAGGTCAACGATCCCAGCCAGCGTATGCCGGACTTCAGCCGGTCCAGGGGCGCGCAGCCGGCCGACAGCACGCCGCGCGCGCACAGCAGATGCCAGGCGAAGACGGCGGCGATGAAGTAGTCGGCGACGATGTCGCGATTGAGTTCGAGGCGTCCCCAGGGCAGGAAAACGCGGCTGGCCGAACTGGGCAAATGGCGTTCGATGAGCGGCAGGCAGGCGAGCAGCAGCGCCGAGACGCCGAATCCGGCCAGCGCCATGCCGCTGCGCCTGGCCGCGCCGGCCTTCACCCGGTACAGCAGGAAGCCCAGTATCCAGACGGGAAACAGGGCGATGACCGTCCGCCCCGCCAGCACAAGGATCAGGACGCTGGCGGGTATCCAGAAAGCGCGCCGGCTGAACAGCGCCAGGCCGGCGACCAGGTAGTAGGTGGCCTCGAAACTCAGCGACCAGTACGGCGCGTTGCTGCCCGGCGAGATTCCGTGGAAGCCGAAGACCTGGTATTCATTGACGAAGAACAACGCCGACAAATAGCCGGCCCAGCTCTCCGGCTTGGCCAGCACCTTCGGCAAAACGTAGAACGCCGGGTTCAGGAACTGGCCGGCCGCGTCGAACAGAAAGGTCAACGGCAGCGCGATCACGATGATCGAATACAGGCGCGAAAGCCGGCTGCCGAAATAGGCTTCCGGATGATTCTCGCGCCGCGCGGAGACGTAGGAAATCACATAGCCGGACATGAGGAAGAACAGGGTGACGGCGATGTCGCCGTAGGCGGCAAGGGGCGCCCAGAGGACGTTTTTCGAGAATGGAAACGAGCCCAGATGGGCGAGAAACACCGCCAGCGCGGCAAGGAAGCGCAGCAGGTCGAGATAAATGGAGAACGATACTGGCACGGCCACCCCCGGCGTGAGATACGAAATGGATCGATTGTTCAGTTAGCGAAGGCAAGCGTGTTTTGCGCCGCGGCGTTTGTCGGGGCGCACAGCCGCGCGCCGCCGTCATGCCACGCCTACCCCGGCGTCCGGCCGCGCCCCGCCCGGCCTTGGGCGGGGATGGCCGGCGCCTGGGGCGAAAAGCCATCCTCGCTCCAGTCCGCGCTGCCGACGCCGTGGCGGACGAAGAACAAGCCGTGCGGGTCGTACTGCCGTTTCGCCGCCGCCAGGCGCGGGTAGTTCGCGCCCCAGAAAGCCGTCTGCCAGTCGGCCTGAAAATAGTCGCTCTCGGACACATAGGAGCCGGCGCCGGGCGCCACCGTCAGCAGCGCCTCCATCGCCTTGGCGATGCCGGCGGCGCGCTCCCGCGCCCGCGCCAGATCGGCGCCGCCGCCCGGCATGCCGGGATAGGCCGGCTTACCGCCGCCGGCGATGATGGCCAGCGCGAAGGCGTCCAAGGCCTGCGGATGCATGGCCGGGTCGCGCGCCGCCGCGATCGCTTCCGGCGGCGCGCCGGCCAGGCCCTTGTTGAAGTGGAAGGCGACGCGCCAGTGGCGCGTGCAGCGGAACACAGCGTCGGCCAGGCGCGCCTGCCGGTCTTCGCCCAGCAGGGCCGCCGGCAACCACGCCGACCGATAGGCGTGGATGAACCAGCCGGCCTCGTCGAGGTCGCCCTTCCACTGCGCGTGGTGGGCGGGCGCGCCCGGCCGCGCGTCGGCCAGCATCAGGCCCGGCGCGTGTTGGGCGAAAAACGCCGCGTCCCAGAAATGCCGCGCCGGCATGGCCAGGCACTTCAGCGGCGACTCGAAAGTGTATTCCGGGCGCGCCCGCACCCACTCGACGAAGGGCGCCCAGAGCAGCGTCGCCTGCTCTTCGCTCAGGCCCTGGAAGACCAGCGAGATGTTGACGACATTGTCGCTGTTGAAGGCGATCTGCTCGCCCCAGTGGGGATTGAACAGCGCGCTCTGATAAAAGGAAATGAGCTTGGCGATCAGCGCCCGGTAGGCTTCGTCCGTGCCCGCCTTCAGGGTGCCGAAGAGCGCGCCCATGGTCTCGGGCAAGGCGCGCGTGCGCAGGGTCAGGCGCGTGACGACGCCAAGGCTGCCGCCGCCACCGCCCTTCAGGGCCCAGAACAGCTCGGGGTTGCTGCAGGCGTTGGCGATGCGCACCGCGCCGTCGGCGGTCACCACTTCGGCCTCCAGCAGGCCGGCCGCCGCCGTGCCGTAGTTCTTGGAGAAGTTGCCGAAGCCGCCGCTCTGCACCAGGCCGGCGACGGCGACCGTCGTGCATCCGCCGCCCTGCACGTAACGCCCGCCGCGCGTGGTCACGGCGTCGTAGGCGTCGATCCACATCGCGCCGGCGCCCAGCGTCACGGCCGCTTGCGGCGGCGCGGCGGCGCAACCCTGCGCGACGAAACCATCGCGCACGCTTGCCTCGTTCATGTGGCGGGTCCACAGCAGCAGCGAGTCGGGCGCGTCCGAGCCGCCCTGGTAACTGTGGCCGCCGCCCTTGACGACCAGGCGCAGATTGTGGGTGCGGGCGAAGTTGACCGCCGCGACCACGTCGGCCGTGTCGCGCGCGGCAACCGCGTAGGCGCTCGGCTGCGAGGTCCAGGCATCGAGCCAGCCGCTGGTCTGCGTCAGGGCCGGCGCGTCGCCGATGGCGAAGGTGTTCTCGAGTTGGCCCAGCGCGGCGGCGCAGGCCGGGCCGGTGGGCGCGGCGGCGCAGGCGGCGAAAGGCGGCGAAAGGCGCCTCGAGTTTGATCAGGCGGCCGCCGACGTCGGCGCTCAGGCCGTCCCACTGCGCCGCCGATGGCCAGCCGGGCTCGCCGGGCCGCACGCGCGGGCGCGCCGGCGCGGCCAGCGCCGCGGGCGAGACGAAGGGCAACAGTGGCAGCGCGGCGGCGGCCTTGAGTAGGTATCGTCTTTTCACCGCTGCGCCCCTGTTTCGCATAAATAATCGCCACAATTATAGATTGCTTATTTTGCAATTTGCAAGCTATTGTGGCGCGATCCGGCAAAGGCGCGGCGCGGTTTAAGGCGGCGCCGTCCGGGCTACATGGCCGCGAACGCCGCTTCGATGTCGGCGATCAAGTCGAGCGGATCCTCCAGGCCGATGTTGAAGCGCACCAACTGGCCGCCCGCCGGCCAGCCCTTGCGCATCGCGCCTATGCGGTAAGGCACGCACAGGCTGTTGGCGCCGCCCCAACTCCAGCCTATCTTGAACAGGCTCAGCGCGTCGACGAAACGGTCCGTCTGCTGCTCGCTGTAGCGGGCGTCGAAAAGCACGGAGAACAGGCCGCCGGCGCCGCTGAAGTCGCGTTTCCAGATGGCGTGGCCGGGGCAATCCTCGAAGGCCGGATGCAGCACCGTGGCAATTTCCGGACGCGCCTTGAGCCAGGCGGCGACCTTGCGGGCGGCCGCGTCGTGGGCTTCGAAGCGCAGCTTCATGGTCGCCAGGCTGCGCAGCACCAGATAGGCGTCGTCGGCGCCCACGCCCATGCCCAGGCGCATGTGCGCCAGCGCCAGGCGGTCGTTCAGGGCGCGGTCGCGCGTGATGACGGCGCCCATCAACACATCCGAGCCGCCCGACTGATATTTGGTCAGCGCCTGCATGATGATGTCGACGCCCAGCGCGAAGCCGCGCAGAGCCAGTCCGGCCGACCAGGTGTTGTCGAGCGCGACCAGCACGCCGCGCGCGTGGGCGGCGGCGCAGATGGCCGGCAGGTCCGGCACCTCCATCGACACGGAGCCGGGCGCCTCGGTCCAGATCAGCCGGGTGTTCGGCTGGATCAGCGCGGCGATGCCGGCGCCGATGAGCGGATCGTAATAGCGCGCCGTGATGCCGAAGTCCTGCTCCAGCCACTTGCCCAGCTCGCGGTTCGGGTTGTAGACGTTTTCCGGCAGCAGCACGTCGTCGCCGCTCTTGAGCAGCGCGAAGTCGACCATGGCGATGGCCGCCAGGCCGCTGGGCGCCAGCAGGCAATGCTCGCCGTCCTCGATCTCGGCCAGGCGCGCCTCCAGCGTGAAGGTGGTCGGCGTGCCGTGCAGGCCGTAGGTGTAGCCGTTCTTTTCCTTCCACTCGCCCGAGCGCATCGCGGCGACGTCCTTGAACACCACGGTCGAGGCGTGGTGTATGGGCGCGGGAAAGGCCGCGAAACCGGCCGGCGCCGCGTAATCGGTGTGCACCAGGGTGGTCTGCAGGGATTTTTGAATGCTCATGGCTACCTATAAAAAAAAAGGCGGACAACGATAAACGCCGGTCCGCCTTGAATCAAATTATTCTACCGCGCCGGGCAAGCCCGGGGCGCGCAGCCTTACGCGGCGGCCCACAGGTCGTGCGCGTCGGCGGCGGTGACTTCGACGTCGTAGAACTCGCCGACGAGGAGTTTCTTGTGCGGTTCGAAGGGACGCTTGACGTAGACCACGCCGTCGATCTCCGGCGCGTCGGCGCTGGAACGGCCGATGGCGGCGCCGCTCGCTTCGACTTCATCGATCAGCACGCGCACGGTCTTGCCGACCTTGGCCTGCAGGCGCTTCTTGGAGATTTCCTCCTGCAGCAGCATGACGCGGCCGCGGCGCTCTTCGCGCAACTCTTCCGGCACCGGATTGTCGAGCGCGTTGGCGGTGGCGCCTTCGACCGGCGAATAGGCGAAGCAGCCCAGACGGTCGATCTGCGCTTCCTTCAGGAAGTCCAGCAGGTACTCGAATTCCGCCTCCGTCTCGCCGGGGAAGCCGGCGATGAAGGTCGAGCGTATCGTCAGATCCGGATTCATGGCGCGCCAGGCCTGGATGCGGTCCAGGTTCTTCTCGCCGCTGGCCGGGCGCTTCATGCGCTTGAGCACATCCGGATGCGCGTGTTGCAGCGGCACGTCCAGGTAAGGCAGGATGTTGCCGCCGCTCATCATCGGGATGATTTCATTGACGTGCGGGTAAGGATAGACATAGTGCAGACGGACCCAGGCGCCGTACTGCTTGGCCAGCTCGCCCAGCGCGCCGACCAGTTGCGTCATATGCGTCTTGACCGGGCGGCCGTTCCAGAAACCGGAGCGGAACTTGACGTCCACGCCATAGGCGCTGGTGTCCTGCGAAATGACCAGCAACTCCTTGACGCCGGCCTTGAACAGGTTCTCCGCCTCCAGCATCAGCTCGGCGATCGGGCGCGACACGAGGTCGCCGCGCATCGAGGGGATGATGCAGAAGCTGCAACGGTGGTTACAGCCTTCGGAAATCTTCAGATAGGCGTAATGCTTGGGCGTCAGCTTGACGCCTTGCGGCGGCAGCAGGTCGAAGAAAGGCGCGTGCGGCTTCGGCAGGTACTTATGCACCGAATCCATCACCTCGCCGAGCGCGTGCGGGCCGGTCACGGCCAGGACCTTCGGGTGGATCTTCATGATGATGTCGTCGCCGGCCGCGTCCTTCTTGGCGCCCAGGCAACCGGTCACGATGACCTTGCCGTTTTCGGCCAGGGCCTCGCCGATGGCGTCGAGCGACTCCTGCACCGCGGCGTCGATGAAGCCGCAGGTATTGACGATCACCAGATCGGCGCCGTCATACGATTTCGCCGTTTCGTAGCCCTCGGCACGCAGCTGAGTCAGGATTTGTTCGGAGTCGACCAGGGCTTTCGGGCAGCCGAGGGAAACGAACCCCACTTTAGGCGCCGTGCCGGTCATGGCCAGAACAGTTTCTGGCTGGGCAGGTACTACGGGAATACGGGAAATTGAAGACATAGTTGGATGCGAGGAAAAATATGAGGCGAATCTGCTATTGTACCTCGTCCACCGCAAACCGCAGCGGAAACCGGGGACGGACCACGATTTCCGGGAAAGATTTCCCGGAAATCGTGGACTCGGCGTCCCCGTCTGTCCCCGGTTAGCCTTGCGTCACTTTTTGTCGGTCGGGGCGGGGAAGGGGAAGGTGCCGAACAGGTTTTTGCTCTGGCTTTGCATTTGCTCTTGCATTTGCACGAACAGGCTCTTGCTCTGGTCGATGTAGTTGTTCATCATCCCCTGCATCATCGGGCCTTGCACGTTCATGAACTGGGTCCACATTTCCGGGCTGAAGGGCTTGCCTTCGAAGGTGCCGGCCGAGTTGCCGGTGAACTTGTGCTGGATGTCGGTGAAGGCCTGGACGTTCTTTTCCAGGTAGGAACCCATCATCCCCTGCATGGCGTGGCCGTAGTAGCGGATGATCTGCGACAGGACGACGCTGGAGAACATCGGCGCGCCGTTCGCTTCTTCTTCGAGGATGATCTGCAGCAGGATGCTGCGCGTCAGGTCTTCGTTCGACTTGGCGTCGACAACGGTGAATTCTTCGCTCTCGAGCACCAATTGCTTGACGTCGGTCAGCGTAATATACGAACTGGTTTGTGTGTCGTACAGACGGCGGTTCGGGTATTTCTTGATCAGGCGTTCAAGGTTTTTTTTCGCACTACTCATCTCAAGTCCACTTATTGCGCCGCAGCGCGTACTTAATAAATCCGAAAAAAAAGCGAACTTCGGTCCGCTTTCGCACTTGCCTACTTTTTCTATTATAGAGTGGAAGGCGGGGGTTTTGCACATGGGCGTGCAAGATTACTCTTTTTATTGCAACGCAACCAAACCGCCCGGGCGGGCAGCCCGGCGCGTCGCCGGGAAACCCCGCCGTGACCGCTCCGGACCCGCCGCCATCGGTCCGCGCTCGCCCTCCGCCCCACCCCGCCGGCGCCTTCAGGCGCCAGCGTTCACGCCTTCTCGGCGCGCACCTTGACGTAGCGCCCAGGCGCCGCTTCGATGGCCTTGTGCTTGCGGTTGCCCGGCTTGGCCGGCGCCTTGACGTCCTCGCCGCCGTGCTCGGCCAGGAAGCCGGCCCATTCCGGCCACCAGCTGCCGGCGTGTTCGGTGGCGCCGCTCAACCAGTCGTCGGCGCCGAGCGGCTTGGCTTTCGCGCCGCGCGCCGCGTCGTTGCTCCAGTAGCTGCGCTTTTTCTTCGAGGCCGGGTTGATGACGCCGGCGATGTGGCCCGAGGCGCCCAGGATGAAGCGGTTGGCCTTCTGTTTTTTCGGGTTGATCAGCGCCGTCGAGGCGTAGGCCGCCGTCCACGGCACGATGTGGTCTTCGCGCGAGCCGAAGATGAAGGTCGGCACGTCGATGCTGGACAGGTCGACTTGTGCGCCGGCGACGCTCAGCTTGCCGGGCACGCGCAGGCTGTTTTCCAGATAGGTGTGGCGCAGGTACCAGCAGAACATCGGCCCCGGCAGTCCTGTGCTGTCGGCGTTCCAGTACAGCAGGTCGAAGGCCGGCGGTTCGTTGCCCTTGAGGTAGTTCGACTGCACGTAGTTCCAGATCAGGTCGTTCGGACGCAGGCTGGAGAAGGTGCTGGCCAGGTCGCTGCCGGGCAGCAAGCCGCCCTTGGCGAGGGCTTTTTCGCGTTTGCTCACCTGGGCTTCGTCGATGAAGACGTCGAGCACGCCGGTGTCGGAAAAGTCCAGCAGGGTCGTCAGCAGGGTCAGGCTGGCGGCAGGGCTCTCGCCGCGCGCCTTCAGCACGGCCAGGGCGGTGGCGGCGATGGTGCCGCCGACGCAGAAGCCGAACAGGTTCACCTGGTCCTGGCCGGAGATCTCCTGCGCCACGCGCAGCGCCTCGATGGCGCCCTGCTCGATGTAATCGTCCCAGGTCACCTGGCCCATGGATTTATCGGGATTGCGCCACGACATCAGGAACACGGTGTTGCCCTGCTCCACGGCGTAGCGCACCAGGGAGTTTTCCGGCTGCAGGTCGAGGATGTAGAATTTGTTGATGCACGGCGGCACCATCAGCAGCGGGCGCTGATGCACGGCCGGCGTCGTCGGGGTGTACTGGATCAGCTGGAAAAGTTCGTTCTCGAAGACCACCGTGCCCGGCGTGGTGGCGACGTTGCGGCCCACTTCGAAGGCCGACTCGTCCGACTGCGAGATGCGCCCCTTCTGCATGTCGGCCAGCATATTGGCCAGGCCCTTGCTCAGGCTCTCGCCCTTGGTTTCGATGACTTTTTGCTGCGCCTCCGGATTGGTGGCGAAGAAATTGGCGGGCGACATCGCGTCGACGATCTGCTGCACGGCGAAGCGGATTTTCTGCCTCTTGTGCGGCGTCGTTTCGACGGCGTCGGCCAGCGCCATGAGGAATTGGCCGTTGAGCAGGTATGATGCGGCACTGTAGGCCGACAGTGGATTCTCGCGCCAGGCCGGCGCCGCGAAACGGCGGTCGGCCAGTTCCGGCGTCTTGCCGGCCATGAAATCGGCCCAGAGCGCGCCCAATTTGCGCATGTAATCGTTTTTCAGCTCCTCCAGCGCCTCCGGCTCGATGCTGGCGCCGGCATCCTGAAGAATGGCCGCGAGGGGGTTTTCCGGCGCCTGCGGCACCATGTCGGACCAGGTTTTCCATTGGTTCGGGTCGTTCAGCTGCGCTATCCACGCGTTCGTCATCACTTGAGGATCGGGCATATTCATATGTTTGAGTCCATTTAGAAATTAGAAATCTATTTTTACCAAGGCCGTTTTATGCTGATCGTCGCTGTTGCATGGATTTATGTGGTCGGGCTGATGGCCCTGACCGAACCGTCCATTGTCGCCGGAATTATGACGTTTTTAATCTATTGCGTGCTGCCTCTTGCGATACTAAATTACCTGGCCGGCGGACGGCGCCGCAAAGCCAAGCGCGCCGCCGCCGAAAAACCGGCCGCGCCCGCGGAACCGGCCAGCGGTCCCGGCCCCGGTCCCGGCGACCCAGCATCTTAAGCGGGCGCCGGGCACAGTAGTACAGTTTTCCGCTGGTCTATTTGCGCCAGATCAAACTTGCTTGCCGCCCGGTGACGCCGTCGCGCCGGTAGGAATAGAAGCGCGCCGCCTCCGAGACGGTGCACCAGCCGCCGCCGGCGACCCGTTCGACGCCGTCGCGGCGCAGCACGCCGCGCGCCAGCGCATAGATGTCGGCCAGGTATTTGCCCGGCCGGCCGGCGATCGGCGCGAAGGCCGCGTCGACCCAGGCGCGCGCCTCGGACGTGTCGGCGCCGGCGCGGAAGGCCGCCAGCACGTCGGCGCCCACCTCGAATTCGCTGGGGCCGATGGCCGGACCGAGCCAGGCGAGGATCTCGCCCGCGCCGGCCGCGCGCATCGCCGCCACGGTGCGCGCCAGCACGCCGCCGGCCAAGCCGCGCCAGCCGGCATGCGCCGCCGCCACGACGTTCCCGTCGACATCGCTGAACAACACCGGCAGGCAATCGGCCGTCAGCACCGCGCAGACCGTCCTGCGCGCCGCCGTGAAGCTGGCGTCGGCCTGCGGCGCGCTGTCGGCGGCCACCGCGGCCGCGTCCAGCACGACCTCGCCGTGCACCTGGCTCAGCCAGGCCGGCGCGGCCGGCAAGACGCCCCGCAGCAGGTAGCGGTTGAGTTCGACGTTGCGCAACTGGTCGCCCACATGCACGCCCAGGTTCAGGCCCTTGCCGCCCTTGCCGTCGCCGTAGGGCGCGGGGCTGACGCCGCCGTTGCGCTGCGTCGCCAGCGCGCCCACGCCGGCCGGCAAGTCCGGCCAGTGCGGCACCAGGAACGGTGTCGCCATCGTCAGATGACCTCGGGTTCGGCGATGCCGGCCTGGGCGATCAAACCGGCGAAGTCGGCCGCCAGCGGCACCAGCCACTCGCAATCCTTGCCCGTGCCCGGATGCACCAGGCCGAGACGGCGCGCCTGCAGCGCCTGGCGCGGGAAGACCGACACCAGATGCTGCTTGCCGTACAGCGCGTCGCCGACCAGGGAGAAGCCCAGCGATTGCATGTGCACGCGGATCTGGTGGGTGCGCCCCGTTTCAAGGCGGCACTGCACCAGGCTGACGGGACGGCGGTCCAGCAAACCCGAAGCGAGCAGTTCGTAGTGCGTGATGGCCGGCTTGGCGGAGAAGTTCTCCGAGACGGCCATCTTGATGCGGTCGCGCGGGTGGCGCGCCATCGAGGCGTCGATGGTGCCGCTCGCCTTCGGCGTGCCCCAGACCAGCGCGAAATACTCGCGCTTGACGGTGCGCGCGGCCAGCTGGCGCACCAGGTCGGTCTGCGAGGCCAGCGTCTTGCCGACCACCATCAGGCCGCTGGTGTCCTTGTCGAGGCGGTGGACGATGCCGGCGCGCGGCACGCCGGCCAGTTGCGGGCAATGGTGCAGCAAGCCGTTGAGCAGGGTGCCGGACCAGTTGCCGGCGCCCGGATGGACCACCAGTCCGGCCGGTTTGTTGATGACGATGATATGCTCGTCCTCGTGGACGATGTTCAATTCCATCTCTTCGGGCTTAAAAGCCTCGTCTTCCGGCGCGCTTTGCGGCAGAATGACAATCTTTTCGTCGCCGTAGGCCGTCATCTTGGTGGTCGCGATCTTGCCGTCGACGGTGACGAAACCGGCGTCCATCCACAGCTGCAAACGGCTGCGGGAGAATTGGGGCACCATTTTTGCAATGACTTTATCGAGGCGCTGGCCGCATGCGGGCGGGGTCAGTTCCAGTTCAATCGGCGCCATCGAATCGACGGCGTCAGGGGCGTCGTCGGCCGTAAAATCGACATCGAACTCGTCTTCGGGTTCGTGGTGATCAAAGGGGGCAGACACGGGGTCGGCCAAATTCGGCTTCGGAGTTAATATCACAGCATTCCCATCGGCTATAATCAGCCTATTGTAAAAACTTGGTTAAAACCTTCTTGCAAAACGTCATGCAAAAAAAATTATCGTTGGTTGTCACTTCAATCGTTCTGCTCGGACTGTCCGCTTGCAGCTTGTTGCCCGAAAAAATTGATGAGACCAAAAACTGGTCAGTTACGAAATTATACTCGGAGGCGCGGGAAGAAATGACCGGACAGCACTACGAGCGTGCCATACAGTTGTTCGGCAAGCTCGAAGCGAGCTATCCTTTCGGTACCTACGCCCAACAGGCGCAGATGGAAATCGCCTACGCTTACTACAAGTCGGGCGACCAGGCCCAGGCGCTGGCGGCCGTGGAGCGCTTCATCAAGCTGCACCCGAACCACGCCAATGTCGACTATATGTACTATTTGCGCGGCCTGATCAACTTCAACGACCAGATCGGCTTCCTGAACTTTATCTACGCCCAGGACCCGACCGAGCGTGACCCGAAAGCAACACGGGAAGCCTTCGCCGCCTTCAAGCAACTGGTCGACAAGTTCCCCGAGAGCCAATACACGCCCGACGCGCTGCAGCGCATGAACTATCTGGTGAACGCGATGGCCCAGTACGAAGTGCACGTGGCGCGCTACTACTACCGCCGCCAGGCCTATCTGGCGTCGCTGAACCGGGCGCAGAGCGCCGTCAACGACTTCCGCGACTCGCCGGCGATCGAAGAGGCGCTGTTCATCATGATGCGCGACTACGACAAGCTGGGCATGACCGACCTGCGCGACGACACGCAGCGCGTTTTCCTGAAGAACTACCCGAACAGCCGCTTCCTGACGCCGGAAGGCAGCCGGGCCGAGCGTCACTGGTGGAAATTCTGGCAGTAAGGAAGGACAAACCGGGGCGCGCCCCGGTTTTTTTATTGCCCTGGGGCGCGAGCCGGCCGTCGGCGCCGGCCGCCGGGACCGGGCGTCGGACTGGCCTTTAGTCGGCCACGCGACGGCGGAAGATCCACGAGGTATCGGTGGAATCGTTCTTGTCGAAGGCGTAGCCGTCAACCGTGAAGCCCTTCAGCTTCTGCGGGTCGGTGATGCCCTTCACGGCCGCGTAGCGCGCCAGCATGCCGCGGGCCCGCTTGGCGTAGAAGGAAATGATTTTGTACTTGCCGTTCTTCCAGTCCTCGAACACGGGCGCGATGACCGGCACGGCCAGCTGGCGTGGCTTGACGGACTTGAAATACTCCTCCGAGGCCAGGTTGACCAGCACCTTGGCGCCCTGCTCCTCGGCGCTGCGGTTGAGGGCCTTGGTGATGGTGTCGCCCCAGAAGGCGTACAGGTCCTTGCCGCGCGGAGTGGCCAGGCGGGTGCCCATCTCCAGACGGTGCGGGTGGATCAGGTCGAGCGGGCGCAGCAAGCCGTACAGGCCCGACAGGATGCGCACGCGCGACTGGGCGTAGTCGAGCTGGGCCGGCTTCAGGCTGCGCGCGTCGAAACCGTTGTAGACATCGCCGTTGAAGGCCATGATGGCCTGGCGCGCCTCGTCGAGCTGCGGCGTCCACGAAGCGTAGCGGGCCACGTTGAGGGCCGACAGGGCGTCGGAAATGCCCATCATGCTGCCGACCTCGGCCGGCGAAAACTGGCGCATGCGCTCGATCAGCTGGGCCGAATGCTCGAGGAAATCGGGCGTGCTGTGCAGTGTGGTGGTGGGCGGCGTCTCCAGGTCGAGACTCTTGGCGGGCGAAAGCACAATCAACATAAGAATCCAATACACATTTACGAAAATAGAATTGCCGACATGATACCTGCTCCGAAACGCATCGTCCTCGACACCAACGTTTGCCTCGATTTATTCGTCTTCAAGGACCCGCGCTGGGCCGCCCTGCTGGCCGCCCTGGAAAGCGGCGCCGTGCAGGCGATCACGCGCGAGGACTGCCGCATGGAATACCTGGTGGTGCTGAACTACACCCACCTGCCGCTCGACGAAGCGAGCCGCGCCGTCAGCGCCGCCCGCTTCGACGCCCTGATCAGCGTCGTCGCGCCGCCCGTGTCCGGCGTGCGCCTGCCCGTCTGCACCGACAAGGACGACCAGAAATTCCTCGAACTGGCGCGCGACGCCAACGCCGACATCCTCATCACCAAGGACAAGGCGCTGCTGAAACTGGCGCGCAAGACCGCCAAGGCCGGCATGTTCAAAATCATCGTGCCGGAGGCCTGGACGCCGGCCGCAGACTGAGTGTCCGACCCGGCGCGCGGCGCAGGCGCAGCGCGCCGCCGCGCGCCCTGACATGTGAAAAAGTCAAGACCCCGGACGCGCATTTTAATCAAATCCACGGGCCGCTTTGCCACACCGGAGCGTGACGCCTGAGCTAGAATAGATCCACCGACTTTTATCCCCGTACCCATGAACAGCCGCTATGCACCACCCCTGACGCCGCCCCTGCAGAGCAAATTGCCGGCCGTCGGCACGACCATCTTTTCCCGCATGTCGGCCCTGGCGGCCGAGCATGGCGCGGTCAACCTCGGGCAGGGTTTTCCCGACTTCGGCTGCCAGCCGCAGCTGATCGAGATGGTCAGCGCCGCCATGCACGCCGGCCACAACCAATATCCGATGATGACGGGCGCGGCGCCCCTGCGCCTGGCCATCGCCGCCAAGATCGACGCCCTGTACGGCCACGCCTACGACGCCAACGCCGAGATCACCGTCACCGCCGGCGCCACCCAGGCGCTGACGACGGCCATCCTGTGCTGCGTCCATCCGGGCGACGAAGTGATCGTCATCGAACCGGCCTACGACAGCTACCTGCCGGCCATCGCGCTGGCCGGCGGCGTGCCTGTGACGGTGTCGATGGAGGTGGGTCCGCAGGGCTACCGCGTGCCTTGGGACAAGGTGGGCGCCGCCGTCGGCGCCAGGACGCGCCTGATCATCATCAACACGCCGCACAACCCCACCGGCTCCATCCTGCGCCAGGACGACATCGAGGCGCTGGCCGACATCGTGCGCGGCACCAACGTGCTGATCCTGTCCGACGAAGTCTATGAACACATGTCTACGACGGCGTGCGCCACGAATCGCTGTGCCGCCACGCCGAACTGGCGGCGCGCAGCTTCGTCGTCTCCAGCTTCGGCAAGACCTACCACGTGACCGGCTGGAAAGTCGGCTACGTCGCCGCGCCCGCCGCCCTGAGCGCGGAGTTCCGCAAGGTCCACCAGTACAACGTCTTCACCGTCAACACGCCCATGCAGCACGGCCTGGCCGGCTACATGGCCGACCCGGCGCCCTACCTCGAACTGCCGGCCTTCTACCAGCGCAAGCGCGATCTGTTCCGGGCCGGCCTGGAGGGCAGCCGCTTCGAACTGCTGCCGGCCGACGGCACCTACTTCCAGTGCGTCAAATACACGGCCATCTCGGCCGCGCCGGAAGCCGAGTTCGCCGAATGGCTGACCAGCGAGATCAAGGTCGCGGCCATTCCCGTGTCGGCCTTCTACCAGCGCGGCCAGGAATCGGGCATCGTGCGCTTTTGCTTCGCCAAGCAGGACGACACCCTGCGCCAGGCGCTGCACAGGCTGGCGCGGATATAAGAACGTGGCGCGGGCCGGCGAGCGCCGGCGACCAGACACACAGCGCGCACCGCGCGGACAGGCGAAACGGGAAACATCATGGTTCAACGGCGCATCAACTTCTCCGACATCATCCCCGGCACACCCCTGCCCTGGGACCTGTACAGCATCGAACAGAGCGGCGAACCGCTGCTGCGCAAAGGCCAGCTGGCGAGCGACAAAGGCCAGCTCAAGCGCCTGCTGGACGCCGGCCTGTACGTGCGCGACGAGGCGCCGCCGTCGGTGCTGCACCTGCTCAACGAAAGCAACCACCGCCTGGAGCGCCTGCTGCACGAACTGCGCAGCAAGGAGAACGCGGAGCAGGAACTGCGCGCCATCGCCGCCGAAGTGCTGCGCGCCTACGAGCTGAATCCGGACATCGCGCTGGCCTGCGTGCTGCTCAACCAGATCGCCGGCACCTACGCCGTGCGCCACTGCATCGAGACGGCGCTGGTCGCCATCCTGGTCGCCGGCGGCATGGGGAAAAGCCGCCAGGAAACGCTGCTCATCACCGTGGCCGCGCTGACCATGAACGTCGGCATGCTGCGCCACAACGAACTATTCCAGAACAAGAACACCCCCCTGACCAGCGAGGAACAGGCCATCGTGCGGCGCCATCCGGAGGAAAGCGCGGAAATGCTCAATTGCGTCGGCGTCGAGGACCAGGAATGGATTTCCTGCGTGATGCTGCACCACGAAAACGACGACGGCAGCGGCTATCCGGGCGGCAAGACCGGCGAACAGATCAGCCAGAACGCCAAACTGATTGGCCTGGCCGACCGCTACTGCGCCCACGTCTCGGCGCGCAACTACCGGCGCTCCATCCTGCCCGATCTGGCGCTGCGCAACATCTTCCTCGAACCCAAGTCGCCCATCGACCCCGTGCTGGCCGAGCAATTCGTGCGCCAGTTGGGAAAATATCCGCCGGGGAGTCTCGTGCGCCTGCACAACGGCGAAATCGGCGTCGTCACGCAACGCGGCAGGGACAAGGACGGCGTCCAGGTCCACGCGCTGCGCGACAGCGCCGGCGTGGCGATCCCGGCCGCGTCCCTGGCCGCGCTGGCGCCGCGCAGCACCAGCGCGCCCGAGTTCGCCATCGCCGAATCGCTGCATGAAGACCAGGTCGGCGTGCGCTTCAGCATGAAGAACGTGTGGGGCGACCAAGCGCGCCTCTGATCACGCGGCGCGCCGCGGTGCGGCGCAATCAGCGAGGCATGCCGCCACCCCTCGCCGCCCCGCATCGGCAAGAACGTGCGGTGGCCGGCACCATTGATCCGGCGCACCCCGCCGCCGTGCTGGTGCCGCCGCCGGCTACGTGCGCCCCATCGCCCCGGACAAACCATGGTTCCGCGCGCGAGGAGAAAACAAGGCCCACTCATTCATCCTTCGCATAGTCGGGCGCAGGCCAATCCACCCAAGTTAAGGAAATTATGTGCGATTAAATCATTTATTATCAATATTATTAAATATATACTTGACATTGTATTAAAAGCGCGGCCGTCAGTGTGGATTTTTACTCCCGCTGCCTGCCATGTCC
>JANXSQ010000209.1 GCA_025356595.1 Janthinobacterium sp. | reverse complement strand
TTCTTTCAAAGTATCCTATTTTTCTTCTTTCGTGAGCATTTGATAATTTAAGTATGCAGCGAACCGAAGTCCGCTGGCACCTTCATCAAATGCCCACATTTATCGACTGTTAATTGTTAAAGAACTTGTTCGGTAGTGCCTTCCGCGTTTCCGACAAAGCGTTGTGTTTGTCAGCAGCAGAGAAGGAAGAGTATGCAGCGTTTCGCTTGTTTCGTCAACCCCCTGATTTTCCTGCAGTGCCGTTTCCGGCACTCCCTTTTGCTCAGCATCGAGTGCCTCTCATTGGGGAGGCGAACTATAGCAAAGCCCCCCTGTCATTGGCAAGGATTTTCTCCCTGATGTGATGGCACCATGCTTGCTTATAGCAAAGGGCAGTCTCCGGACAATCCCAGCACCTCACTTCGACAAGATCGGCGCCACTGATGAAGAACGTAGCCAGACAGGCGATTCCAGCAACACAGGGCGCGACTCAAGGTCGCTTTCCTTTGCTCACTTTCGGTACAGATGCTACATTATGGGACACTCTCGCAGGGACCGTGGAGTCCGCCTGGCGAGTTCAATGCGCGAGGCGGCCATATGCATCGAAAATCTGCTGCAGATCTGAACAGCGCCGCCGCGCCGCCGCAAGGGGGCACCGGCATGACTGAAGCCATCGAAACCTCGCACCAGCGTTCTCTCGCCTATGGATTGCGGCCCGGCGCCGAACCCGACTTCGGTCCGATCGGCAACAATGAGCTGTCCCTGCTGATCGAGCAGAACCGCATGCTGCACACGCATGGCGTACCGGCCATGGAGACGCTCTACCAGCAGATCGTCAACACCCACAATATGGTGATACTGACTGATGCCAACGGCGTCATCGTCCATTCCCTCGGCGACGACGATTTCCTCGAGAAAGCCAACCGCGTCGCGCTGAAACCCGGCGTTGCCTGGTCCGAGCGCAGCAAAGGCACCAACGCCATCGGCACCGCCATCGCCGAGAAGGTGCCGACGCTGGTGCACGCCGACCAGCACTATCTGTCGGCCAACCATTTCCTGACCTGTTCGGCCGCCCCCATCAGCGACCACCGCGGCAATGTCATCGGCGTGCTCGACGTCTCCGGCGACCAGCGCAGCTTCCACAAGCACACCATGGCCCTGGTGCGCATGTCGGCCCTGATGATCGAAAACCAGTTGTTCGCCGCCGCCTTCGAGGAAGCCATCACCCTGCACTTCCACGTGCGACCGGAATTCATCGGCACGCTGATGGAGGGCATCGCCTCCTTCAGCCCGGGCGGACGCTTCCTGGCCGCCAACAAGAACGGCCTGTTCCAACTGGGACTGGCGTTCTCGGCGCTGCAATCGCACACCTTCAGCTCCCTGTTCGGCCTGCCCGTCTCGGCCCTGTTCGACCACTACCGCACCTCCGCGCCCGGCTTGCTGAACCTGTGCATGCACAACGGCGTGCGCGTGTACGGCAAGGCGCAATTGCGCTTGGGCAGCAGCGCCTTCCAGCACGGCTTCGCCGGCCGCGCCGAGGCGGGCGCCGATCCGCACGCGGCGAACCACGATCCGCACGCGGCGGCGCCGTCCTGCCACGCGGCCAGCGCGGCGCGGCGCCTGTCCGGCCTGCGCTACCTGAACACCGGCGACCCGCAACTGGAGTTGGTGATCGACAAGGTGACCAAGGTGCTGGGGCGCGACATCCCCATCCTGATCATGGGCGAGACCGGCACCGGCAAGGAATTGCTGGCCCAGGCCATCCACAACGATTCGCCGCGCGCGATGGGACCTTTCATCGCCGTCAACTGCGCCTCGATCCCGGAAACCCTGATCGAGTCGGAACTGTTCGGCTACGAGGACGGCGCCTTCACCGGCGCGCGCAAGAAGGGCGCCGTCGGGAAAATCCTGCAGGCCAACGGCGGCACCCTCTTCCTCGATGAGATCGGCGACATGCCCTTCGGCCTGCAGGCGCGCTTGCTGCGCGTCCTGCAGGAGCGCATGGTGACGCCGCTCGGCAGCAGCAAGTCGATCACCGTCAACGTCGAACTCATTTGCGCCACCAACCACAATCTGCGCGAGCGCATGGCCAGGGGCCTGTTCCGCGAGGACTTGTATTACCGCCTCAACGGCCTGGTGGTGAAACTGCCGCCGCTGCGCGACCGCAGCGACCTGGAAATCGTCGTCAAGAAGATCCTCGCGAGCGAGTCGAACGGCGGGCGCTACACGGTCTCGACCGAAATTTTCCAGCTCTTCAGGCAGCACAAATGGCCGGGCAACTTCCGCCAGTTGACCAATCTGCTGCGCACCGCCATCGTCATGGCCGGCGACGAGCACGAAATCAGCCTGCGCCACATGCCCGACGACTTCCTCGACGACATAGAGCTAAGCCAGGCGCGCGACAGCGGCGCCAGCACCGACCAGATGGTCGCTTCGGGCGCCAACCTGGAGGCGATGGAGCAGAGCGTCATCATGAAGTCGCTCGACGCGCACGGCGGCAACGTGTCGGCCACGGCGCGCGCGCTGGGCGTGTCGCGCAACACCATCTACCGCAAGGTGCCGCACCTCAAGTAGGCGCCGGAAAACCGGCCGACTGCCAGCGCGCGCCGTTCTTGTCGATCGTCATCAGCTCGACCTCCGGCAGGCGCGCCGCCAGCGCCCGCGCGCGCCGCGCCCCCATCGCCATGAAGGCCGTCGACAAGCCGTCGGCCAGCAGGCCATTGGGCGCCAGCACCGTCACGCTGGCCAGTTCCGGCGGCGAATCGCCGAGCGCCGGGTCGAAGATGTGGTGGTGGACAAAGTCGGCCGTGAACGCACTCGCATAGTCGCCCGAGGTGGCCATGGCGCCGCCGCGCAGGGGCAGGATGGCCGCCAGCGCGTCCGGCGCGCGCGGATCCTGTACGCCCAGCGTCCACGACCGGCCCGCCGACCCGGCGCCGCGCGCGATGAACTCGCCCGTGTCGAGCAGCGCGTGTCCGATGCCGCGCGCGCGCAGCGCCGCCAGCGCCAGGTCGGCGGCGTAGCCCTGCGCCAGGCCGTTCAGGGTCAGGGCCATGCCTGGCCGCAGGAAGGCGACCCGCCCGCCGCCGATGCGCAGATCGCGCCAGCCCACCAGCGCCAGCGCGCGCCCGCTTTGCCGCGGCGTCGGCAAGGCGCAGCGCTCGGCGGCGGCGTGGAAGGCGCGCCACAGCGGCTGCACGGTCACGTCGAAGGCGCCGTCGCTGAGCTGCGACAGGCGCCGCGCCTGCGCCAGCACATGCAGCAGGCGCGCGTCCGGGTGCGCCAGGAAACCATCCCGGTTCAGCTGAAAAACCTGGCTGTCGGGGTTGTAAATGCTCATCAGGCGATCGACTTGCTGCGCCGCCCGCAGGGCATCCGCGATGGCCGATTCGGCCTGCTGCGCGTCGCCGTGCATGACGCTCACGGCGATCGTCGTGCCGAAGGCCAGCGCCGCGCCGCTGTAGCGCCGCAAGCCGGACGGCGCGGCGTCGCCGGCCGCCAGCAGCGCGCCGATCGACGCGGAAATGAAAGTGCGACGTCGCATCAACTACTCCTTCCGATGCCGCCCAGCGGCGTGATGGGAATACTGCGTGCGCGCTTGACCTCCAGCATCAGCGGCGCGCATTTTTGATCGCTGGCATGGATCACCACGCAATCCATGCACTGGAAACATTCCTCGTAGACGATTTTCCCGCTGGGCTCGATGGCCTGGTAGTCGCAGCGGTGGCGGCAGGTCTGGCATGGCGTGCCGCACTCCTTGCGGCGGGGAATCCAGTTCAGCACGCGGAAGCGCCCCAGCAGCGCCAGCGCCGCGCCGAAGGGGCACAGATAGCGGCAAAAGAATTTATAGACGAAGCCGCTGGCGAGCAAGAGCGCCAGCGCGTACGCGACATAGGGCCAGGAGCGCACGAAGTTGAGCGTGATCGCCGTCTTGAACGGCTCCAGTTCGACCAGTTTGTCGGTGATCTCGGCGGAAAAAACCGTGCTGGCGAGAATGGCCGCCAGGGCCGCGTACTTGAGCCACTTGAGGCGGGCGTCGGTGCGCGGACGGATGCCCAGTTGCGGCACGCCCAGCCATTGCGCCAGCTTGCCGCTCACTTCCTGCAGCGCGCCGAACGGGCACAACCAGCCGCAAAAAGTGCCGCGTCCCCACAGCAGCAGCGAGACCAGCACGAAGCCCCAGAGCAGCACCGTCATCGGGTCGAAGAGGAAGAATTCCAGGCTGCGCCGCGCCAGCAGCGCCTGCGCCAGCCCGGTCAGATTGACGATCGACAATTGCCCCTGCGCGAAATAACCGATAAAAACGATCGTGAACAAGAGGTAGCCGCGGCGGAACCAGGCGAAGCGCGCCGCCTCGCGCGTCAGGCGCTTCTGCAGCGTCAGCGCCGCCGCCAGCAGCGCCAGTCCGGCCAGCAGCGCCAGCAATTCCCAGCGCCGCTCGTGCCAGATGCCCCGCCAGGACTTGTTGTTCGCTTCGGCCGCCAGGTAAAAGCGCGGCGCCAGGCGATAGCTCAGGGCCAGCTCGCGCGTGATGCGCTCCGGATAGACGATGCCCTTGCTGCGCGTGAGCGGCAAGCTGAAGTCGAGGGCGCCGGCCGGATCCAGCCCGGCCTGGCCGATGACGCGGAAAGCCGCGACCTGGGCCTGCGGCAAGGCGCTGCCCTCGACCAGCGACAGCTCTAAGTCAAGGTCGCGCAACTCGAGCGGCAAGCCGTCCTGCTTCAGCGCCAGCCGCTCGGGCACGCTGCCGCGGATGAAGTCCTCGCCCAGCACGCTGTAGCGCCCGGCCGACATCAGCAGGATCGCGTGGTCGCCCTCCTCCAGGCGGCTCTTCAGTTTGTTCCAACTGGCCGCGCCGAGCAGATTGCGGCCCACCGACGGCACCGAGGCATAGGCCAGATACAGATCGATGAAGAGCTCGTCCGGCCGGGCCAGCGCCTCCGGGTCCAGGCCGGCGCCGGCGCCGCCGGCGAACAGTTTTTCCACCTCTCGGTTGCTCACGCGCAGGTGGCGGATCAAGCCGGCATCCAGCATCTGCGCCGCCGTCATCGGCTCGAACAGATCCGTCTTCACGCGCGCGATCAAGTCCGGATCGCGCCCCTGGGCGAAACCGAGTTTCTTGCGCGCGACCTTGAGCGCGGCCGCCAGCACGCTTTGATTGATGATGCGCACCGAAGCGGTGGCCTTGGACACGCCGTCGATATAGGCGCGGCCGGCGTAGGCGCGGCCGGCGTAGGCGTGGCCGGCGTCGGGATGGCCGCCGCGCTTGGCCTTGGAATCGATGTTGATGTTTTGCTTGAGCGACAAAGCCGCGTACTGCCGCACGAACTGGAACAGCGGCGCCTCGCCCAGACCGTCGAGGAACACCGGTTCGTGATGCGACAGCACCGCCACCTCGAGAAAATTACCCTTCGGATCGATCGCGATCAGGAGATTGATCGGCACGCCGGAAAAGCCGGGAATCGGCGCCAGATCGAGCGACTCGAAGACATAGCCGACCAGCTCGGTGGCGGTGGCGTTCTGCTTGAAGATCGGCCAAGCCGGCAACTCCTTGTCCATCTCGCCGACCATGTAGGGCGCGGGAAAGCGCTGCGCCAGCGCGGCGCGCGTGAGCACGCCGCCCCAGGCCTGCGCGGCGGCGAGCAGCAACACGAAGCAGCAGAACAGGGTGCGAACAGGGCGCATGCGACCTTTCCGATCGAGGCTTCCCGGCGCGCGCGCGGGGTGGCGCCGCCGCGCGCCGGGCCTCAGGTTTTAGAAGGTGTGGCGGATGCCCAGATTGAGCACGGTGCTGTTGGTGTTCGCCGCCGTGCCGCCGGCGACGATGGTGGTCAGCAAGGTCGCGCCTTCCTTGGCGTCGGCGAAGGTCAGCGTGCCGTACAAGGTGGTGCGCTTGGACAGGGCGTATTCATCGCTGAGTATCAGCGAGTTGGTCTTGTCGGCGCCGTTGTTTTTATCCTTGCCGAAATAGGCTGCGGCCATGACGGTGTTGTTCGCCGCCGTCCTCCAGTCCAGTCCCACGCCGATCACGCCGACCTTGCTGGTCTCGACCAGCGCGACGTTCTTGTTCACGCCGCGCAGATAGTTCAGCTTGCCCGTGAAGTCGCCCGCCGTATAAGCGGCGCCGACGGTGTAGATGCTGCTCAGGCGATCGCTCGTGCCCGGCTTGTTGGTCGACTGGTAGGCGGCCGACAAGGCCAGCGGGCCGGCGTAGGTGGCGCCCAGCGAGTACACGGCGCCCTTGTTTTCCGACACGCTGTAGGCACCGGCGAGTCCCACCGCTCCCATCGTATTGCTGTAAGAAATGGCGTTCTGCAGGAACACGCCGACATCGTTGTTGCCGTTGTTGCCGGCCGTCAGGGCGCCCGAGTTGTACGCCCAGGAATACAGGCCGGAAAAGTTTTCCCGCAAGCCGCGCGGATCGGTGGCGGCGAACGCCAGGATCGCGGGACTGTACTGATTGCCCAGCGTCAGCGTGCCCATGCCGGCGGACGACAGGCCGACGTTCGACTGGCGGCGCAACAGCGGGCCGATGGCGGCGCCGGTATCGGCGGCGATATGGCCTTCCAGATTGAAGTTGGCCTTCAAGCCGTTGCCCAGGTCTTCCGTGCCGCGCAGGCCCCAGATGCTCGGCGAGATGCCGCCGCTGGCGATGCTGGTCGTGGCGGCGCCGGGCGCCGCGTGGCTTTGGCTCAGGACGCCGAGGTCGACGATGCCGTACAGGGTCACATTGCTTTGCGCTGCGGCGAGGCTTGAAACGAGGGCCAGGACGGCCGCGGCGATACTATTTTTGTTCATACATGTCTCCAGGTTTTTTTGAGTGAATCATCTGCATATAGGCAACAAGCGTGCCACCGGCCCATGTGGGGAAAAGCCGCCGCGCCGCCCCGTCGGATGTATCGAATCGGATCGCCGCGCCGCACATCTGTTCAGTTTCTGAACGCGTCGCCGCACCCCCGCCTCAAAAAAAACTGGCGACCGAAGTCGCCAGATTCACCTCCGCCGCGCCGGAGAAAACGCCGCGGCGGCCTACACGAAGGCCGCGCGCCGGGGGGCCGCGGCCGGTCTCACTCAACTCATTTCGCGGCCAGCTTGAACACCCACACCGAGCCGCCCTGCTCCAGGAAGTTGACCTTCTTCGCCACTTCGCCGCCCCACAGAGGCACCGCGCCGCCCCAGCCGGAAACCACGGCGACATATTGCGTGCCGCCCTCCTGCCAGGTGACCGGTGGCGCGACGACGCCGGAGCCGGTCTGGAATTTCCACAATTCCTTGCCGCTCTTCGCGTCGACCGCCTTCAGGTAGCCCTCCGGCGTGCCGTAGAACACCAGATTGCCGGCCGTCGTCATCACCCCGCCCCACAAGGGCGCATTGTTTTTGATTTCCCAGACGATCTTGCCGCTCTTCGGATCGATCGCCCGCATCGCGCCGATGTAGTCCTCGTTCAAAGGCCGGATCGTGAAGCCCGCGCCCAGGTAGGCGCCGCCCTTCTTGTAGCTGACCGGCTCGTTCCAGATTTCCATGCCCCACTCATTGGCTGGCACATAGAACAACTTCGTTTGCGGACTGTACGCCATCGGCATCTGGTTCTTCGCGCCCAGGAAGGCCGGCGCCGAGAACACGCTCGTGCCCTTCTTGCCCTCCTCGCCCTTGGTCGGGTCGCCCGGACGGTTCGCGGCGATGAAGTTCGGCCGCCCCGTTTTCAAGTCGATGCCGCTGGCCCAGGTGATTTTCTTGACGAAGGGGAAGGCGTTTTCCAGCTTGCCGTTCTTCGCGTCGATGACGTAGAAGAAACCGTTGCGGTCGGCCTTGCCGCCGAAGCGCTTGCCGTCCATGTCGAAGGTGACGAACTCGTTGGCGCCGTCGAAGTCCCAGGAATCGTTCGGCGTGTTCTGGTAACTCCACTTGATCTGTCCCGTCTCGATATCCAGCGCCACCGTCGAGGAGGAATACAGATTGTCGCCGGGACGCAGATGGCTGTTCCACGGCGCCGGATTGCCGGTGCCGAAATAAGCCAGCCCGGTCGAGGCGTCGTAGGTGCCGCCCATCCACGTCGAGGCGCCGCCGGTCTTCCACAGATCGCCGGGCCAGCTCTTGTTGAGAGTGCCGGAAATACCGTTCTCCGTCGCCTTGCCGTCCTTGTCGTAGCGGTAGCCCATATGGCCCTCCACCGTCGGGCGCATCCACACCAGCTGGCCGGTGAGCGGATTGCGCGCCTCGACCCGGCCGACGATGCCGAATTCGCCGCCGGACACGCCCGTCAGCAGCAAGCCCTTGGCGATCAAGGGCGCCGCCGTCATCGAGTAACCGGCCGCGTAATCGTCGATCTTTTCCTTCCACACCACTTTGCCGGTGGTCTGGTCGAGCGCCACCAGTTGCGCGTCCAGGGTGCCGAAAATGACCAGGTTGCCGAACAGCGCGGCGCCGCGGTTGACCACGTCGCAACACGGCATGATGCCGTCCGGCAGGCGGTGCTCGTACTTCCACAACTTGGCGCCCGTCTTCAGGTCGACCGCGAAAATGCGCGAATACGATGCCGTCACGAACATCTTACCGTTGTAGATCAAGGGTTGCGATTCCTGGCCGCGCTGCTTTTCGCCGCCGAAGGAAAACGACCAGGCCGGCGTCAGTTTGGCGACCGTCTTGCTGTTAATCTGCGTCAGCGGCGAATAGCGCTGCCCCTGCGTGCCCATGCCAAAGGACAGCACGTTGCCGCTGTCCTTGGCGGCATTTTCCAGCATCGCGTTGGTCACGTCGGCGCCTTGCACCAAAGACATCGCGCCCAGTCCCAGCAATGATACGATTAATTTTTTATGCACAACCATCTCCTTTTTTTATAGTAATTATTCGGCGCGCCCGGGTGCCGACTGGGCACGCAGCGCCGCCACTTCCGCATCGCTGAACAAGCGCGAACGGGTCAGGAAACGCTTCCCGCTGCCGTTGTCGAGCGAAAACATGCCGCCGTTGCCGGCCACCACATCGATGATGAGCTGGGTATGCTCCCAGTATTCGAATTGCTCCATTCCCATATAGAAGGGCGTGCCGTCCAGATTGCCCAGGTACACGTCGGTATCGCTGACGCTGAAGTCGCCGGCCGCGTAACACATCGGCGAACTGCCGTCGCAGCAACCGCCCGACTGGAAAAACATCAGCGGCCCGTGTTGCCGGCGCAACTGGGCGAGCATCTCCAGCGCCGCCGCCGTGGCGACCACGCGCGCAATCGGAGTAGTCATCGGGTACCTTTCAGCGGGCCCGCGGCGCCGGTGGCGGCGCGGGCCGGCATGGACGGTTTAGAAGAAGCCCAGCGCTTTCGGGCTGTAGCTGACCAACAGGTTCTTGGTCTGTTGGTAGTGGTCCAGCATCATCTTGTGGTTTTCGCGGCCGATGCCGGACTGCTTGTAACCGCCGAACGCGGCGTGGGCCGGGTACAGGTGGTAGCAATTGGTCCAGACGCGGCCGGCCTGGATGCCGCGGCCGACGCGGAAGGCGCGCGAACCGTCGCGCGTCCACAGGCCGGCGCCCAGGCCGTACAGGGTGTCGTTGGCGATGGCCAGCGCTTCGGCCTCATCCTTGAAGGTGGTCACCGAGACGACCGGGCCGAAAATCTCCTCCTGGAAGATGCGCATCTTGTTGTGGCCCTTGAAGACGGTCGGCTGCACGTAGTAACCGCCCTCCAGGTCGCCCGCCAGGGCCTTGCGCTCGCCGCCCGCCAGCAGGGTGGCGCCCTCTTGTTTGCCGATGTCCATGTAGGACATGATTTTTTCCAGCTGCTCCTGCGACGCCTGGGCGCCGATCATGGTCGTGGCGTCGAGCGGATTGCCCTGCTTGATGGCGGCCACCCGCTTCAAGGCGCGCTCGATGAACTTCTCGTAGATCGATTCCTGGATCAGCACGCGCGACGGGCAGGTGCACACCTCGCCCTGGTTCAGCGCGAACATGGCGAAACCCTCCAGGCACTTGTCGAAGAACTCGTCGTCGGCGTCCATCACGTCGGCGAAGAAGATGTTCGGCGACTTGCCGCCCAGTTCCAGGGTGACGGGGATCAGGTTCTGCGCCGCGTATTGCATGATCAGGCGGCCGGTGCCGGTTTCGCCGGTGAAGGCGATCTTGGCGATGCGCTTGCTCGAGGCCAGCGGCTTGCCCGCCTCCAGGCCGAAACCGTTGACGATGTTCAGCACGCCGGGCGGCAACAGGTCGCCGATCAGCTCGATCAAGACCATGATCGAGGCGGGCGTCTGCTCGGCCGGCTTCAAGACCACGCAATTGCCGGCGGCCAGGGCCGGCGCCAGTTTCCACACCGCCATCAGGATGGGGAAGTTCCACGGGATGATCTGGCCGACCACGCCCAAGGGCTCATGGAAATGGTAGGCGTAGGTTTCCGAGTCGATTTGCGCGACCGAGCCTTCCTGGGCGCGGATGCAACCGGCGAAGTAGCGGAAATGGTCCACCGCCAGAGGGATGTCGGCGTTCATCGTTTCGCGGATCGGCTTGCCGTTGTCGATGGTCTCGGCGGTGGCGATCAGCGCCAGGTTCTGCTCGATGCGGTCGGCGATCTTGTTGAGGATGTTGGCGCGTTCGGCCGGCGAGGTCTTGCCCCAGGCATCCTTGGCGGCGTGCGCCGCGTCCAGCGCCAGTTCGACGTCTTCCGCCGTGGAACGGGCGATTTCGCAAAAGACCTGGCCGGTGATCGGCGTGATGTTGCCGAAATAAACGCCGTTGGTCGGAGGCACGAATTTACCGCCGATGAAATTGTCGTAGCGTGCTTTGAACGGGTTGGCGACGCCGAGTTTGCTGATGTCCGCGAGATTCATGTCGTCCTCTATCTGATCTGGTTTGAAGTCCGTTTTTTTGAACGGGGTTGGTGTGAAGCACAGTCATCATTTCGCAAGTGCCGTGCCAGCTTGTTATCCGAGCGCAATTTCGCGCCGATTTCCGCGCTTTCACTGGCGTGGCGCCTTGACAGGCCCCTGAAGGCGCCCTTGCGGCGGACGCCGCCGTGGGCCGGCCGGGCGATCCACGCTGGCACAACTGTGCCAAAGTGGAACAGCCGCTGCGCCGTCTAGCGGATCAGCACACCCCACGGCAAGTCGCCGACGGCGATGTCGGCCACTTTGCGGGCGGACGCCGTATCGATCACGGAAACGCTGTTGGAGCGCCCGTTGGCCACGTACAATTTGGCGCCGTCCGGCGTCAGCGCCATATTCCACGGCCGCTTGCCCACGGCCACGGTGGCGCGCACGCTGTTGCTGGCGGTGTCGATCAGCATCACGCTGGCCTCGGCGCCGTTCGACACGTACACGGTCTTGCCGTCCGGGTGGACGGCGATGCCGTTGGCGTTCTTCCCGGCCGGAATCGCCGCCAACGCCCGTCCGCCGGCCAGGTCGAGCACGTAGACCGTGCTGACCATCTCGCAAGCCACGTAGGCGCGGCTGGAGTCGGGCGCGAAACCGATGCCGCGCGGGCGCAGGCCGACGCCGATCGAGCCGGTCTGGCGGCGCAGCGCGACATCGATGACGTCGACCTGCTCGGCCTCCTCCGCGCTGACCAGCAACCAGCGCCCGTCCGGGCTGAACACGGCGTGCTCGGGATTGCGGCCCTGCACCTTGATATCGGCCAGTTGCGCGCCGCTGGCGGCGTCGAACAGGGTCACGCTGTTGCTCTCCTCCACGGCGACGGCGACATAGCGCCCGTCGGCCGAGACGCTGACGCCCTCGGGCGACTTGCCCAGCGGGAGGCGGCGCAGCACCGTGCCGGCGGCGCTGTCGATCAGCAGCAGAACGTTGCCGGCGGCGTCCGTGACGAACAGGCGGCCCCCGTCCGGGCCGGCGGCGATGCCGCGCGGCCGCCCGCCCGTCGCGATCTGCCGCAGCACCGTGTCGGTGGCGGTGTCGATGACACTGATGCTGGCCGATTTTTCGTTCGGCACGTAGGCGAAGGGCGCCGCGTGGACGGCGCCGCACAGCAGCGCGATGCCGGCCAGGATGGCGCGGCGCAGGGAAGTCGAAGTGGTCACGGGGATCGCCTTTTTGAAGGAAAAACGGCGCGCGCGGCTGCGCGCATGCGTCAATCCATGCAAAGCGCGTGCCATGCGCGGCAGCATCGCAGCGCCACGCATGGCGGCGCATGGCAGGTAAATTGCTTATTGTTACGGCACAGACTCGTCGGCGCCGCCAGCGGCCAAGACGGGCAACCCACTTTCACCCATTGGAGACACCATGACGCAGCACCGCTTTCGCCTGAACGCCATCGCCAGCCTGTGCGCCGCCTGGGGCGCCGCGCTGGCGCCACAATGCGGCGCCGCCGAGGACACCCCGGCCGCCCCCATCGACGTCGTCGTGGTCAGCGCCAACCGCGTCGAACGCGCCAGCCTGGACGTGCCGGCCGCGCTCGACGTCGTCGGCGCCGCCCGCATCCACGACGGCCAGATGCGCGTCAACGCCTCCGAGTCGCTGGCGGCCGTGCCGGGACTGGTGGTGCAGAACCGCCAGAACTACGCGCAGGACTTGCAGATTTCCTCGCGCGGCTTCGGCGCCCGCTCCGCCTTCGGCGTGCGCGGCGTGCGCCTGATCAGCGACGGCATCCCCGCCAGCATGCCGGACGGCCAGGGCCAGGCCGCCACCTTCAATCTCGACATGGCCGAGCGCATCGAGGTGCTGCGCGGCCCGTTTTCCACGCTGTACGGCAACCATTCCGGCGGCCTGATCCAGCTCTTCACGCGCGACGGCGACGGCGCCCCCTCGGTCGAGCTGAGCGTGCTGGGCGGCAGCGACGGGGCGCGCAAGGTCGATCTCAACGCCCAGGGCAAGCCGGGCGCGGTCGGCTATGTGGTGGACGTGTCGCGCTTCGACACCGACGGCTACCGCGAGCACAGCGCCGCCACGCGCGAGCAGAGCTTCGCCAAGCTGACGCTGGCGCCGTGGGCCGACGCCAAGCTGACCCTGGTCGCCAACGGCTTGCGCCAGAACGACACCCAGGACGCGCTGGGCGTCACCTGGGCCACCTTCCAGCGCGATCCGCGCGGCGGCGAAATCGACGCCAGCGATCCGCAGAACCCCAAGCGCACCCTGGCCGAGCGCTACAACACGCGCAAGAGCATCAACCACCAGCAGGCGGGCGCCACCTACGAGCAGCGCTTCGGCGAAGACCGTCTGCGCGTGACGGCCTACGGCGGCAACCGCGACGTCATCCAGTACCAGGCGTTTTCCAAGGCCTTCCAGGCGCCGGCCAGCCATTCCGGCGGCGTGGTCGATTTCGAGCGCACCTTCTACGGCGCCGACGCCAACTGGCTGAGCGTGCGGCAACTGGCCGGCGGCAAGCTGAGCACCACCGCCGGCATCGAATACGGCCGCTCCAGCGACGCCCGCCAGGGCTATGAGAACTTCATCGGCGCCCAGTTCGGCGTCAAGGGCAAGTTGCGCCGCGACGAGGACGACCTCGTCTCCAGCCTCGATCCCTACGTACAGACGGAATGGCAGAACGGCCCGTGGCGCCTCAGCGCAGGGCTGCGCCACAGCCGGGTGGAAATCGAGGTGCGCGACAAATTCCTCTCCAACGGCAACGACAGCGGCAATCTCAGCTACAGCCACACGACACCCCTGCTCGGCCTGCTGTACCAGGTCGACCCGGCCCTGAGGCTGTACGCCAGCGCCGCGCGCGCCTTCGAAACGCCGACCCTGAACGAATTGTTTTACTCGGGCAGCGGCGGCGGCTTCAACTTCAACTTGCAACCCGCCCACAGCCGCCACCTGGAACTGGGCGCCAAGGCCCTGCTCGGCGCGGCCACCCGCCTCAACGCCGCCGTCTTCGAGGTGCATACGACGGACGAGCTGGTCGTCGACAGCGCCAGCGACGGGCGCACCAGTTACCGCAACGCCGGCAAGACGCTGCGCCAAGGCGTGGAACTCTCGCTCGACAGCAATTGGCGCTATGGCCTGAGCGCGCGTCTGGCCCTGACCGGCTTGCGCGCCGTCTACCAGCAGGGCTTCGGCAACGTCGCGGCCGGCAGCCGCCTGCCCGGCGTGCCGAACGCCAATCTGTACGCCGAACTGGCGTGGAAGGAGAGCGCCGGACGCTACGGCGCGGCGCTGGAAACGCTGGCCAGCGGCAAGGTCTACGCCGAAGACGCGAACGCGGAAATCCCCGCGCCCGGCTACACGGTGCTGAACGCCCGCGTGAACGCCCAACAGCAGCTCGGCGGCTGGCGCTTCCAGCAGTTCCTGCGCGTGAACAATCTGCTCGACCGGACGTACGTGGGCTCGCTGATCGTCGGCGACAGCAACAAGCGTTTCTATGAGGGCGCGCCGGGGCGCAACTGGCAGATGGGCGCCAGCGCGCGCTATACGTTCTAAAAGTGGTAACGCAGCCCGGCCGTCACCGTACGCGGTGCGCCGGGCGCGACGAAGCGCGCCGTGGCCGCCTCGTCCTGCGGACGCAACAACTGGCCGTTGGGGAACATGTCGGTGGCGACGGCGCCGTAGGATTCGTGGCGCCGATCGGCCACGTTGTTGACGCGCACAAACAATTCCCAGCGCTGGTCGGGACGATAACTGGCGCGCAGGTTCAGCAGCGCGTAGCCGCGCACCCGCCAGTCAGCGTATTGCGGCGCTTGGCCGTCGACCGGGTCCGCCCGCAAGCCATCCTCGTTCCCCTGTGTCAGCAGATCGGAGACGGCCAGCAGTTCCGCGCCCACGCTCAGCGACGGCGTCACCTTCCAGTCGGCGCCCAGTTTCAGTGTGTGCCGCGGCAGGCCGGCGATGCGCGTGCCGGGCCGGACCTGGACGTTGCGCGCGCCGGTGAACAACTGGCCGTCGGCGTCGTAGACGGCCTCCAGATAGCTGTAGCTGAGGCGGGTCGTCAGGCTGCCGAATTTGTGCGTCGCGCTGAGGTCCATGCCCTGGTGCCTGGTGCGCGCGAAATTGGAAAAATAGCCCTGCTGGGTCAGGCCGGCGCTGCGGAACAGGATGTCGTCCCGGTTCACGGTGCGGTACAGCGCCAGGGACACGCTGTCGCCCGGCCCCGTCTGCCGCCGCGCGCCCGCCTCGACGGTGCGCGCCACCACTTGCTTCAGATAGGGATCGGACTGCAGGCCGACCGGCAGGCGGCAAGGCTGGGCCGGATCGGCGCAACCGAGTTCGATGACGGTCGGCACGCGGTTGCTTTGCGCGACGTTGGCGAACAGGGTCACGCCGGCGCCGGCTTCGTGGGCCAGGCCGATGGAGGGGTTGAGTTTGCGGTAGGTGAACGTTTCCTGCGGCTGTAGGCCCTGCGCGCCGCTGAGGATGTTGCTGACGCGGGCGTGGTTCAGGCGCGCCGACGCCGTCAGATGGGTGGCGCCGGCCACGCGCCAGGTGTCGGACAGATACAGGCCGAGGCTGCGCGAGGCGCCGCTGACCGAGGTGCCCGCCTCGCGCGCCGCACCCGGCTCGGCCAGCACGGCGCGTTCGGCGCTGAAAGCAGCGGCCTGCTCGAACTGGGCGAAGCTGACCCGGCTGGCGTCGAAGGTGGCGCCGGCGATCCATTGATGCGCCGCCAGCGTGCCGCTCAGGTTCGCGCTCAGGCCGTGGCTGTCCTGCCGCGTGCTGGTGGTGTTCAGCGCGGCCGTGTGCGGCGCCTCGCCTTGGCCGCCATCGGCGATATAGTCGGCATAGGCTTCGCTGACATCGCCGTTGACCGTGTCGCGCCGGCTGTTGCGCACATAGGCGCCGAGCGTGACTTCGCGGCCCGCGTCGAGGCGATGGCTGAGCTTGAAGGACGCCTGGCGCAGGCGGTTGCGGGTTTCGTCGGGGAAGGTGTAGGCGGCGCGCGGCTGCTCCTCATACAGGCCGTTGCGCAAGCCGCCGTCCTGCCAGCGGTAACTGGGCAGCAGGCCGTTGCCGATCAGCCGGCTGGCGCCGCCCAGCAGGCTCAGCTCCCACTCGGTGGCGCCCTCGCCGCGGCCCAGCTTGAGGAAGACATTGCCGAGCCGGCCGGCCGAATGTTCGCGCCAGCCCAGATCGTCGAACAGGGTGGCGGCGATGAAGGCGTGCCAGTGTTCGTCGGCCACGCCATAGGCCAGGTCGGCCCGGCGCTGGCCGCCGCTGCCATACGAGACATCGGCCTCCAGCCCCGGATGGCTCCGGCCGGACTTGCTGCGCAGGGCCAGCGCGCCGCCCAGCGTGTTCAGGCCGTACAGGGGATTCGAACCGGGCACCAGCAGAATGCTGTCGATGGCCGCCTCCGGCAGCATGTCCCAGTTGACGACATCGCCGAAGGGTTCGTTGACGCGCACCCCGTCCAGATAGACCGAGAGGCCCTGCGCCGTGCCCAGCACGGGCGAGGCGCGGAAGCCGCGGAAGGTGACGTCGTTCTGGAAGGGACTGCCGGAAATCTCGTTGACGTTGACGCCGGTCAGTTGGCGGCCCATGAAATCGCTCAGATTGTCGCTGCGCGCGGCGTCCAGGTCCTTGCCGCCGGTCGTCTGCAGCGCGTAGGGCAAGACCTTGCGGTCGACGCCGGGGCCGCCCTGCTGCGCCACGCCGACGATCTCGACGACGAGGATGGTGTCGGGGCGGCTCGCCTGCGCCCGCGCCTGCTGCGCCGCCAGCAGGGTCAGCAGCGCCGCGCCGGCCAGGTGGCGGCGCCTCATGGCTGCGCGACCCGCACCCCGTATTTGGCGAAGATCGCCTTCAACTCGCCGCTGGCGCTCAGCTCGTTCATGGCCGCCTGCAGCAGGCGCGCCACTTCCAGCTCATCCTTGCGCACCGCCATGCCGACCGCCCAGCCGGCGCGCGGCAGGCGCTGGAAGGCCACCTCCTCCACCGGGAAGGCGGGATCGCCCTTCAGCACCGATTCGATCTCCGAGCGCGTCGCCAGCACCGCGTCGAGCGCGCCGGCCTTCAACTGTTCGAGCGCCTCGAGCGCCGTCGGGTAGATGCGCACATGGTCGCGGAACTTGCCGTTCTCCTCGCCCAGCATCAGCATGGCCGAGATCGACACCTTTTCGGCGCCGATCTGCTTGCCCTCGAGCGCGGCAAGGCCGTCGAACACGGGAATCGTCCGCGCGCTGCGCACCAGGCGCACCGTCTCGACATAATACGGCGCGAAAATCTGCACTTTGTCGTTCTCGGCCAGCAATTGCTTATCCACCGGCACATGCAACATTACATCGGCCGGGCCGTAACCGAGATAATGGCCCTTCCAGACCATATTGCGCAGATCGTCGCCGAGGCTTTCGCCGGCGGGGAAAGGCAACAGGCTGAGCTTGAGGCCCAGCTTGTTCGCCAGCGCCTGCGCCAGATCGACGTCGATGCCGGCGCCGTGGTCCGAAAACGGCGCGAACTCATTGTAGACCGCCACCTTCAGGCTGCCCGACTGCTGGATCTTGTGCCAGTCGGCACGGGCCGGCGCGCTGGCGCACAGCGCCAGGCAGGCGGCGGCCAGCGCGGCGCGCGCGCCGCGGAAACGATTCTTACGCATAGAAGACACCTTCCAGTGATGAATTGCGGTGCACGGGCTTCAATTGGTTTCGCGGCGGGTTTCCAGATAGGTCTTGATGGCCCACATCGCCTCTTGATTGAAGACGCCCTCGAACGGCGGCATATAGACGGCGCCGTTGCGCACCTTGCCGTGGCGGATGCTGGTCAGGAAGTAATTGTCGGTCTCCTTGTAGCACGCCTGCTTCTTCGCCTCGTTCTTGATACCGACGCAATCGCGGTCGATCTGGCGCAGATCGGGCGCGATGCCGCCCGAGATCGCCTCGATGCCGTGGCAGCGCGCGCAATTCTGGTTATAGGCCGAAGTACCGATCTTCAGAGCAAGCTTGTTGGTGCGGTAAGGGTTCTCGTCGCGCCACTTGTCGCCGAGCGGCGTCAGGCCTGTGGTGTCGACCGCCTGCGGCGTCACGTTGCCGTGGGCGTAAGCGAACAAGGAAGTCAATACGGTGGCGCCGGCCAAAACCGCGCCAGCCAGAGTGCGAGTCGGATATTTCATGGTGTCTCCTACCTGTTTTTAATTGAATACAGGGATAAGAGCAATTGCCATGCCAAGCGCGCCGCCCGGCGCGGACGCGGCCAGATGTCCTAAATTGGAACAAGTGACACAGTCCGCGCGGTCACAGCAACACCGCCCAGAACTTCCAGGGTACGTAGAACCGGGTAAAACCGGGGACAGGCGGGGACGCCGAGTCCACGATTTCCGGGAAAAAATCCTGGCGGAAATCGTGGCGGGCGCCGGAAAGTTGCCCGGGAATCGAGGCCTGTCCCCGGTTTTTTGGCCTGTTCCGGTTTTCGAGGCCCGTCCGTCCCCGCGAAAACGCGGACGAAAAAAAGCCCAGCATCTCTGCTGGGCTTTTTTAATATAACAAGCCTGACGATAACCTACTTTCACACTGGTTG
>JANXSQ010000207.1 GCA_025356595.1 Janthinobacterium sp. | reverse complement strand
ATGCCCACATTTATCGACTGTTAATTGTTAAAGAACTTGTTCGGTACTGCCTGCGACTTGTTGACAAAGCGTTTTGTTTGTCAGCCGCGAAGAAGAAAGAGTATGAAGCGTTTCGCTTGTTTCGTCAACTTCTATTTTTGCGACCCCGTCGTTTCCGACCGGCCCGGCCTGCCCGACATCACGTGTCGCTCATTGGGGAGGCGAACTATAGCAAAGCGCACGGCCGCCTAGCAAGGGGTTTCTGAAAAGAATTCTATCTTCGTTCCTGGGTACAACTGCGTCAGCGTATCGGAAGCGATTCGAACGGCGACCCCCTGTAGCGCGACGCTGGCTTTGCTCGCGCCCTCCTCGGCGCGAATCGCTTTCCATATCCCGCCCAGCTCCTGATGATGGGCGGCGACGGCCCGCTCCACTTCCTCCTGCCAGAATGCCGGCGCCTCGCCCTCGACGAAATTGCCGCGGCCGCGACCGAAGTGCGCCACGGCCAGATAGCGCAATACACTGGCGAGTAGCAGGGTGCGCAGGAATTCGTCGGAAAATTGCATGGTCGGCGCGCTGCGCTCGGTGCTGGAATTGAAACCCCATGCGGCGCCGGCGAAGGTCAGCGCGCCCACCACGCCGCCCAGCAAGGCGCCGGCGCCCAGCGTCAGGCCACCCGCCATCAGGTCGGCCGACAGTCCGGTCGCCGCACCGGAAATCAGCGCGCCCAGCAAACCCGCCTGGGCCTTGTCGATGGGCGCCCGTACGACAAAATTTTCACGCACCCGTGCATTGATCTTGCCCGCCTCGCTGGGGTCGAGCTTGTGCAACGCCAGCAACTGCCCCGTCGTTTTCCCTATGGACAGGTTCAGGCGGGCGATCAAGGTGCTCATCGCCTTATCCTGGCGCTGCTGCTCCCCGCCTTTGCCCAAGCCCACCACTTTCAAAGCCGACTTCAGCAGCGTCTTGCTCTCCGTCTCGACCGGCTCGCTGTCCTGCGCCGCGGCAAGCAACTGCCGGGCCGTTAATTGCATCGCCGCATAGAAGCGCGTCGCGTTGCTCGCCTCCCATGTGGCGAACAGGCGCGCGTAGCCGGCTTGCCTGGACGTCTCGATCAACTTGCCGACCGCCTCATAGAATACCCGTTCATGCACCCAGCAACGGGCGAAAGCGTCGAGCGCGAGCACATCGCGGACGATGGGATGCTGGCGCAAATGTTCGCGCCAGCGGAGCTGCTCAGCCTGCTCCTCGCCGGACGGACGGGGCGGCCCCATCTGATTCAGCAAGACGACCACCGGCTTGCCCAACCACTCGAGGATTTTCATCTCGGCGGGCAGATAGCCGGCGTCTTTCGGATGTTCGGACGAGTTGACCAGATACAGCACGACATCGGCGGCGTCGCGCGCCGTGCGCAGCGCTTGCTGGCTGAGCCAGAAGGGTCGGTCGCGGTAGCGGTCCAGCACCTCGCGCAGGAACCAGCCGATGGGATTGCCCGACAGGCCCAGGCGTTTCAGCAGGCGCACCGAATCGCCGAAACCGGGCGTGTCCCACAATTGCAAACCGTCGCCCTGCGGCGTCGTCAGCAGGGTGTGCGACTCGGCGAAAATGGTCACATGGGCGGCGTCGCGCACCTCGCCGACGTCGACCCCGACCAAGGTGCGGGCCAGCGTGGTCTTGCCATTGTTGGTGTGCGAGATCAGCGCGAATTGAATCTGGACGGGAGTGTCGCTCATGCCGCCGCCGATACGCTGAGTCCGGCGCCGCCATCGAGCGGCCGGGTGGATGGATCGATCAGATTGACGATGGTCGCCGGCGCCTTGTGGAAGTGGCAAAAGTGCTGCCACAGCGCGATGCGCTCGACGATGCGCTCCTTGCCGCCGGCTTGCGCGCCGATGCGTTCAAGGTAACCGGATTCATCGATCAGGACGGCGATGCCGCGCGGCGATTGGCGCACCAGGTAATCCAGGAAGGCGCCGTGGTTTTCCTTTTCCGGCGTTGCCGCAAGACTGAACAGCACCGCCGTCACGCTCACCGCGGCATCGTCCAGGCGGGTATCGCGCAGCGCCTCCTGCGCCTCTTCGCCATACGCGGTCGAGGGGCGCAACATCAGGCGCGCCTGCGCGCCGAGCAGTGTCGTGGCCAGCACCGAAAGTCCTTTGTCGCGCGCCTCGTCAAGGGTAAAACTGTAGGGCAGCACGCGCAGGGTGCCGCCGCTGTCGGCGAGCAGTTTTTCATTCAACGCGCGAAAATAAGGCTGCTCCAGGTCGAGCGGGAAGTGCGTGCTTAACTTCCGGGCGCGCCAGTTGGCCAAGCACGCCAGCAGCAGGCGCGGCACGACGACCAGCAGGAAAATCGTGGCGGCGTACAGATGCACCCAGCGCGCGCCGCTCGCCACCGAAGGCGCCTGGTCGAATCGCAACGCCTCGATGTCGGCCAGCGAAAAGCCCGGCAGCTGAAGCAGCGCCGCGGCCGGCATGAACAGCAGCGACAAGATCGCGTGTACTTGGGCGGCGTCGAGGAAGGTGCTTTCCCAGCCCGCCGAATATTGCGACAGGAAGCCGCGCATATACAGCGACAGCACGGCGCCGACGGCGAACAGGGCCGAGCTCAAATGGACCGTGCGACTCAGTCGCGCCGCAGTCAATTTCGCGCTCAACTGCGCCCATTCCGCCATGAAACCGAGTAAGCCGGCCGCCAAAGCGTGCGGCAATTTGCGCGGCAAAGCGCTCTTGCCGACACTAAGGCGACGCAGCAGCGCGGACTTCGCGCCGCCCGGGCGCTCGGTCGGCAAGCAGGCCCAGATCAACAGTCCCGCGTAGACCAGCACGTTCCAGCCGATAATCAGGAGCAAGGGCGCCGACAGCAAGTCGACGCGGTGCGGATCGGTGATGCGATCCAGGCCGGCGCCCAACAACAATGCCAGCAAAGGAAGCGATATCGATAAGGTTTTCAGACCGTTGCGGCGCTTGGCGAACGCGGCAAAGGCGGGCGTGCGCTCGGCCAGGCGTTTGAGAATTTGCTCGGAACGCTGCTGCAAGAAATGATCGGCCGTCACCTCCGACTTGCTGTCGGACGCCTGCCAGTGCGCCAACTCTTTTGCGCTGCGGCTGGCGTACAGGCGATCATCGTCGCTGAGAACCTCGCGCTTCTGGTCGGCAGTCTCGATGGCGCGCACCAAAACCACATTTCTCGCAATCTCTTCGTTCATGCCGCTCCTGTTTTTGTATGAACCGACAACGCTGACAGGGCAATTGTCACCCAGATTCGAGTTTCAGGCCAACGCGCAGAGCTTCAGGGGACAGAGCACGATTTCCGTACAACTTTCCGGCGCCAGAAGTTGCCCGAAAATCGTAGCCTGTCCCCGGTTTTTTGGCCTGTTCCGGTTTTCGAGGCCCGTCCGTCCCCGCGAAAACGCGGACGAAAAAAAGCCCAGCATCTCTGCTGGGCTTTTTTAATATAACAAGCCTGACGATAACCTACTTTCACACTGGTTG
>JANXSQ010000183.1 GCA_025356595.1 Janthinobacterium sp. | reverse complement strand
CGAAAATCGAGGTCTGTATATAGTAACGGCGGTGTCACCAGGCTTGGTGGGTAGTTAGTGATCGCTGACAGGGATTTGGAACAGGTACATGATCCAACGAGTCTCAACACATATAGATGAAAAACAACTAATCCGGATCCCAAGACAAAAAATGTGATGCGCAAATACAATCATTAAATTGCAAACTCAAACAATAATCGCGCTACAACTCGCACATAATAAATAATTTAACAACTAAATAGCCATACTTTTTACCCATTCTGAATATATCGGAATAGGATCATCTGGCTTCATAAATGGATTATCCAAAATTCCACAAAAAAACTCCGCCCTAGTTTTCACATCACCATCCGGCATAAAATTAACTTCATTTTCCAATAAAACGCTAAAACAATTATCTTCTTCGTATGGATTGCAAATTTTCCCATCTCGAAAAATTTGGTATAACAAAATCCAATATCGATCTTTTTCAAATTTGATTTTACGATTTTATCACTGATAAAATTCAAAATCTTCTCATCGTGATTTTTAATTGAGTAAATAATACATATCGCCACACAGTCCAAAGATCCTATTACACTATCGATTGTTTTTTCATGCAATGGGATATTATATTTTTTAATGAAATATAATGGCCAAGCCATTCCATCAGATCTATTCTGTCGCGAATTCTCAAAAATAATTGAATTTAGTTGTCTTTCATATTTTAAACAATCAAAGTCCGGCTTTGACATTATTACGTCCAAATAAGGCAATAAAGTTTGGAAGTGCCAACTTAAGTTTAATAAATATTCAAATACTGCGTGTGATGAGTATTTATCCACCCCATGAATTATCATTCCAACTGCAAATTTCAAGACAGCGCCATCCGCTGCAGTCTTATTTATTCCAACCGAAAAATCCAAAAACTGATTATTTCAGATGATGACAAGTTTCTTTTTCCACCCTCGTCATCAATAAATCTATTTGGCAAGGCTGAATTCAATTGAGAAACCCAGCTATCATTAATTTGACACGGCAATGGAACAATTGAAGTTTTATTTTAATTTAAATGAAGCTTGTATTTTTTCAACTCTGAACCTAGCACCGTAATAAAGTGCTCTGCATTCTCATTGGTTTCACAAAAACAAGTATAATCATCAATGTATCTTCGAAATTTAAACCCGAAAGATAATAGTGCCTCATCCACTTTCCCAAGTATAATTTCAGCAACTATACTTGAAGAGGCAGGCCCGATAGGAATTCCCTGTGTTTCATTTCGCTTTGCTTTGCGCTGATACATGTCGATTTTATCAGACCAATGAGGTTTCCCTTTCGACCCCAATTTTTCTTTGGACGCGTCAAATCCTATAATCGCCCAAGGAATCGAGTGAGTATATATACTATGGAAACACCCTGATATGTCCGTATGAACTCGGAATCGGCAAGCGAACCCATCAGTTAGCGAACGTACAACCCTAATTTCAGGGTCCTCGTAATTCATGATTAGCAAGCGGCCGTCATCGTGCTGCTCCGGCTTTATCATACTTTTCTCATTGCTTTTTATGTATTCTATTTCATTCCAATTTTCGTGGATTTCTCTTGCCAAATATGCATAGGCACGCGGATGAATTAATGAAAGTGGACGAGGTATATTATTATATCTACTTGCCAAATACTCCACATTATCATAACCACCTTTTCTGCAAGCTGGCTCGCCCGACTTCACCAGGATTTCTGCGATTTCCGGCGTGAAATTTTTAGTACTAAAGCAAGGTGGAATTTCTCCAATAATTTTTTGATTTGGAAAATAATTCCACCTTATTAATGCCTCATATGCAAATCTTTTTTCGTCGAATCTCAAAAATTTCTCCGCAAAGTAAAAGAGTAGGTTTTTAATAAACCTAATCATAGAATTATGAATAACTAAAATTTACTTAATTTAACCTGATTATGTTCATACCCCAGAGCTCCAAGCTTAAAATCAGACTCATCCGACTCGCGCCGCTACGGGCGACGCTGAGCAATAAGAAAACCAAGCTATGCCAAAACCTGCGCCAACTGAGGCAGGAACATAATCAGGTAATTTCAAAAATCCACATTTAAATATATATTATACCTTACTTTATTAAAATTAATTATCATTAAATAATACTTATTTGACTATTAAATTACATATTACGATAATTCAAACCAGTCACATGGATTCAACGTAATATTGGCCAGTTGGCATGCATTTATCAAACCAAGATTACTCATGCACGCGCCGCAGAAGTAATTCAATCTCTCCCGCCTTCCACTTCTGCAGGACACATACCAATGTTTCAGTCTAAATTGGCGACTCCCATTTTAAGGTCCGTTACAGTGTGTTGTAATTGCGGTTTTTAGATAACGGTGCAGTATCGGTTTAATCCCGGAGGAAGAACCGAAACGGGTCTCGTTCTCCGCTCCACCACCTTGGATGGCGCGACCGAATTGCGCAGGCCGGACACGTCAGGGCGGAGCACCTCCAACGTGACGTCGATGGGCAACTATCATGTCTCGTACAGCTCCACATCAAACGTTTCTGTGCCAGCGTCAGCGCGGTGTTCATCGTGTTCGGGGGCGGTAGATTTCTTCATGATTTATCGTATTCAGCCATTTCCGGATCATCTGCCGAGTGACATTATAGAACAGGGCCAACACGGCCGGAGAGAGTGTAAAAGTTCGAATTTCCTCCCGCATCTGAGGGCTGATACGAGCTTGGCTATACCGGGCATGGATCATGAAATTGACAATGGCTTATCTTTGCCGAACAGAGTACGGAAAAACCACCCGACTTTGAAATTGACCAACTTTGGAGGATTAGATTACCCCGCAAATTCCGACAATTAAGGTGCAAACCCTCGAGTTTTCCATATCGCCAAAACACCGCCCCACAGAATTAACCACCATTGACCTATGATAAAACCCGCCACCGCCAATACGACGGTGCGTCGTGAAAAGTTGCATGCAAACGACAACCACACACCGATGAGAAGGTTTAGTACGGCAAGCGATAACAGGATCGACGGGTATGAATCCAATACATACAGTTCAAAATAGACCAACCATGTCATAATGATTACAGACACGTAGGCAAGCCAGAGGATGAATTGTGTATTTTTTTTCATTTTTTGAATGAGTTAAGAGCTGCTTTCCAATAAGCTACGCCACAACCTATCGGCTCCAGCCCGCGCTCGAACGGGCCAGTTCTCTGCGCCCCATTCCATCCAGAGCAGTAAACAGAGCTTGATCACATGCCTCACGGCAGGATTTGCGCTGCGGATACATTTCTTCATTTGGCCCGAGTTTCGGTTCAGGCGATTTTCACCCTGCACCTGGAACAGCGAAGCGCCGGCAATGCCGGCCTCACCAGGCAGTCTGCCGGCGCCCCTTTCACACCACCGAACCCGTGCCTCAGCGCGCCACCGGCAGCGCATTCCCGCGCACCTGGAAACTGCTGCTCGCCAGCACCTTCTGCTGCGCGTCGACCAGCGCCAGCGCGTGCCGCCCCGGCACCGGCCGCCAAGAAAAATCGGCGCCGGCCGCGCCGATGTCCTCGCCGTCCAGCGTCCAGCGCAAGCCCTGCCCGGCCTGCGCCTGGAAGAACACGCGCTGGATCGCCTCGGGAATGTCCGGGTCGATGGCGATGATGCTGTCCTCGCCCGGATAGACTATCCTCGGCGCCCGCTGGGCCGCGCCGACCAGGGCGATGACGGCACTCTCCGTGCCGCGCATGAACCATTCGCCGCGCGCCGCCTCCAGCGCCGGCTCGTAGGCGATGCGCTGGCGCAGCAGGCCGCCCGGCGCGGCCGGCGCGCGGCTGCCCTGGTGCTGGTGCAGATAGTCCATCAGCTCGCGCCACACCGGCGCGGCGCCCGTCACGCCGGAGACGTCCCACATCGGTTTACCGTCGAAGTTGCCGACCCAGACGCCGACCGTGTAGCGCTCCGAATAGCCGACGCACCAGTTGTCGCGCATGTCCTTGCTGGTGCCGGTCTTGACGGCGCTCCAGAAGCCGGTGCCGAGTTCGTTCTTCAGGCCGAAGGTGACGCTGCGCGCGGCCCGGTCGGAGAGGATGTCGCCGACGATGAAGGCGGCGCCGGCGTCGAGCACGCGCCGGGGCGCCTCGGCGGCGCGCGGCAGCAGCCCGGCGCTGCCGGCCAGGCCGCCGTTGGCCAGCGTGCGGTAGGCGTTCGTCAGTTCCAGCAGGCTCACCTCCGCCGAGCCGAGCGCCAGCGAGTAGCCGTAGTAGTCGGCCGATTCGGTCAGGCTGCTCAGGCCGAGATCGCGCAGGCGCTGGTGGAAGCCGTCCAGCCCCGTCAGCAGCAGGGTGCGCACGGCCGGCACGTTGAGCGAACTGGCCAGGCTGGTGCGCGCGCTGACGTAGCCTTTGAAGTCCTTGTCGTAGTTTTGCGGCACGTACAGGCCGGACGCGGTGGCGATGTCGATCGGCGCGTCGTCCATCAGCGAGGCGGCCGTGATCAGGCGCCGCTCGATGGCCAGTTCGTATAAAAACGGTTTCAGGGTGGAGCCGGCCTGGCGCAGCGCCGTCACGCCGTCGACCGCGCTGGCGCCGGCGTTGCCGACGTAGGCGAGGATGTCGCCGCTGCGGTTGTCCAGCACGATCAGCGCGCCGTCGTTGACGTTGCGCCCGCGCAGCGCGCCCAGTTGCTGGCGCAGCGTCTCCTGGGCGTAGCGCTGCAGGGCGCCGTCGAGGGTGCTGCGCACGGCCTCGGACGGTTTTTTCAGCAGTTGCTGCGCCACTTGCGGCGCCGGCTGCAGTTCGGCGTACACGGCCATGCGCTGCAGCGCCGTGTCGACGCGCGTTTCCAGCAGCCGGCAACTGCTGTCCATTTTGCTTTCCCGCGCCAGCGCGCAGACGCGCCGCGCGACCTCGCGCGGCGGCGCGTTCGGCGCCCGTATCAGGCTGGCGAGGATCACCGCCTCGGTCTGGTTCAGTCCCGACGGCGCCTTGCCGAACAGGCTGTGCGCGGCCGCGCCCACTCCCTGCAATTCGCCGCGGAAGGACAGCAGGTTCAGGTAGGCTTCGAGGATCTGCGCTTTGCTCCAGCCCTCCTCCAGCGCTTGCGCGGCGCGCATCTGGTCCCATTTCTGGCCCCAGCTGCGCCCGTTCGCCTTGGCCTGCAGTTCGGCGTCGAGCAGGCCCGCCAGTTGCATGCTGATGGTGGAGGCGCCGCGCGCCCGGCTCTGGAACAGATTGTCCCAGGCCGCCTTGCCGATGGCGCCCAGGTCGACGCCGCCGTGGCGCAGGAAGTTCTGGTCCTCGGCCAGCAGCACGGCCTTCTGCAGCGCCGGCGAGATGTCGGCCAGCGCCACCCACGGCAGGCGCCGCGCCTTCATGTCGACGCGCAGCGATTGCAGCGCCTCGCCGTGGCGGTCCAGCAGTTGCGCCTCGGAGCTGCGGTAGGCCAGTTTCACCTGGGCCGGCGTGAGCGCGGCGTCGGCGCCCAGGGCGGCGCCGCTCAGCGCCAGCGTCGCCAGGGCGATGCGCGCGCGGCGCATCCTAGGGCGCCACTTTCAGCGCGGCGTTGGGAATTTCGCCGAACATTTCTGGCGCGTACATGGCTTCGACCCGGCTGGAGGGCAGGTTGAAGTCGCCGGCGTTGTTCAGGCGCACCGTGTATTCGACGCTCCATTTCCCTTTCGGGACGAACTCGTAGTAGGCGCGGAAGGCCTCGAAGCCGCGCTCCTCGAAGGCCGGCCAGACGGCGCCGCCGCGCCGTTCGCCGCCGCCGAGGATCTGCGAATCGCGCCCCAGTCCCGTGCCCAGCACGCTGGCGCTGGCCGGGATCGGATCGTCCACCACCACCCAGCTCATGTCGGACTGCGCCTCCAGGTCCAGATGCACGCGGTAGACGTCGCCGCGCGACCAGACGCCGGGGGTTTTCTGCTCCACGGCGCGGATGCTCTTGCTGATCTTGTAGCCGCTCGACAGCGGCGCCTTGAGCGGGATGGCGGCCACGCTTTGCACCATCGCCCACGGCTTGCCGGCGCCGCTGTGTTTGAGCGCCAGCGTCGCGGCCGAACGCGGCCACGCCTGCAGGATGGGCGCGGCGTCGGCGCCGCCCCACTTCACCGTTCGGGTGTCGGCGCCCAGCGCGACGCTGGTGACGCCGGCCACCGCCTCGGCTTCGAACTTCTCCGAGAACTTGCGGATCGCCAGCGTGCCCCAGGCGTTCGCCACCGTCGTGTTCCAGCGCCCCTTGTGCTGGCGCCCCAGCGTGCCGCGCACCAGGCGGCCGATGTCGTCCTTCCAGGCCGGGTTGTCGAGCACCGCCAGCAGCAGGCGGTTGGCGTTGACGTCGCCCGACACCATCAACCACCACCAGTTGTCCTGGCGCTCGGTGGAAAAGCCCATCGTCGTGCCCTGGAAGTTCAGGCGCGCGCGCAGGATCTGCTGCGCCTCGGCCAACAGCGCGGCGCGCCGCGCCAGCGTCGGCGTGCGCTGCAACACCAGATACCAGTCGATGACGGCTGAGGTCGGCCACAGCGTCGGTTCGATGGCGATCGATTCGAGCGCGTCCGGCGCCACCTTGCCCGAGCGCGACAGCGCCTCCAGCGCGGCCACCTTGCGCACCGCCAGGTCGGCCGTCGGCAGCGCCGAATAACGGACCACGCGGCCCTGGACGAAGTTCGCCAGGCCCTCCTCCATGCGGTTCCTGGCCTGCTCGGGAATCGCGTAGCCGGCTTCCGCCGTGGCCGACAGCACGTAGGCGGTCAGGCTGTCGCTGCCCTGCTCCATCAGCGGGAAGTACTTCAGCAAGCCGTCGCCGTCCAGATACGCGGGCAGGTTGGCCACGGTGGCGCGCCACAGCGCCGCGTCGCCCAGCGCGATGGCGCGCGAGGTGCGCTGCTCGAAGCAGGTGTAGGGATAGGCTTCCATGTATTCGCGCACGCCGGGCAGATCGCCGCCCAGTTTCGCGCTCAGCACCGTGCGCACGCCGCCGCGGCCGGGCAAGGCGTCGGCCGGCGTCTGCACCGTCATCGCCTGCGGTTTGTCGATCTGCAGCAGGGTCGCCTGGTAGGTGCGCAGCGGCACGGCGTACGTCACCTTCTGCTTGACGCGCAGCCTGTCGACGGCCTCGCCGGCCTTGGCGCTGAGCTCCCACTGCAGCTCCTTGACGCCCACCGGCACCTGGTAATTCCAGCCCAGCTCCTGCGCCTGGCCGGCCGCCAGCGTCGCCGTCTGGCGCGCCAGCGCCTTGCCGCCGGCGCTGGCGTCGAGCGCCACCGTCATCGGCGCGGCCGAGGTGTTGCGCAGCGTGAAGCCGGCGCGGAAGCTGTCGCCCTCGCGCACCAGCGCCGGCAGGCCGGACAGCAGGATCAGGTCCTGCGAGCTGCGGATGTCGGTCTGGCCGCTGCCGAACAGGTCGGCGCCGGCGTTGGCGATGGCGACGATGCGGAAGGAGCTCAGCGAGTCGTTCAGCGGCACCTGCACGCTGGCCTCGCCGTTGGCGTCGAGCTTCACGCTGGCCTTCCAGAACAGCAGCGTCTCGAACAGTTCGCGCCCGCCGCCCTTGCCGCCGCCGCCGCCGTGCGGGAAGGCCTTGCGGCCGAAGTGGCGCTTGCCGATCACCTGCATCTGCGCCGTCGAGGTTTCCACCTGCCGGCTGCGCTGCTGCATCATCGTTTCCAGCAAGTCCCAACTGCTGTTGGGCATCAGCTCGAGCAGGCCGACGTCGACGGCGGCCAGCGCCACCTCGGCGCCGGCCGGCAGGGCCGTGCCGTCGGCGCGCCGCACCTTGACCTTGACCTGCGCCTTGTCGCGGGTTTTATACACTTCGCGCTCGGTCGCCACCTGCACCTTCAGCTCGTGCGCCTGCCAACCCACGCGCAGGGGCGCGATGCCCATCTTGTAGGCCGGCTTGCCCAGGTCGACCAGCGCCGTCGGCTGCGCGCCGGCGACGCGCCCGCGCACCACCAGCACGGAGACGTAGACGTTGGGCGCGTAACTGGCCTTGACCGGGATCGTGACGACCGGCTCGCGGCCCGACAACTGCCGCACATAGGTGTCGAGCAGGCCCTCGCGCTCCACCGTCACCAGCGCCGTGCCCTCGCGGAAGGGCATGCGCACCTGCAGCGTGGCGCTCTCGCCCGGCTCGTAGCGTTTTTTCTCGGCCAGCACGTCGATGCGGTCGTTGTCGCTGGCCCTGAACCACCAGTCGGCGTCGCCGGCGACCCAGGTTTCGCGGTTCGCCACGGCCGCGCGCCCGGCGCCGTCCGCGCTGCGCGCGCGCAGGATCAGGTTGCCGCTGGCCGGCGCCTTCACCTCGCACAGCAGCAAGCCCCTGGCGTCGGTCTTGCCTTCGCAGGCCGGGCCCAGTTTAACGATTTCGCTGGAGTTCTCGTAGGCGTAGAAGCCGCCCAGCAGGCGCCGGCGGTGCGCATAGCTTTTGCGCTGGAAGAAATCGACGGCCACCGGCGCGCCCGCCACCGGCTTGCCGGCCGTGTCCAGCACCAGCGTCTGGAACTTGAAGGCGTCCTTGCTCAGCGCCCAGCCGTCCGGCTTGATGCCGATCAGGTAGTTCGACGGCCACAGCGGCACGCGCGTCGCCACCGACAGGGTTTCGCCGTTGGCGTCCTGGTAGGCCAGTTCGGCCAGCAGCTCGCGCGGCACTTTGACGGCCGGCAGTTGGTCGACCGTGACGCGGGCGCCGCCGGCGCGGTCCAGGTTCAGGCTCTGCGTGCGCGCCGCGCCGTTCACCGGGTTGGCCGCCTCCTCGTCGTAGCCGCCCTCGTCGTCGTCGAAGCCGGCGGCGTCCTTGACCAGCCCTTCCTTGACGTCGCCGTTGCTGAAAGTGAAGTCCTCGTAGTCGGCGAAGCTCAGGCCCTTGTCCTGCACCAGGGTGCGCAGCTTGACGGGCGCGTTGGCGGCGGCGCCGCCGGACAGATAGTTCAGCTGCAGATCCAGCTCCAGTTGCGCCACCTGCACCGCCGCCGCCTTCGGTCCCTGCAGCACGGCCTTCATGGTCGGCACGCGGAAGGCTTCGACGCGGAAGCTGCCGGACTCGCGTCCGGCCACGCTCACCGAGTACACGCCCTGCTTGGCGTCGGCCGGAATCGGCCAGTCGTTTTCGGCCGCGCCGGCCTTCGACCAGCGCAGCGGCAGCTCGTAATTCTGCTCGCTGCCCTGGTGCGTGATGATGATCTTGCCGGCCTCGGCGGGGCCGTTGCCGGCGCCGGCCAGGGCGATGCCGCGCTCCGTGTGGCGGCGCAGGAAGTGCTTCATGTGCACCGTCTCGCCGGCGCGCAGCAGGGTGCGGTCGAAGACGGTGGCGAGGATGGTGTTGTCGGCGCGCGGCTCGGCGGTGGGCAGATTGAAGCGCCAGGCCTCGATGCCGCCGACCCAGTCGGACAGGGTGAAGGTCATGTCGGCGCCGCTGCGGGCGCTGACGAAATAGGCGGTGTTGCCCTTGCAGTCGGACGGCGCCAGCTCGGCGCCGATGCGCGCCACGCCGTTGGCGTCGCTGAGGCCCTGCCAGAGCAGCTTGCCGGCGCAGTCGCGCACCGCGACCTTGGCCTTGGCCACCGGCGCGCCCTTGTCGAGCGAGGTGACCCAGACCAGCGACGATTGCGCGCCGTGCTTGAAGTGCGCCGCCAGGTTCGTCACCAGCGCGGCCGAGTGGATGTAGGCGGTGCGCGGTTTCGCCAGCAGCGCCGCGCCCAGCCGCGGACTGGCCAGTTCGACGACGTAGAAGCCGGGCTTTTGCAGCGGGATGCCGATCACCTCGAAGGCGCGCCCGCCGTTCGGCTTGGGCAGCGCGAAGGGGCGCGCGGCGGCGTGGCCGGCCAGCAGCGGCTTGGCCATCTCCTCGCCGTACTGCGCGCCCGGCTGCCAGTACTGGCCGTTGCCGGAGAGGCGCTTCAGCCAGTCGATGATGAACTGGTTCTGCTCGTCGGGCAGGCGCAGCATATTGCCCTGCACGCCGGCCGCCGCCAGCTTGCCGGCCAGGCTGGCCTCGACGTTGCGCACCGTGACGGGCAGCAGGCGGTCGCCGCGCGCCTCCAGGATGCCGAAGCTGGCCGGGAACTTGACCAGCGGCGGCTGTTCGTCGGTCTGCACCGCCAGCGGATAGCGCGCCTGGTTGCTGAGCGGCCGGCCGGCGTCGTCCTTCAGCCTGGCCGGCAGGGCGATGAGGAACTTGCTGCGCTCGGGCAGCGGGCCCTCGAAGGCGATGGAGCTCAGATACTCGGCCTTGGCCTGCTCCTTGTCGACGGCGGCGCGGTACACCTTGCCGGCGCCGCTGAGGGTGATGGCGCGGGCGTCGCGCGCGCTGATCGGCGCGCTGAACTCCAGGCGCAGCGGCAGGAAGGGGATGCACTGGGCCTTGGCGCTGCTGCGTTCGCAGCTGAACTTGACGCTGAAGTCGGGCCGCGTCCGGTAGGCCAGGGTCTGCGCCTGCGCGTTCGCGACGCCGCCGGCGGTGGCGATGCCGGCGCCCCAGACCAGCGCCACCTTGGCCTTGGCCGGCAGGGTGCGCTGGCATTGCAGCAGCACCAGCGGCGGCGCCTCGGCGCGCACGCCGGAGCGGTGCAGCGGCGCCGTCCAGGCCACGCCGCGCGCCTTGAAGTACAGCGTCAGGTAGCGCTCGACGAAGTTCTTGCGCAGCGCCATCACCTGCTCGCGCTCCTTGCCCTGCAAGAGGCGCACGGGGATTTTTTCATTGATGCCCTCGGCCTGGCAATGCGCGTGCGCCGCCACCGTCGCCTCGTCGGCCGGCGCGTCCAGGCCAAGCATGAAGATCTGCTTCTCGTCGATGTTCTCGGCGCCCTCGCGCGGCAGCGCCTCGACGACGGCCGGGCCGCCGGTGGAAAAACTGTAGTCGGCCGGCCCCGCCAGCGCCTGTCCGGCCAGATCCTTCAGGCCCGCCTTGAGGGTGAAGCGGCAGACCACGCCGGCCGGCAGGTCGCGGGCGAAATCGTAGTTCCAGTTGCGCCCGTCGGCCCAGCGCCCGCTGCCCGTCTCGGGGCAATCGATGTTGAAGGGATCGGCCGGGCGCGGATCGCCGAAGGGCACCATCTGCGCGCTGAACTGGGCGCGCACCTGGCGCACGCCCTTCACGACGCCGGACGGCGTGAACGAGGCGACGCTCGTTTGCGCCGGCGCCGGCAGCGCCAGCGCGCCCGCCAACAACAAGGGCAGATATTTCAGGATGGTTTTTTTCACGGCGACACTCCATTGGGCGGGCGGCGGCGATGAAAACGCCGCGCATACAGCAGTGTTGCCGCATCGATAAATTTGGTCAACAACATTGTAAAAAATTTATTTCACGCCTGTTTGTCGCGCCTCCGCAACGGATTTCCTCCCTCATTGAAGGTGACGCAAGCTTGCGTGCGCCAGCGCACTGACCGGGTGTACGGGACTACCATAATCTGAACTCAACAGCAGTGAAGCGCGGCGCCGAGGCAGGCCAATAGCCTTCCTGCGGCGGGACCGGAAAATCCTGAATATCCATCCACATCGAGAGTCAAACATGAATAATTTTAAAAAAATCGCCGTCGCGGCCGCCCTCTTCTCGGCCTTCGCCGCGCAGGCGCAGGAGCAGGAAATCAACCCATCCTGGTACATCCAGCCGAGCCTGAACGCGATGAAGCCCGATTCGATTTTCTCCGCCGACAAGACCGGCTACGGCCTGGGCCTGAAATTCGGCAAGCCGATCGCGCCGGACTGGGATGTGCAAGTGGGTACGACCTACGGCCGTTCGCGCGAAAACGGCCAGCGCTACTATCAAAACACCGTCGGCGTGGACGCGCTGTACATGTTCTCGCGCAAAACCTTCCGTCCCTTCGTGCTCGTCGGTATCGGCGCGCAACACGACCGCGACAGCAACACGGTGCTCGGCGAGCGCACCAAGAACTCGCCCTACGCCAGCATCGGCCTGGGCTTCCAGTCGCAGATCACCGACCAGCTGGCGCTGCAGATGGACGTGCGCAACGTGCACGGCTTCCTGCGCGGCAATACCTTCCCCGAGAACCGCAGCAACAACTACTACGCCACGCTGGGCTTGAACTACGCCTTCGGCAAACCGGTCGAAACGGTCCGTCCCGCGCCGCAGCCTGAACCGGTCGCCGAAGTCGCGCCGGCCCCGGCCCCGGTCGCTCCGCCGCCGGCTCCGGCCCGCTTCGAAAAAATAACCCTGTCGTCGACCGAGTTGTTCGCCTTCGACAGCGCCCGTTTGAACCAGCCGCAACCGAAGCTCGATGAAATCGCCGCCGCGCTGAACGCCGCGCCGGGCGTCAACAACGTCGTCATCACCGGCTACGCCGACCGCCTGGGCACGGCCAAGTACAACCAGAAACTGTCCGAGCAGCGCGCCCGTTCGGTCAAGGATTACCTGGTCAACAAGGGCGTCGCCGGCGACCGTCTGTCGGCCGTGGGCAAGGGCGAAGCGAATCCCGTCGTCGTCTGCAACAACAAAAAACGCGTCGACCTGATCAAGTGCCTGGAACCGAACCGCCGCGTCGAAGTCGAGCAAATCACCATCGAACGCCGCGTGCCGTAAAGTAGGGGTGGTGCGCCACCCGTTCAACATGAAAAAGGGGCTTCGGCCCCTTTTTTTGCATTGGAAATGAGCCCATGAATCTATCCCTGCCGGCCCGCGCCGGACAAATGCGCGCCGTGGTGCGCTGCTCGGTGCTGGAATGGCTGGAACACCGCGCCTCCAGCAAGGGCGCGGCGCTGGCCTTCTACACCCTGTTTTCCATCGCCCCCATCCTGATCCTGGTGATCGCCATCGCCGGCTTTTTCTACGGCCCGGAGGCGGCGCGCGGCGAATTGCTGGCGCAGTTGCGCGGCCTGGTCGGGCCGCAGGGCGCCGAGGCGATCCAATTGGTGCTGGCGGGCGCCCGCAACCACGAGGAGGGCCGCCTGGCGACCCTGGCGGCCACCGGCCTGCTGCTGTTCGGCGCCACCAGCGTGTTCGCCGAACTGAAGGCGAGCCTGGATGAGATCTGGCAGGTAGAGCCGCTGCGCCACGCCGGCCTGTGGGACGTCCTGCGCACCCGCCTGCTGTCCTTCGGCCTGGTGCTGGTGCTGGCCTTCCTGCTGATGGTGTCGCTGGTGGTGAGCGCCGCGCTGGCCGTGCTGGAGCACTATTGGAGCGGCATCTGGAAGGACGCCGTGTATCTGCTGTCGCTGCTGTCGGCGGCGCTCAGCTTCGCCGTCATCGCCGCCCTCTTCGCGGTGATCTACAAGATGCTGCCGCGGGTGCGCCTGTCGTGGCGCGACGTGAGCATAGGCGCGCTCGGCACGGCGGCCCTGTTTTCCTTGGGGAAGTACGCGATCGGCGCCTACATCGGCAACAGCGGCGTGGCCAGCAGCTTCGGCGCGGCCGGTTCGATGATCGCGCTGCTGCTGTGGGTGTACTACTCGGCGCAGATCTTCTTCCTGGGCGCCGAATTCGCCCGCCAGTACGCCCTGCAGATGGGCAGCCTGTCGGCCGGCTTCAAGGCCAAGGCCTGAAGCCGGCGGCGGCCTATTCGCCCAGCAGTTCGGCGACCGCCTCCATGCCCTGCACGCGCTCGGCGACGACCTTGACGATGACGATCACGGGCACGCCCAGCAGCAAGCCCCAGACGCCCCACAACCAGCCCCAGAACAGCAGGCTGACGAAGACGGCGGCCGGATTCATGCGCGCGATGCGCCCCGTCATCCAGGTGGTGACGAAGGTGCCGACGACGGTGGCGATGGCCATCGAGGTGCCCGTCACCAGAAGGACCATCTGCAGGGTCTCGAATTGCAGGAAGGCGACCATGCCGGTGGCGACGGTGATCAGCAGCGGGCCGAAATAGGGAATGATGTGCAGCAGCCCGGCCACGATGGCCCAGGCGCCGGCGTTTTCCAGGCCGATCAGGCGCAGCGCGATCCACATCAGCACCGCCAGCAGGCCGTTGGTGACGAGCAGCATGAACATATAGTTCTGGATCGACTTGTTGATGTCTTCAAGGATGTGGATGGTGATCTTTTTCTTGCTCAGCGACGGCCCGGTCATGCGCACCAGCTTGCGCTTGAAGGTGTCGCCCGAGAGCAGCAGGAAGAAGACCAGGAAGATCACCATCGTCGCCTGGCTGAGGAAGGCCAGCAGGCCCATCGAGCCGGCCCAGACGAAGTCGGTGATGTTGATGGGCGTGCGCTCGTTGCTGGGGGCGGCGCGGCGCGCGGCGCGGCGCGCCTCGGCGCCGCCGGCGGCCTGCTCGATTTCGGTGGCGACGGCCTGGATTTTCTGCAGCATGCCGGGCTTGCCGCTGACGGTGTCTTCGATCAGGCGCGAGAATTTGTGCGCCGAGGCCGGCAACTCCTCGACGATGGATTCGAACTCGCCCTGGACGCGGTCGACGACGACGACGCCGCCGCCCAGGATCAGCAGCGTCACCAGGGTGGCGGCGGCGGCGCGCGGCAGGCGCCAGCTCTCCAGCCAGACCACCAGCGGATTCAGGGTGTAGGCGATGAAGATGCCGAACAACAGGGGAATGAGGAATTTCTGCGCCCATTGCAGGCCGTACACGAAGCTGACGGTGGCGATGATGGCGAGCGCCACGCCGCGGGCGTTGACGTGCAGCGGCAGTTGCGGCGCCGCCGGGGCGGGCGCCTCGGGCGGCGCTTCGGCGCCGGCCACGGCATCGGCGGCGCCCGGCGCAGGGGCGCGCATGGCGGGCTGGACTTCGGATGGTTCGATGTTCATGCGCAGACTCCCGGCCTAACGAAAAAAGCCGGAGCCGCCCCGGTGGGCGGTTCCGGCTGACTGGCCGCGAAGGCGCAGCGTTTACCGCGATTACTTGACGCGGATGTCGTTCTTGACCGATTTCACGCCTTTGACGCCGCGGGCGATGTCGCCGGCTTTGGTGATGTCGCTGGGCTGGGCCACGAAACCGCTCAGTTGCACGGTGCCTTTGAAGGTTTCGACATTGATTTCCGTCGATTTCAGGGTTGGCTCGTTGAAGATGCTGGCTTTGACCTTGGTGGTCAGGACCGAATCGTCGACGTATTCGCCGGTGCCTTCCTTGGTCGCCGTGGAGGCGCAACCGGCGATGGCGAAGAGGGAGGCGACGAACAGGCCGGTAGCGATTTTGTGTGCGAATTTCATGGTGTTTTCCTTAGAAAGGGTCTATCGAAGTGCTCAATATGAGCGTTTCCCGCCCGCTTACACAGCCGAACTGGGTACTGGCGGCCTGGACAACATCGTCTCCGGCCGCGCCGCCGACCGCCGCGCGCTGCTGGCGACATGGTCGGCGGAGGTTTCCGTCTAGCTCTTCCCGGCGCCGCTGTTGGCGCCGCCGCTGGTGCCATGACTTACGTTTTACGCGCTAAGCGGGCGCGCCTCTGTTCGGTATCGTACATAAGCATGTTTATTCCGAAATGAGCTTCCGGCCTATCCGTGCGACAGCGTACAGACCCGCCCTGCCCCGCTGCTTAGCATGAAGGCACACAATATGTCAGGAGAGTACGATGATGAAAACCCCGCACACCTTGGCGGCGCTCATGCAGGGCGCCGGCGCCCTGCTCGCCGGCTGCGCCGGCACGGCGCCGCAGCAGACCAACTATTCCTCGTCGCCGGCGGACAACGCCAGCTACGGCGTCGTCGACTCGGTGCAACTGACGCGCGTTCCGGCCGCGGGCAGCGGCGCCGTCGCCGGCGGCCTGGTGGGCGCCCTGTTGGGCAACCAGGTCGGCTCCGGCAACGGACGCAGCGCCGCCACCGTGGTCGGCGCCGTCGGCGGCGCCATGGCCGGCAACGAGATCGAGAAAAACCGCGCCGCGGGCCGCGACGCCTACCAGATCAGCGTGCGCCTCGACAACGGCGACTACCGCACCATCGTGCAGGACAGCGCCGCCGACCTGCGCCCCAATCCACCCAAGTTAAGACTTTTCAGCAATTTTTCTGACTCATCGCCTTGTGCGGTTTTCGGCCTGGGACTCGTGGTTTTGAGAGATTTTCACGGTGGCGATAGGTCCGACCGGCAATCAAGTCGAGCACTGC
>JANXSQ010000088.1 GCA_025356595.1 Janthinobacterium sp. | reverse complement strand
CGACGGCGCCGGCGCCAGCGCCCAGGCCAGCGCGGCCGACCTGGCGGCGGCGCGCCTGGCGGCCCAGGGCGAGCTGGCGACGAATTACTTCTCGCTGCGCCAGAGCGACGCCCAGCAGGCCCTGCTGGCGAGCACCATCGAAGGCTATGAGCGCGTGCTGCAGATCACGCAGAACCGCTTCGCCGCCGGCATCGCCGCCAAGTCCGACGTGCTGCAGGCGCAGACCCAGTTGGCCGGCGCGCGCATCGACGCCATGACGCTGACGCGCGCCCGCGCCCAGCTCGAGCACGCCATCGCCGTGCTGCTGGGCCGGGCGCCGGCCGGCTTCGCGCTGGCCGCCGCGCCGTGGGCCGCGACGCTGCCGGAGATCCCGCCCGGCCTGCCCTCGACGCTGCTGCAGCGCCGCCCCGACATCGCCGCCGCCGAGCGCCGCGTCGCCGCCGCCAACGCGCAGATCGGCGTGGCGCGCGCCGCCTACTTCCCCAGCCTGAGCCTGACCGGCTCCTACTCGTCGAGCGCCAGCCGGGTCGCCGAGTTGTTCAGCGCCCCGGCCAGCCTGTGGTCGATCGGCGCCTCGGCCGCGCAGAGCCTGTTCAACGCCGGCGCGACGACGGCGGCGGTGGACGCGGCGCGCGCCGGCCACGCGCTGGCCGTGGCGCGCTACCGCCAGACGGTGCTGGACGCCTTCGCCGGCGTCGAGGACCAGTTGTCGGCCGCGCACGCGCTGGCGCTGCAGCAGGCGCAGCGCGTGCTGGCCTCGACGGCGGCCGACCAGGTCGAGGCGCAGATGCTGAACCGCTACCGCGCCGGCCAGGTCGCTTACACCGAGGTCGTCACGGCGCAGGCGACGGCGCTGGCGGCGCGGCGCGCCTTGGTGCAGGCGCAGGTCGACCGGCAGAACACGGCCGTGGCGCTGATCCAGGCGCTGGGCGGCGGCTGGCGCGCGGCGGAGTAGGGCGGGCGGAGCGCGCGGCGGCGCCTTGCCCGGGCGCGCCGCCGCGGGGTGGGGGATGTTACGTTTCGATACTTACCTATAATGCAAGTCATTCATATCATCGAGCGAATGCTAAAATGTGAGGATTCCATCCACCAGGCGCCCACGATGTTTGTTCAATTGTTATGCGGCCTTCGATGACCAAGCGCAGCAAGATCCTGCGGGCACCGCTCGAACCGACGGCGCTGAAAAGCGCGAAGGCGGCGGCGCGTCCACTCTTCCCCATCGTCGCCATCGGCGCCTCGGCCGGCGGCCTGGATCCCATCGTCGCCTTCCTCGCCAACGTCGCGCCGGACAGCGGCATCGCGTACGTCATCATCCAGCACCTCGATCCAAGCCACAAGACGATGATGCAGGAACTGCTGCAGCGCGCCACCAGCCTGCCGGTGGCGGAGGCGAGCCACCTGCTGGAGGTCAAGCCGGACTGCGTGTACGTGATCCCGCCGAACGCCGACCTGGGCATCGCCGACGGCCGCCTGCTGCTGAGCGAACCGACCGAGCCGCGCGGCCGCCACCTGCCGATCAACCGTTTTTTCACCGCGCTGGCGGCCGAACGGGGCGAACTGGCGGTGGGCGTGGTCTTTTCCGGCATGGGCTCGGACGGCACCCGCGGCCTGCAGGCGATCAAGGAGGGCAACGGCCTGACGCTGGCGCAACAGCCCGATATGGCCAAGTTCGATCCCATGCCCTTGAGCGCGATCGGCGCGGAAGTCGTCGATCTGGTGGAGCTGCCGGAAAAAATGCCTGAAAAAATCGTCGCCTACCTGGCGCGCAGTAATTTTTTGCATCTGCCCGGACACGAGGCGGGGGGCAAGAACACGCTGCAGGAGGTCATCCATTTGCTTAACGAGCACACCGGCAGCAGCTTCACCGACTATAAGATCAACACCGTGCTGCGCCGCATCGAGCGCCGCATGAGCCTGCACCAGATCGCCACGATGGAGGAATACATTCCCTATCTGCGCGCGAATCCGGCCGAGATCGACCTGCTGTTCAAGGAGCTGCTGATCGGCGTCACCAGCTTCTTCCGCGACCAGAAGGTGTGGGAATACCTGAAGGTGGTGGCCCTGCCGCAACTGCTGGCGGCCCATCCGGACGGGCGCGCCTTCAAGGCCTGGATTCCGGCCTGCTCCACCGGCGAGGAGGCGTATTCGCTGGCGATGGTGTTCAACGAGGTGGTGGCGGAGGTCAACCCGCCGGCGAAATACTCGCTGCAAATCTTCGCCACCGACCTGTCCGGCGACGCCATCGACCGCGCGCGCCAGGGGCGCTTTCCGGCCGGCATAGACGGCGAGGTCCCGGCCGAGCGCATCAACCGTTTCTTCGTGGTCGAAAAGAACGGCTACCACGTCAAAAAAGAGATCCGCAACATGATCATCTTCGCGCAGCAAAACATCATCTCGGACCCGCCCTTCACCAAGCTCGACATCCTGTGCTGCCGCAACCTGCTGATTTATCTGAACGCCAAGCTGCAGCAGCGTCTGATCCCGCTGTTCCACTACGCGCTGAACCGCGACGGCCTGCTCTTGCTGGGCAGCGCGGACACGCCGGGCCATTTCTCCGACCTGTTCTCGCCCCTGACCACCTCGACGCGCCTGTACCGCCGCCTCGACAACATGGCGCGCCAGCGCCTGCCGACCTACTTCCCGACCAAGCTGTCGGCGGCGTCGCCCCCCCATACACAGTGAATTGAGAGAAGAAGCGAGCATGCCCGGAAAGATCCAATCCCATGTGGAGCAGTTGCTGCTCCAGAAATACTCGCCGGCGGCGGCCCTGCTGAACCAGAACGGCGACATCCTCTTCATCAACGGCCGCACCGGCGCCTTCCTCGAGCCGGCCGCCGGCAAGGCCAACTGGAACATCCACGCCATGGCGCGCGAGGGTTTGCGCTACGAACTGGACAGCCTCATCAAGGCGGCCTTGCTGAGCGAGGAGGTGGTGCGCCTGAAGGGCCTGGTGGTGAAGGACAATCTGGGCCTGGCGCAGGGCGTCGACCTGAGCGCGGAGGCGCTGATGACCCCGAACGCGCTGCGCGGCATGGTGTTCGTGACCTTCGCCAGCACGCCGCTGCTGTCCGAGACCAGGCGCGGCCGCGCGCCCAGCCCGAAGGTGCTGGAACTCGAGCAGCAGTTGCTGCAGGCGCGCAACGAGATCCAGGCCGTGCGCGACGAGATGCAGACCTCGCGCGAGGAGCTCAAGTCGGCCAACGAGGAATTGCAGTCGACCAACGAGGAGCTGACCACCTCGAAGGAGGAGATGCAGTCGCTCAACGAGGAGCTGTACACCGTCAACGCCGAGCTGCAATCGAAGGTCGACGACCTGTCGCTGGTCAACAGCGACATGAAGAACCTGCTCAACAGCACCGACATCGCCACCATCTTCCTCGACAGCGCCCTGCGCATCCGCCGCTTCACGGCGCCGGCCACGCAGATCTACAAACTCATCGCCAGCGACCTGCGCCGCCCTTTGAGCGACATCGTCAACGACCTCGGCTACCCGGACCTGGAGGCCGACGCCCAGGAGGTCATCCGCAGCCTGGTGTTTTCCGAGCGCCAGGTGCCGACCAAGAACGGCCGTTGGTACAATGTGCGCATCATGCCCTACCGCACGGTCGACAACGTCATCGACGGCGTCGTCGTCACCTTCATCAACATCACCGAATCGAAGCTGCTTGAGGCCCAGTTGCGCTTGATGCAAAGCCAGGGCGTGGTCGACAGCGCGAGCGTGAAATGAACAATCCGTCCGAGCGCGCCGGGGTGGCGCCGCCGCTGCGCGCGCAGGCCGAACAGGTCGCCGCCGGCAAATCCGCCGCGGCCGCCGGCTCGGACGAGGAGGTGCGGCGCCAGTTGCACGAGCTGCACGTCAGCCAGATCGAGCTGGAACTGCAGAACGCCGCCCTGCTCGAGCTGCAGCAGTTGAAGGACGCGTGCGAAAGCGGCATGCACGATTACGCCGAACTGTACGAGCAGGCGCCGGCCAGTTACTTTTCCGTCGAGCGGGGCGGGCGCATCGCGCGCGCCAACGTGGCGGCGGCGGCGCTGCTGGGCACGCTGCGGCCGCGCCTGCTGGGCAAGCCCTTCGAGCAATTCATCGTCCCCGAGGCGCAGGCCCGCTTCCGCCAGTTCATCGACGCCGTCTTCGCCAGCGGCGCGCGGCAGGTGCTCGAGGCGACCCTGTTCCAGGGCGGCGCGCGGCAGGCCGAACTGGTGCGCATCGAAGCGAACGTCGAGCCGACCTCGCCGGCCTGCCGCATGATCGTCACCAGCCTGGGCGACGCCGGCGCGCGCGATTCGGCGCTGCGGCGCGCCTTCGTGGTGCTCGACACGATCAAGGAGGGCGTCATGATCACCGACGGCGCCAACCGCATCGTCTCGATCAACCCCTCCTTCACCGCCATCACCGGCTACCTGCCGGAGGAGGCGATCGGCCGCAACCCCGCCTTCCTCTCCAGCGGCCTGCACCCGCCGCAGTTTTTCGAGGACATGTGGAACAGCCTGGAGCAGTACGGCAGCTGGCAGGGCGAGGTGTTGAACCGCAAGAAGGACGGCAGCCGCTTCGTCGAATCGCTGTCGCTGACGCGCATGCGCGCGCCCGACGGCGGCGCCGGCAATTTCGTCGGCGTGTTCTCCGACATCACCGAGCGCAAGCTGGCCGAGACCTCGCTGCGCGCCCTGCACATGGAGCTCGATCAGCGCGTCGTCGCGCGCACCGCCGACCTGACGCGCAGCAACGAGCTGCTGGTGCTGGAGGTCGGCGAACGGCAGCGCGCCGAGGCGGCGCTGCGCGACGCCGAACACTTCTTCCACGCCACCCTCGACTCGCTGCAGGACCGCGTGCTGGTGCTCGACGAGCGCGGCGTCGTGGTGCACTCCAACCAGGCCTGCCTGGCCTGCGTCGGCCACGGCGGCGCCGGCATGTATTACCTGGCCCATTGCGGCCGGGACCCGCGCTGGCGGGGCGGCAGCGGCGCCGAACTGGCCGGCGGCATTCGCTCCGTCATCGGCGGCGCGCTGCAAACCTATGCCCTGGAATACGAATTCCTTGGCGAGGACGGACCGCGCTGGTTCCAGGCCAAGGTCAGCCGCTTCCTCTCCGAGGGCCCGCTGCGCGTCGTCGTCACGCACACCGACATCAGCGAGCGCAAGGCGATGGAGGGCGCGCTGCGCCAGTCGCACGCCGAACTGCGCCGCCTGGCGCTGCATCTGGAGACGGCCAAGGAGGACGAGCGCAAGCGCATCTCGCGCGACATCCACGACGAACTGGGGCAGAATTTGCTGGCCCTGCGCATCGACATCTCGATGCTCAGCGCGCGCACCGAGCACACCCATCCGCGCCTGCACCAGCGCGTCGCGGCCGTGCTGAGCAACGTCGACACGACCATCAAGAGCGTGCGCGGCATCATGAACGCGCTGCGCCCGCTGGTGCTCGACCTGGGCCTGCAGGCGGCCATGGAATGGCAGATCGGCGACTTCCAGAAGCGCAGCGGCGTGGCCTGCCGCCTGCTGGTGCGGGACGAGGCGGTCTTCGGCGCGCTCGGCGGCGACATCGAGATCGTCCTGTTCCGCATCGTCCAGGAGGGCTTGAGCAACGTGCTGCGGCACGCCCAGGCGCGCCAGGCCGAGATCGAACTCAGCGCCGACGCGCGGCAACTGACGCTGGTCATCCGCGACGACGGCGTCGGCGTGGCGCCGGAGCGGCGCATGGACGGCCAGCGCTTCGGCCTGATCGGCATCGCCGAGCGCGTCAGCGCTCTGGGCGGCCAGTTCGAGATCGGCGCCGGGCCGGCCGGCGGCGGGTGCCAGTTGCGCCTGCGCATACCGCTGCCGCCGCGCGAAGCCGGCGCCGCCGGAAAATAGGCGGCGCGGGCCGAAAAAACCGCGAGAAACCGGGGGCAGGCGGGGACGCCGAGTCCTCGATTTTGAAGAAACAATTGCTCGGAAATCGTGGCCTGTCCCCGGTTTTCTTTTTCCGGCAGAAAAGCGTTTTCCCCCGGAGGCAAGCGGGCTATACTGCGCTTGCTTTTTTAACCCAGGGGTCTATCTTGTTAAAAACAATCGTACTACCAGTCGCCTTGATCGGCGCCTTCGCCGGCGCACACGCCGACGAAGGGCAGTGGCAACCACACCAACTGCCGCAGCTGCAATCCGAACTCACCCGTATCGGCATCGCCATCCCGGCCGCCAAGCTGGCCGACCTGAGCAAGCACCCGATGAGCGCCATCGTCTCGCTGGGCGGTTGTTCCGCCGCCTTCGTCTCGGACGCCGGCCTGGTGGTGACCAACCATCATTGCGCCTACGGCGCCGTGCAGCGCAATTCGACGCCCGAGCACAACTACATCAGCGACGGCTTCCTCGCCAGGACGCGCGGCGCCGAGCTGCCGGGCGGCCCGAACACCCTGGTGTACGTGACCGACAAGCTGGAGAACGTCAGCGCGCGCGTGCTCAAGGGCCTCGACGGCATGCGCGGGCGGGCCCGCCACGAGGCCGTCGAGGGCCGCGTCAAGGCCCTGATCGCCGAATGCGAGACGGACAAGATGTACCGCTGCTCGGTGCCCAGCTTCCACCGCGGCCTGGAGTACTACCGCATCCGCCAGATGATGTTGCGCGACGTGCGCCTGGTGTACGCGCCGTCCGACAAGATCGGCAACTTCGGCGGCGACGTCGACAACTATGAATGGCCGCGCCACACCGGCGACTATTCCTTCCTGCGCGCCTACGTCGGCAAGGACGGCCGCCCGGCCGATCCGTCGCCGGACAATGTGCCCTACCACTCGAAGGACTTCCTGGTGGTCTCGGCCGAGGGCGTGAAGAATGGCGACCCCATCCTGCTGGCCGGCTATCCGGGCCGCACCAGCCGCTACAAGCTGCCGGCCGAGATCCGCGCCGCCCGCGACGTGGTCTTCCCGGCCCGCGTGGCCGAGCTGCGCGCCGACCTTGACGTGATCGCCGCCGCCAGCGCCGGCGACGCCGCCCTCGACGTGCGCTACGCCAGCGTCGTGAAGAGCATCCACAACGTGCTCAAGAAGACCCAGGGCCTGCGCGACGGCTTCGCCCGCAAGGACATCGCCGCCGTCAAGGACGGGCAGGACGCGGCCTTCCGCGCCTGGTTCGCGGCCCATCCGCAGGCGCGGTTGTCGGCCACGCTGCTGGCCGACCTGGACGGCGTGATCGGCGCCGACATGGCGCTGGCCGACGAGGAGTTCGCCTGGTCGGTGGCCACCAACAGCGAGCTGCTGAAAAGCGCCCGCGTCCTCGACCGCCTGGCGCTGGAGCGCCAGAAGCCGGACGCCGAACGCGAATCGGGCTACCAGCAGCGCGACCTGAGCTTCATCAAGGCGCGCCTGACGCGCCTGGAGCAATCCTTCGCCGCGACTGTCGACCAGGCCCGCTTCGGCGCCGGCCTGCAACGCTACGCGGCGCTGCCGGCCAAGAGCCATCCGCAGGGACTCGACGCGCTGCTGCCGAAGGCGGACGCGGTGGCGGCGCTGTACCGCGACTCGCAACTGGGCGAAACGGCCAAGCGTCTGGCCTGGCTGGACGGCGACGCGGCCGCGCTGGCGCGCTCGGACGACGCCTTCCTGCTGCTGGCCGGCAAACTGCGCGGCGTGGCGCACGCGCTGGAGGAGCGCCGCAAGGAGGTCGACGGCAACCTGGAGCGCGTGATCCCGCAATACATGCAGGCCGTGATCGCCTGGAAGCAGTCGCAGGGCAAGCCGGTCTACCCGGACGCCAATTCGACGCTGCGCGTCACCTACGGCACAGTGGCGCCGTACTCGCCGCGCGACGGCATCAGCAAGGGGCCGTTCACCACCGTCGAGGGCATCGTCGAGAAGCACACCGGCAAGGAACCCTTCATCGTGCCGGCGGCGTTGATCGAGGCCGTCAAGGCCAAGCGCTACGGCCAGTTCCGCGACGCGGCGCTGGGCACCGTGCCGGTCAACTTCCTGAGCAGCGCCGACACCACGGGCGGCAATTCCGGCTCGGCGGTGATGAACAAGCACGGCGAACTGGTCGGCCTGAATTTCGATTCGACCTATGAATCGATCACCAAGGACTGGTATTTCGACAGCGCCATCACGCGCGCCATCCACCTCGACATCCGCTACATGCTGTGGGTGATGAAGGAGGTCGACCACGCCGATGGCCTGCTCGAGGAAATGACCATCAAGTATCCGCGCAAGTAAGAACGCGCCGGCACGCCGCAGCCGCATCGACCCAGCGTGGTCGAGGCGGCTTTTTTTTTTCGTGCGCCCGGCAGGGCGCACTTACTTGGAGGTGAAAGTCCTCTACTCGCCCGACAAGGGGAAGAGTTAGCTGCACGGCAAGGGTGTCGCGGGCGACTGCGAATCTGGAGGAAGCCGAAAGCAAAGCGCTGGC
>JANXSQ010000050.1 GCA_025356595.1 Janthinobacterium sp. | reverse complement strand
CGCCCGAGCAGATGGATGCGGCCTGCAAGCAGTTTGCAAACCGGATTCCGCTACTGGCCAACATGGTGGAAGGCGGCAAGACACCAGTGCAAAGCGCCGCCGAACTAAGCAAACGCGGATTCAAAATCGTGATCTTTCCGGGCGGCACGGTGCGGGCTGTGACTAATACTTTGCAGGGCTACTACGCTAGTCTGCACGAGCATCAGACGACGGTGCCTTGGCAGTCAGCCATGCTTGATTTTGATGGCTTGAACGTGGTGCTGGGCACCCCGGAGCTGCTGGCTACTGCGCGAAAATACGAATAGATAGTCGTCCCTGAGAAACTCACTTTTTCAAGTATTTGAGTTCAAGCCAGCGATCTTTGAGTGCGAATTTGGATCAACAGCGCGTACCAAGTGATTTCCCATTGGGCGCAAAGAAGCCGCAGCTTCGCGAGGATCTTGCGCAAGTTGTGTGCAGCCGCACAAAGCAGCGCATTGACCGCATCGCCGAGCTCACCTTTGAGGAAATTGCGCGACAGCCGCGTGTCTGACTTCATGTGCCCGATCACTGGCTCAATCGCATTGCGCCGTTTGAGCTTTTTGTTCAAAGCTGGTGTGATCCCCCGCTTGGCTCCAGAGATGAACACTTGGCAGGCATCGGTGGTGCAGCCATGCCCCTTGTAGCCCTTGTCCACAAACACTTGGCTAGCCGCCACACCACAAGTGCGCTTGGCTTGATCCAAGCACTGTTTGAGCGTATGGCCGTCATACGGATTGCCCGGCAATGACTTGGCTGCCAGTACAAACGACTCTTTGCTGGTCGTCACCAAGCCCACCTTGACCCCAAACTCGTACTGTTTATGCGCCTTGCCCTTGGCAATGCACTCCACCTCTGGGGCATGAACGCTGTAGATCTTGGGTGGCGCGCCCTCAGCGCGCACGCGCTGCTGGCTGTGAATGCGCTGGGCGATCTCTAGCAGTTTGCCCAGCCGTGCTTGCTCTTTGGCGGGTAACTGCAACTGCCCCGACTTGCGCTGGGTGTCCCGGATGACTCTGCCCAACATGACCCGCAGCTTCTTGGTCTGGGCCTTTGCCCGGTTGAACTGCCTCGCATGCGCATAGCGGGCTGACTGCACAAAGGCCTTCTGGCCGATGAAGGTGTAGGGCTGGCGCAGCTTGATGCCGCACTTGGCGCCCAATTTGACCAAGGCGATGCGGGCTTTGTTGAGCAGCCGCGCATCAGTAGGAAAGGCCACAGCTTTGTCTTGCACAGTGGTGTCGACATTGACCACTGCCAGTGAGCTGGCTGTGATGGTCTTGGTGGTCAGACCGGTTTGCACCGTCAGGCTCAAGATGAGTTCACAACCCTCTTGCCCAATCCGCTGGCGAAAGCCGGTCATCAAGCTGGGATCAATCGGCAAGTCATGGCAGAAATACTGCTCACCGCAGAAGTATTGCCAGTACGGGTTCTCAGTCCAAGTTGCAACGACTTCTTCATCACTGATGTTGCGCAGGTACTTGAGCAATTGCAAGCCAACCATCAGGCGAATAGGGTGGCCCGGCCGGCCAACGCCTGGGGCATACAAGCCGCCAAACTGGCGCTCTAGTGCCGTCCAGTCAAGCTTGCCAGCCAGCACACACAGCTCGTGTCGCAAATCGATCAGGTTGACCAGTTCTTGGCGAAACAGGTCAATATCGGTGTCGTGGATGGTCTCGCGCAGTGCCATAAATTTGCAAGCTTTGGAGTCAATATGACCTCAAAGCTTGCAATATCCGTACCACTAAACATGCCGCCAACCCGCATGGATACTGGGTTCTTTGGGTTTATCAGGGGCGACTAGATAGTCGCGCCAGCAACCATCCTCATAGCCGCTTGAGGTGATGGAATCCTGTTACGCAAGCCCGAAGCAATATTGCTAACAGATTAGTGCACTGCAGTCGGCAAGTGCTGACTAGGCATTTAGCGTAACGGGGAGCGTTAGGTGGAATGCGGATGAGAAGATTTATCTGTCTTTAATCGGCTTTCAAGTTTCTGTAATACAGCGTAAGCAATCATTTCTCAATGCCATCAGGCATCAAATTAAGTTTTGCCACCCAAGGAATAGGCTACCTTTTAGC
>JANXSQ010000036.1 GCA_025356595.1 Janthinobacterium sp. | reverse complement strand
CGCGCGGCCCGGGCCGCGCGCCGCTCTTCATTCGGCCTGGTCGAAGTCGACCACGACGGTGTCGGTGACGGGGAAGCTCTGGCAACTGAGCACGAAACCGCGCGCGATCTCATAGTCCTCCAGCGCGTAGTTGACGTCCATGTCGACCTTGCCGTCGACCAGCTTGCAGCGGCAGGTCGAGCATACCCCACCCTTGCAGGAATAGCGCATGTCGATGCCCTGGCGCAGGCCGGCGTCGAGGATGGATTCCTTGTCCTTGTCCATCGTGAAGGTGGTGTGGTTGCCGTCCATGATGACGGTCACCTGGGTTTCCTGGCGCTCCAGCGCGCCGGATTGGGCGCGCGGCTTGTGCTGGTGCTTGGGAATGCTGGCGGCGAAGAGTTCGATCTTGATGTTCTGCTTCGGCATGCCGGCCGCCTGCAGGGCCGCCGTGACGCCCAGCATCATGTCTTCCGGGCCGCAGATGAAGGCCTGGTCGAAGTCCTCGGCCTTGACCCAGTGCTGCAGGAACTGGGCGCACTTCTCCTCGGTGATGCGGCCGTTGAACAGCTCGATGTCCTGCTGTTCGCGGCTCATCACGTAGGCCAGGTTGAGGCGCTCCATGTAGACGTCCTTCAGGTCCGTCAGCTCTTCCTTGAAGATCACCGTCGAGGAGGCGCGGTTGCCGTAGAACAGGGTGAAGCGGCTGTGCGGCTCGGCCAGCAGGGTGGTCTTGATGATGGACAGGATGGGCGTGATGCCGCTGCCGGCGGCGAAGGCCAGGTAGTGCTTCCGGTTGGCGGCGTCGAGCGGCACGTTGAAGTGGCCCATGGGCGGCATCACGTCGAGCACGGCGCCGGCCTTCAGGGTGTCGTTGGCCCAGGTCGAGAAGGCGCCGCCCGGCGTGCGCTTGATGGCCACGCGCAGCGTGCCCTCCTGCACCGCCGAGCAGATCGAGTAGGAGCGGCGCGTGTCTTCGGCGTTGATGAGGGCGCGCAGCGTCAGGTGCTGGCCCTGCTGGAAGCGGAAGCTTTCGCTCAGTTCCGGCGGCACGGCGAAGGTGACGGCGATGGTGTCGCGCGTTTCGTTGCGGACCTCGGAAACGGACAACGGATAAAATTTGCTCATGTACTGACTCTCCATTGCGGGCGGCGCAAGCCGCCGCGGGTATGCTGAAAATTCGCCGGCGTTATGCCAGCCAAGGGCAAGCGGCGGGAGGCGATGCCGGCCGCGCGGCCTGGCCGGCTCGGTTTTCCCAATGCGCTAGTGACACTTGAAGTAATCGAAGGGCTCGCGGCAGGCCAGGCATTTGTACAGCGCCTTGCAGGGCGTGGAGCCGAACTGGCTGGTCAACTCGGTGTCGGCGGAGCCGCAGTTCGGGCACAGCACCCGCGGTTGCGGCGCCGCGCCGCGCTTGACGCCGGCGCGCAGGCCGCTGATGTCGACCACCTGCTGCGCCGGCGGGGCGATGCCGTAGCCGTGCAGCTTGATCTTGCCGCTCTCGCTCATCCAGTCGGTGGTCCAGGCGGGCGACAACTGGTTCACCAGGCGCACCTTGGCGATGCCGTGGCCGCGCAGGGCCGCCGTCACCGCTTCGGCGATGACGGCCATGGCCGGACAGCCCGAATAGGTGGGCGTGATGGTCACCACGCACTCGTCCGCGCCGATCAGCTCGACGGCGCGCACGATGCCCAGGTCGACCACCGAGATGACCGGGATCTCCGGGTCGGCGACCTCGCCCAACCAGGTCCAGACTTGTTCAGCGCTGACGGCGGCGGCGTCCATCTACCACTCCGCGCCGGGATAGGCGCGCTGCAGGAACTGCATCTCCGCCAGGATGAAGCCCAGGTGCTCGGTGTGCGTGCCCTGCTTGCCGCCCTTTTGCATCCAGGCGTCGGCCGGCGGCAGCGTCAGGGTGGCCTCGGCGAAGATCTCGCCGACGTGCTCCAGCCATTGCGCGCGCAGCGTCTCGGCGGCCGGCGCGACGCCGGCCGCGACCATCGCCGCGTCGACGGCGTCGTAGTTGAACATCTCGCCCGTGTAGGACCACAGGCGGCTGGCGGCGGCCTGGGTCTTGGCGTGGCTTTCCGGCGTGCCGTCGCCCATGCGCACGATCAGGTCGCCGCTGCGGCGCAGGTGGTAGGTGACTTCCTTGAGCGACTTTTCCGCCACCTCGGCGACGCGCGCGTCGCCCGAGGCGCACAGGCCCCGCAGCTGGAAGTAGTGCCAGGTGTCGAAGTAGAACTGGCGCATCATGGTGTCGGCGTAGTTGCCGTTCGGCTGCTCCAGCAGCAGGCAGTTCCTGAAATCGTGGGCGTCGCGCAGGAAGGCCATCTGGTCCTCGTCGCGGCCGGCGCCCTCCAGTTCGCCGGCGTAGCCCAGCCACAGGCGGGTCTGGCCCAGCAGGTCCAGCGCGACGTTGGTCAGCGCCATGTCCTCCTCCATCGCCGGGCCCTTGCCGCACAACTGCGACAACTGCTGGCTCAGAACCAGGGCGTTGTCGCCCAGGCGCAGCAGGTAATTGACTTTATCATCCACGGTCACGGTCTCCGGCGTCACAGATTCTTGACTTCTTCCGGCATCGGGAAGAAGGTCGGGTGGCGGTACACTTTGCTGTTCGAGGGCTCGAACAGGGCGCCCTTGTCGGCCGGGCTGCTGGCGACGATGTCGGCCGCGCGCACCACCCAGATGCTGACGCCCTCGTTGCGGCGGGTGTAGACGTCGCGGGCGTTATTCACCGCCATCGCCGCGTCGGAGGCGTGCAGGCTGCCGACGTGTTTGTGCGCCAGGCCGTGCTGGCTGCGAATGAAAACTTCCCACAATGGCCATTCTTTGCTCATGTCACTCTCCTCTGTTTTAAGCCGCAGCTTTCAGAACTGCGTGTTTGTCGGCGTAAGCCACCAGCGCGTCGCGGAACCAGGCGCCGTCCTCGTACGCCTTGACGCGGGTTTCCAGGCGCTCGCGGTTGCACGGGCCGTTGCCCTTCAAGACGTTGTGGAACTCGGACCAGTCGATCGCGCCGAACTCGTAGTGGCCGGTTTCGGCGTTGAGCTTCAGGTCGGGATCGGGCACGGTCAGGCCCAGGTATTCGATTTGCGGCACGGTCTGGTCGACCATGCGCTGGCGCAGCTCGTCGTTCGAGAACAGCTTGATGCGCCACTGCGCCGACTGCGCGCTGTTGACCGATTCGGCGTCGGACGGGCCGAACATCATCAGCGAGGGCCACCACCAGCGGTTCAGCGCGTCCTGCGCCATGGCTTTCTGCGCGGCCGAACCCTTGCACAGGCTCATCATGATGTCGTAGCCCTGGCGGGCGTGGAAGGACTCCTCCTTGCACACCCGCACCATGGCGCGGGCGTACGGGCCGTAGGAGCAGCGGCACAGCGGGATCTGGTTGATGATGGCCGAGCCGTCCACCAGCCAGCCGATGGCGCCCATGTCGGCCCAGGACAGGGTGGGATAATTGAAGATGCTGGAATACTTGGCCGTGCCGGAGTGCAGCGCGGCGAGCAGATCGTCGCGCGCCACGCCCAGGGTCTCGGCGGCGCTGTACAGGTAGAGGCCGTGGCCGGCCTCGTCCTGGATCTTGGCCAGCAGGATGGACTTGCGTTTCAGCGTGGGCGCGCGGGTCACCCAGTTGCCCTCCGGCAGCTGGCCGACGATTTCCGAGTGGGCGTGCTGCGAAATCTGCCGCACCAGCGTCTTGCGGTAGGCCTCGGGCATCCAGTCCTTGGCCTCGATCTTGATGCCGGCGTCGATGCGGGCCTGGAAGGCCAGCTCCTCGGCGCCCATGTCGTCGGCGGAGCGGACGTTCTTGAGGCCGGTTTCAACCATTTGTGCGTACATGATCAGTCTCCATGTCGTTGTTATGCGCAGCGAATTCATGCGATGGATAGATAATACGATACAAAATTCAATTTGAATACGCTTGATTTGAATCATTTACAAATTCCGTATCTTATGTGCACTTTACCGTCCATGCGTGCAAAAATGATGCTGCGCCGATCGCCCCGCAAAGTAAACTGCCGGATTCGCCGATTTCACCGAACAAACGCCCCGAGGCCCCGATGAGCAATAGCAGTTGCAAGGAATGGATAGACGACTTTCTGGCCAGCGATCCGCCGCGCTCGAAATCGCTGGTGATGACCATCTTCGGCGACGCCATCGTGCCGCACGGCGGCGCGATCTGGCTGGGCAGCCTGATCGAACTGCTGGCGCCCTTCGGCGTCAACGACCGCCTGCTGCGCACCAGCGTGTTCCGCCTGGCGCAGGAGGGCTGGCTGGGGGCGCAGCGCGACGGCCGGCGCAGCGCCTACGCCATCATGCCGGCGGCGCAACTGCGCTTCGCGCGCGCCTACCGGCGCATCTACGCGCCCCTGCAGACGCACTGGGACGGCAGTTGGACCCTGGTCATCGGCGCCGGCGGCAGCGTCGCGGCGGCCGAGCGCGGCGCGCTGCGCAAGGAATTGCTGTGGGAGGGCTACAGCGTGATCGCGCCCGGCGTCTTCGGCCATCCGAGCGGCGACGCCGAGGTGCTGCAGGAGATCCTGCTGCGCAACGGCGTGCAGGGCAAGCTCTACGTCTGCCGCGCCACCGAACTGCCCGGCATGGCGCAGCGGCCGCTGCGCGAGATGGTCGAGGAGGGCTGGGACTTGTCCGACGTGGTGCAGGGCTACCGCCAGTTCATCGCCCGCTTCGAGCCCTTGCTGGAATTGCTGAAGGCGGGCGGCATCGACGGCGGGCAAGCCTTCGTCATCCGTTCCCTGCTGATCCACGCCTACCGCCGCGTCCAGCTGCACGACCCGCAACTGCCGGTGGAGCTGATGCCGGAACCGTGGCCGGGCAGCGCCGCCTACGAACTGGCGCGCGCCCTGTACCGCCTGCTGCACGCGGTGGCCGAGGAGCACATCATGGCGACCCTGCGGCGCGAGGACGCGGCGGCGCCGGCGGTGGAGGCGTCCTTCCGCCAGCGCTTCGGCGGCCTGGACTGAAAGGCTAGCGGGCGCCCGCCGCCGCCGTTCTTTCCGCCTCGAGATACTGCGGGCTACCCCTGATGCGCCCGATCGCCGTCCACAGGCGCTCGGCGACGGCCGGGTGCGCGTGGTAAAAGCGCTTCGACAGGCCAAGGTAGAACATAGCCTCGGCGAACGGCGGCGCCAGCGCCTCGACCTTGCCGGCGAACTCGGGCCGGGCCATCAGGACTGCGCCGTCGTGCTCCCAGCCCAAGGCCACATCGCCCCGTCCCGCCATCAGCTTGGCGAAATTCACCTCGAGATTCTTGCCGGTGGTGTCGCTGGCCTGGCGCATCGCCTCCAGCCGGTCGAGTATCAGCGCGCTGCCGTAGCCGGCCAGCACCGGCGTGTGCAACTGCGTGAAGCGCGCGCCGTCCCAGCCGACCCCGCCGCCCCGGCGCTGAAAGGCCAGCACGCGCACGAACAGCACGCCGCGCGCCGGGTCCGGCAAGCCCGCCTTCATCGGATACTCGAGCAGCGGCAACCACGTCGGCGTGTGGGCCGCGCTGGGATAGCCGTCCGCCAGGCCGGCGCGGATTTCCTCGCGGCAGCGCGTCACCGGCGCGCTGTAGAACTCCAGCGCGACGCCCGCCTCGGCCGCCGCCCGCTTCACCAGCGCGCCCACCGTGCCCTCGCCGTCCGGGGTCAGGAAAGGCGGATGGGGACGCGCGTCGACACACAGGCGCAGCTTGAGCGCCTGCGCGCAGGCGGGCAGGGACAGCAGGGCGAACAGGGCGAACAGGCAATAGCGCAGGCGTGGCATCGACGTCCCGGGTTGAACTGATTGCGCACGAGTGTACCGGGTTTGCCGAAGCGGGCAAGGGGAATTCCGGCCTGAAGGCAATACAGACGGGCGCGGGGGGGCGAGGCGCGCCCACCCCGGCGCAGCCTTGCCGGCGGAACGCAAAACGCCCGCTCGAATCGAGCGGGCGCCGGCTGTGTCAGACGCGGGCGGGCTTACTTGCGCCCGGCGCTGATCAGGTAATTCTGCATCGTCGCCTCGGCCACGGAGGCCCACTGGTTCTGGTCGTGGCGGAAACGCTTCCACGGCTCGTACACCTTGCGGAACTTGGCGTTGCGGGCCGCCTCCTCCTCCATCACGGCGGTCGACTCCTTGTAGGCCGCGTCCATGATGTCCTTGGAGAAATTATGCAGCTTGGCGCCGTTCTTCATCAGGCGCGCCAGGGCGGCCGGATTCTTGGCGTCGTACTCGGCCTGCATGACGACGTGGCATTCGTAGCTGGCCACCTCGATGGCCGCCTGGTATTCCTTGGGCAGCTTTTCCCATTCCTTGATGTTGACGTAGAAGGACAATTGCGGCCCCGCCTCCCACCAACCGGGCGAATAATAGTGCGGCGCCACCTTGACCAGGCCCAGCTTCTCGTCGTCGTAGGGGCCGACCCACTCGGCGGCGTCGATGGTGCCCTTCTCCAGCGCCGCGTAGACGTCGCCGGCGGGAATCTGCTGCGGCACCGCGCCCATGCGCTCCATCACGCGGCCGGCGAAACCGGCGATGCGGATCTTCAGGCCCTTCATGTCGGCGACGCTCTTGATTTCCTTGCGGTACCAGCCGCCCATCTGCGTGCCGGTGTTGCCGGCGAAGAAGTTGATGATGCCGTAGCCCTTGAAGAATTCGCGCATCAGCTCGCGTCCGCCGCCCTGGTCCATCCACGCCGTCTGCTGGCGCGAGGTGAGGCCGAAGGGCACCGCGCAGTCGAAGGCGAAGGTGGGATCCTTGCCGAAATAATAGTAGGACGGCGTGTGGCCCATCTCCACCGTGCCGGCCTGGACCGCGTCCATCACCTGCAGGCCGGGGACGATTTCGCCGGCGGCGAACTGGCGTATGTTGAACTTGCCGCCGGTCAGCATCGCGACGCGCTTGATGAACACGTCGGCGGCGCCGAAGATGGTGTCCAGCGTTTTCGGGAAACTCGAGGCCAGGCGCCAGTTGATCGTCGGCATGCTGCCGCCCTGCGCCAGCGCCGGCACGGCCAGCGCGCCCACGCCCGCGCCGACGGCGCTTTTCTTCAAGAACGAACGACGTTGCATATTTGTGTCTCCGGAGATTTTTATTGTCGAAAGTGCGGAAATAACAAGTTTCTCATTGTCCGGTCTAGTGTAGGGGCGCCGCGCCGCGCTGGCAATAGGCAGATCCCGATGCGCGATTTCTGCAACACCGCCAAAACCAGTATCATGAGAACATTGCGATGCAGACCGCTATCGCCTTGAAAAGAACAGGAAAAAAACCATGGGCATCAAAATCAGCCACCAATTCGACGCCGGTGCGATCGACGTGCTGCGCGCCGACGCGCCGCACGCCATCGAACTCAATCTGCGCAAGGATTCGCACTCCGACATCATCCAGTGGTTCTACTTCCGCCTGCAGGGCGCGCAGGCCGAGCCGTGCACGCTGCGCTTCCTCAACGCCGCCGCGGCCGCCTACCCGGACGGCTGGGTCGACTACCAGGCCGTCGCCAGCTACGACCGCGAAACCTGGTTCCGCGTGCCCACCAGCTACGACGGCCAGGTGATGACGATCGAACACACGCCGGAAGAGGACAGCGTCTACTACGCCTACTTCGAGCCCTACCCGTGGGACCGCCACCTGGCCCTGCTGGACAACGCGCAAGCCTCGCCGCTGGTGAAGATGCTCGACCTGGGCAGCAGCGTCGAAGGGCGCGACATGAACCTGCTGGTCGTCGGCAACCCCGACGCGGCGCACAAGGTGTGGGTCATCGCGCGCCAGCACCCGGGCGAGACGATGGCCGAATGGTTCGTCGAAGGCATGCTCGACGCCCTGCTCGACCACGCCAACCCCTTCGCCCGCCAGTTGCTCAAGGACGCGGTCTTCTACGTCGTGCCGAACATGAATCCGGACGGCTCGGTGCGCGGCAATCTGCGCACCAACGCGGCCGGCGCCAACCTGAACCGCGAATGGCTGACGCCGAGCCTGGAGCGCAGCCCGGAAGTGCTGTGCGTGAAGAATAAAATGCGCGAGATCGGCTGCGACCTGTTCCTCGACATCCACGGCGACGAGGGCTTGCCCTACGTCTTCGTGGCCGGCAGCGACTCGCTGGAAAACTTCACCCCGGCGCAGAAGGCCGAGCAGGAACGCTTCATCGCCGACTTCAAGATCGCCAGCCCGGACTTCCAGAACGCCGTCGGCTACCCGGACGGCCCGTTCACGCCGGAAGTGTTGACGATGGGTTCGCCGCACGTGACGCACGCCTTCGGCTGCCTGGCGCTGACGCTGGAAATGCCGTTCAAGGACAACGCCAACGATCCCGACCCGCAGGCCGGCTGGAGCGGGCCGCGCAGCGTGCGCCTGGGCCAGGCCATCCTGCAGCCCATCCTGCAGACCTTGCGCAGCCGCTGAGCGGGAGCCGCTAAGGCAGGATGATGGGCGCCACGCCCGCGTGCGCGGCCAAGGCCTCGCGGCGCGCCCTTTGCGAGGCGGTGGCGCGCACGAAGATGATTTTCAGGGCGGCCATGACCGGCACCGACAGGAAGATGCCGGCCACGCCGCCCAGTTGGTCGCCCGCCAGCAAGCCCAGGATCACCATCAGCGGGCTGACCTCGACGCCTTCGCTCATGAGATAGGGATTCAGCACATAGTCCTGGAACATGCGGTAGGCGACGATGAAGCCGAACAACCACAGCACATGCTCGTAGCCGCTGAAGCCGGCCACCACGATGGCCGCCACGGCCGCCGCCAGCGGGCCGGCGAAGGGGATGAATTCGAGCAGGCCGGCCGCGCCGGCCAGCAGCAGGCCGTAGGGCACGCCCAGCGCCGAGAAGGCCATGCTGTAACTGAGGAAGGTGGCGATGGACAACATCAGCAGGGCCCGCACATAGCGCGACAGCAGGACGTCGAGGTCGTCGATGATGTCGGCCCACAAGGTGCGGTTCGGCTTGTTCAACCACGCCAGCATGGTGGCGCGCATGGCCGGCGCTTCCTTGATGAGCAGGAAACTCAGGATGGGAATGAGGATCAGGTAGATCAGGTTGCTGGCCGCGTGCATGACGCCGATGCTGAACTGTTTCGCCAGCGGCATGGCGCTGTCGACGCCCGTCTCGAACTGGCCCTGCAGGAAGGCCAGCAGGCGCGCGCGCAGGGGCTCCATGAATTCCGGCAGGGGAATGCGATCGGTGAAGTTGTTCGCCTTGAGCAGGCCGGGCAATTGCTGGCTCAGGCGCAGCGCCTCTTCCTCGATGCGCGCGCCGAACACGGCCCCGGCGCTGGCCACCAAGGCGATGACGAGCACGAAGACCAGGCCGATGGCGGCGCTGCGCGGCACGCGCCGCGGCAGCAGCCGCTCCATCAATCCGACCAGCGGATACAGCAGATAGCTGAAGAACACCGCGAACACCAGCACCAGCAGGGTGGAGGAAATGGTGTACGTAATGAACAGCAGCAGAGCGACGAGGAAAACGGTCCAGACCGTTTTCGCCACGCGGACATCGAAACCAAGCATACGATCTTCCTTCAACATGGGCGCGAGCGGCGCGCCGGTGGGCGCATTCTGACGCGGCGCGCCGGATCAGGCAAACGAATTATCTTGCTTGCATGATTTCCCCGCGCGGGCGGCGTCCCCGCGTCCCGCCGTGCGAAAAAACAACGATTTTCCGCCCGCCGGACGCGCCGATCGGCCTAGTCCGTGCTGCCGAATTGCGACAATGGCAATCGCAAATTATAATCATTCTCATTCGCGCTACGTCGCCCCTTCTGTCCCCTGAATATTCAAGCAATGAACAATAGAACCCGTCTTTTCGCGCCCCTCCCCCTGTTGTCCCGCTGCGCCGTCCTGGCGCTCGCCCTCACCCTGGCCGCCTGCGGCGGCGGCGGCGGCAATGCGCCGGCCACCGCGCCGTCGCCGGTGAGCGGCGCCGCGCTGACCGCGGCCGCCACGCTGGGCGAAAAAATCTTCAGCGACCAGTCGCTCTCGGCGTCCGGCAAGCAATCCTGCGCCAGTTGCCACAACGCCGCCAACGCCCACGCGCAAAGCGACAATCTGGCCGTGCAACTGGGCGGCCCGAACGGCGACGTGCAGGGCTTCCGCGCCTCGCCCTCGCTACGCTATCTGAACCTGACGCCGGCCTTCTTCTTCGCCAAGGACGGCACGCCGACCGGCGGCATCAACCGCGACGGGCGCGCCCAGTCGCTCGCCGAACAGGCCGAGCGGCCTTTCCTGGCGCCGCATGAAATGGCCAACGCCAGCAAGGAAGAAGTCGTCGGCCGCCTGCAAAAGACCGGCTACGCGGAACAGTTCCGCCAGGTCTTCGGCAGCGCCATCTTCGACAATCCCGAGCAAGCCTTCGCCCGCCTCACCTTCGCGCTGCAGCAATACCAGATCGAGGATCCGGCCTTCCACCCCTACGACTCGAAATTCGACGCCTTCCTGGCCGGCAAGGCCAAGCTGGACGAGGCCGAATTGCGCGGCCTGGCCCTGTTCAACAATCCGAGCAAGGGCAATTGCGCCGCCTGCCACACCAGCAGCGTCGGCGCCGACGGCAAGCCGCCGCTGTTCACCGACTTCAGCTTCGACAACCTGGGCGTGCCGCGCAATCCGGCCATCGCCGCCACGAAGGATCCGGCCTACTTCGACCTGGGCCTGTGCGGCCCGGACCGCACCGACCTGGCCGGCCGCGCCGACCTGTGCGGCGCCTTCAAGGTGCCGACCCTGCGCAACGTCGCCACCCGCAAGGTGTTCTTCCACAACGGCGCCTTCAGCGACCTGAGCAAAGTGACGGCCTTCTACGTGCGCCGCGACACCAATCCGGAGGAATGGTATCCGCTGGCCGCCGACGGCAGCGTCGACAAATTCAACGACTTGCCGGCCCAATACCGCGGCAACGTCAATATCGCCGAGGTGCCCTACAACCGCAAACCCGGCATGGCGCCGGCGATGTCGGAGAGCGAAATCGGCGATGTCGTGAAATTCCTCGGCACGCTGAGCGACGGCTACAAAACAAACTAATCCCCCTATTCATTTAAAAATTCATTTAAGAGAACCCATCATGATGAGCAAAAACCTGATCGCCGCCGCCCTCGCCGCCGCATTCCTCGCCGCACCGCTGTCGGCCCTGGCCGGCGAAGCCGAACTGCTGCAACGCATCGAAAAAATGGCCGCCGAGCTGGAACAACTGAAGAGCGAGTTGAAGGCCAGCGTCAAGAAAACCGATATCGTCGAGCAGCGCCAGCAGGCGTTGACGGCGCAGGTGGCGGCCGCTCCGGCGCCGCAGGCCGCCGCGCCCGTGGCCTCCGCCTTCGCCGCCGGCCCCGCCACCGTCTTCACCGGCTACGGCGAGATCAATTACAACCGTCCGAGCAAGGACGCCAGCGCCGCCCAGAGCGACGTGCGGCGCGCCGTCATCGGCATCCAGCACCGCTTCGACGAGAAGACCAAGGTGGTCGCCGAGTTCGAGTGGGAACACGCGGTCGTCTCGGCCACCGACAAGGGCGAGAGCGAAGTCGAGCAGTTGTACGTCGAGCGCGAATTCGGCAACGGCTTGCGCGGCAAGGCCGGCCTGTTCCTGATGCCCGTCGGCCTGCTCAACACCAACCACGAGCCGACCGCCTACTACGGCGTCGAGCGCAACTTCGTCGAGACGGCCATCATCCCCTCGACCTGGCGCGAAGTGGGCCTGGGCCTGTCGGGCGAATTCGCCAACGGCCTGAGCTGGGACGCCGGCGTCACCACCGGTTTCGACCTGAACAACTGGACCTTCGGCGCCGACGGCGAAGGGCGCGAATCGCCGCTGGGCAGCATCCATCAGGAAGGCATGCAAGCCAGGTCGCGCGACCTGAGCGTGCACGGCGCCCTGAACTGGCGCGGCGTGCCCGGCCTGCTGCTGGGCGGCTCCGTCTTCACCGGCAAGGCCGGCCACAAGATCGAGGGCTTCGCCGCCAACGACGCGCGCATCACCATGTTCGATCTGCACGGCCGCTACACGCCGGGCCACTGGGACTTGTCGGCGCTGTACGCGCGCGGCCAGATCAGCCACACCGACGCCATCAACGAAGCCAACGTCGGCGCGCCGAACCCGGTGCCGAACGCCTTCGCCGGCTGGTATCTGCAGGCCGCCTACCAGTTGCTGAAGGCGGGCGACTACACCCTGAGCCCGTTCCTGCGCTATGAGCAGTACAACACGGCCAAGAGCTACGCCGGCGTGCCGCAGGGCCTGGGCATCGCCGCCGGTCCGGACGAAAAAGTCACCACCATCGGCGCCAACCTGAAAATGGGCGAGGGCGTGGTGCTCAAGGCCGATTATCAGAAGTTCCGCGAAGACAACACGCGCGACCGTCTGAACCTGGGCGTGGGCTTTTCGTATTAAAATTCGCGCATGATGAAAACCCTGCACCTGGCCGCTCTGGCGGCCGGCGCGGCCAGCGCGCCCGCCTTCGCCACCCAGTATCTGAACCTGGAACAGGCCCAGCGCCTGGTGTTCCCGGAGGCCAGCGGCTTCCGCGAACAGAACGTGGCGCTGAACGGCGCGCAGATGCAGCAGGTGGAAAAGCTCTGCGGCCTGCCGGCGCGCTCGGTCAACTGGCGCGTCTTCGCCGCCTACAAGGCCGAGGCGACGATAGGCTACCTGATCCTCGACGACGTCGTCGGCAAGTTCGAACTGATCTCCTACGCCGTCGGCGTCAACCCCGACGCCAGCGTGCGCCAGGTGGAAATCCTCACCTACCGCGAAAGCCACGGCGGCGAAATCCGCAACCCGGCCTGGCGCCGCCAGTTCATCGGCAAGAGCGCGCCGGCCGGCCTCAGCGTCGGCGAGGGCATCGCCAACATCAGCGGCGCCACCCTCTCGGCCACCCACGTCACCGACGGCGTGCGGCGCATCGCCGCCATCGCCCAGGTGGTGCTGAAAAAATGATCCGCCGCGCCCAGCCCTGGCTGGGCACCCTGGTCGACATCTGCATCAACGATCCCCTGCCCGAGCAAGACGCCCACGCGGCGGCCGCGCTGGCCTTCGCCGAGGTCGCCCTGGTGCACGCCCTGATGAGCTTCCACGATCCCGCCAGCGACGTCGCGCGCCTGAACCGCGCGCCGGCCGGCGCCCGCGTCGCCGTGCACGCCCACACCTGGGCGGTGCTGGCGCTGGCGCAGGAGGTGGCGGCGGCCTCGCGGGGCATCTTCAACATCGCCTGCGCGGCGCAACTGGTGGCCTGGGACTGCCTGCCGGCGCCCGGCGGCGCCGCGCCCCGCTACGCGCCGCGCGTGCCGGTGCTGCGCGTGGCGGAGGCCGGCGCGGTGCGCAAGCTGGCCGAGGGCTGGATCGACCTGGGCGGCATCGCCAAGGGTTACGCGGTCGACCTGGCCGTGGCCGCGCTGGCGCGCGCCGGCGTGCGCAGCGCCTGCGTCAACGCCGGCGGCGACTTGCGCGTGCTGGGCGCCGCCGCCTTCCCGGTGACGCTGCGCGCGCCCGGCGACCCCGCCGCCGGCGCCGCGCAACTGCAACTCAGCGACGCCGCGCTGGCCACCTCGGCCAGCTATTTTTCCGCCCGCGGCAAGGACGGCGCGCGCGTCAGCGCCCTCGTCGACGGCCGCGACGGCCGGCCCATGACGGGCGCGGCCAGCGCCACGGTGCAAGCGCCCACCTGCGCCGTGGCCGACGCGCTGACCAAAATCGTCCTGGCCAGCGGCGACGCGCGCCACCCGGCGCTGGCCGTCTTCGGCGCCGCAGCGCTTATAATCTGAACGATGCACTCCCACAAACCCGCCACCCCGCACGCGCACCCGCGCCACCACATCAACCTGCGCCTGGAACGCTGGCACCGCCGCTGCGTCTACGCCAGCGGCGCCGCGCTGCTGCTCAGCGGCGCCGCCTGGCTGCTGGCGCGCTACTACCTGCGCGCGCCCGGCCAGTTCGGCGAAACCATCCACCCGCTGGAACCGTGGGCCATGAAGGTGCACGGCGCGGCCGCCATGGCGGCGCTGTTTTTCCTGGGCAGCCTGATGAACGGCCACATCCGCCGCGCCCTGAAGGCCGGCCGCAACCTCGTGTCGGGCTGGGGCATGATGCTGACCCTGGGGACGCTGATACTGAGCGGCTTCGGCCTCTACTACATCGCCGGCGAAGGCGACCGGCCCGTCTGGTCGGCGCTGCACTGGATCGTCGGCCTGGGGCTGGGCGGCTTGGGCGTGCTGCACGTCATGCTGGGCCGGCGCCGTCCCTGACGCGCCGCGCGCCCGCAGCGTGATCCTCAATACGGCATCAGCCAGCGCCACAGCGACATCTTCTTGCGCGCCGACAGGCGGATGCGGCCGACCTGATTGTCGGCGGTCGAATAGAACAGCGTCACCGCGTCGGGATGGGTTTCGGCGCTGTGGAAGAAGAAACCGGCGCGGCGCGTGACGGGCGCCGCGCCGGCGGCGTTCGGATCGAGTTCGTACACGGCGGTGAAGGCGCAGAAGCCGTCGGCGCTGGCGACGATGGGCGCCTTCATCAGGAAGCGCATTTGCGCGCCGTCCTCCCAGTCGATGCGCGCCCAGATCGAAAAATAGGTCTGGCGGATGAAGATCTGCCCCTGGAAGGACGAGGCCTGGCGCGCGCGGGCCGGGCCGATGTCGGCCGCGACGGCCCAGTCGCCGCGGATGCGGGGCAACACCACGAACCACGGATGCAGGGCCGCGAATCGCCAGCCCCAACGGTCGAACAGGACGATCGCCGCGCCCAGCAGGCCGGCCACCAGCGAGGCGTTGCGGATGACCGCCAGGTCCAGGGGCTGGCCGCTCCACGCCGAGATGGCGGCGTTGATCAGACCGACCACCAGCACCATCACCAGTAAATGCCAACGATTCATATGCCCTCCCGCCTGCGCGGGCGACGCCACCGCCGCCGCGTAAACAGCATAGCCGAAGGCGCCGCATGACGCCGCCACCTTGCCCCGCCGCACAGGCCCCGCGGCGCGGCGAAAAAAAACCCGCCATCGCGGGAGGGTCGGGAGGCGCGGCGGGCCTACTTGCGCCCGGCGCTGATCAGATAATTCTGCATCGTCGCCTCGGCCACGGAGGCCCACTGGTTCTGATCCTGGCGGAAGCGCTTCCACGGCTCGTAAATCTTCTTGAACTTGGCGTTCTTCGCCGCTTCCTCGTTCATCACATCGTTGGCCGCCTTGTAGCAGGCGTCCATCGTGTCCTTCGGGAAGTTGCGCAGCTTGACGCCGTTCTTCAGCAGCCGCGCCAGCGCCGCCGGATTCTTCGCGTCGTACTCCGCCTGCATCACGACATGGGCCTCGTAGGAAGCCGCTTCGATGGCCGCCTGGTATTCCTTGGGCAGCTTTTCCCATTCCTTGATGTTGACATAGAAGGAGAACGACGCGCCCGCCTCCCACCAGCCCGGCGCGTAGTAAAACGGCGCGACCTTGTAGAAGCCGAGCTTTTCATCGTCGTAGGGACCGACCCATTCGGCCGCGTCGATCGTGCCCTTTTCCAGCGCCGGATAGATATCGCCGCCGGCCAGTTGCTGCGGCACCAGGCCGAGACGCTCCATGACGCGGCCGGCGAAACCGCCGACGCGCATCTTCGTGCCCTTCAGATCGGCGACGGACTTGATCTCCTTGCGGAACCAGCCGCCCATCTGGGTGCCGGAATTACCGCCGAGGAAATTGAGGATGCCGTAGCCCTTGAAGAACTCGCGCGTCAGCTCGCGTCCGCCGCCCTGGTCGAACCAGGCCGTGTGCTGGCGCGAGGTCAGGCCGAAAGGCACCGCGCAATCGAAGGCGAAGGTGGCGTCCTTGCCGAAATAATAGTAGGAGGCGCTGTGGCCGCACTCCACCGTGCCGGCCTGGACCGCGTCCATCACCTGCAGGCCCGGCACGATCTCGCCGGCCGCGAAGGAACGGATGTTGAACTTGCCGCCGGTCAGCTGGGCGATACGCTTGGTGAAGACATCCGAGGCGCCGAAAATGGTATCCAAAGACTTGGGAAAGCTCGACGCCAGGCGCCAATTGATGGTCGGCAGCGCCTGAGCCAGCGCCGGCGCCGCGACGGCCCCGACGGATGCGCCCACGGCCGCTTTTTTTAGAAAGGAACGACGTTCCATAAATGTGTGTCTCCCGAAGTTTTACGTCACGAAGAAAACGTTGCAGCATAGGACATGCTGCGCCTAGTGTAGGGGCGGGAGACGCCGCGTGCAATGGAAATATCATGCCGCGCTGCAGCACGGCCAAGAACAAAAAAACCGGGGACAGACGGGGACGCCGAGTCCACGATTTTGGAGAATGGACAAGAAAAAAACCGGGGACAGACCACGATTTTGGGGAAAGTATTTCCCGGAAATCGGGGTCTGTCCCCGGTTTATTTCCCCGGTTTAGCCGCTTTAGCCGGTTCAGCCGCCGGCGACGACCATGTTTTCCAGCAGGATGGAGCCGGTCTGTTTGGTGCCGCGCATGAGCACGTCGGAGCCGACGGCGACGATCTGGCGCAGCATGTCCTTCATGTTGCCGGCGATGGTGATTTCCTCGACCGGGTATTGGATCACGCCGTTCTCGACCCAGAAGCCGGACGCGCCGCGCGAGTAGTCGCCCGTCACGTAGTTGGTGCCCTGCCCCATCAGCTCGGTGACTAGCAGGCCGGTGCCCATTTTCTTGAGCATCGCGACGAAGTCGTCGCCGCGCTTGGTCTTGCTCGAGGTCAGCGACAGATTGTGCGAGCCGCCCGCGTTGCCCGTCGTTTGCATGCCCAGCTTGCGCGCCGAGTAGGTCGACAGGAAGTAGCCCTGCACGACGCCGTTCTTGACGACCTCGCGGCGCTGGGTGCGCACGCCTTCCTCGTCGAAGGGCGCCGAGCCGACGCCGCCGATGATGTGCGGGTCTTCGTTGATCTGGATGTGCGCCGGCAGCACTTGCTGGCCCAGCGAATCGAGCAGGAAGGTCGACTTGCGGTACAGCGCGCCGCCCGACGTCGCCTGCACGTAGGCGCCCAGCAGGCCGACCGCCAGCGGCGCCTCGAACAGCACCGGGCAGTTGCGCGTGTCGAGCTTGCGCGCGTTCAGGCGCGACAGGGCCCGCTCGGCGGCGTAGCGGCCGACCGCCTCGGGCGCGGCCATCTTGGCCGGGTCGCGCACCGAGGAGTACCAGTCGTCGCGCTGCATCCTGGCGCCCTTGCCGGCGATCGGCGCCACCGACAGGGTGTGGCGCGAGAACGGATAGCCGCCGATGAAGCCGCGCGAGTTGGCCGACACGAAGTGCGACTGCTGCACGTGCACGCCGGCGCCCTCGCTGTTGGTGATGCGCGGGTCGACGGCGAAGGCGGCCGCCTCGGCGCGCTGCGCCAGGGCGACGGCCTCCTCGGTCGAAATCAGCCAGGGATGGAACAGTTGCAGGTCGCGGGGCGCCATTTCCAGCATCTCGGCGTCGGCCAGGCCGGCGCAGTCGTCGTCGGCCGTGAAACGGGCGATGTTGTAGGCCGCGTCGACGGTGGCGCGCAGCGCCGCCGGCGAAAAGTCGGAGGTGCTGGCGTTGCCGCGCTTCTGGCCGATGAAGACCGTCACGCCCATGCCCTTGTCCTTGTTTTGCTCGATCGTCTCGATCTTGCCCTTGCGTACGGAGACCGACAGCCCACCGCCTTCACTAATTTCAACGGCGGCATCGGTGCCGCCCTTCTCGCGCGCGAAAGACAACACATCGCGGGCAAGTTGCTTCAATTGGTCCTGACTGTGGGTAAATACGGAGTCGTTCATGAGCTGTTTTCTTCGGAAGACCGTTAAAACAGTTATCATAGCAGTCGTTTACAGTTTACAGATACGGCAGCACGCCAAATCGACATATCATGCCAAATCCAAACCGGGGAGCTTGCGGCTTCCAATCCTCCGAATTCGAACAGGAATACGAACGTCCGTCGAAATCCGAGCTCAAGCGTCAAATGACCGTCCTGCAGAAGCTGGGCGAAGAGCTGGTCAACGAAGCGCGCGACCGCGTCAAGCGCGTGCCGCTGCCGGAAGATGTGCGCGAAGCCATCCTCGCCTGCCAGATGATCAAGGACCATGAGGGCCGGCGCCGCCAGTTGCAGTACGTCGGCAAGAAGATGCGCACCCTGGACGAGGCCGAAGTGGCCGCCGTCCAGCGCACCATCGACAGCTGGAAGGGCTTGTCGAAGACCGACACGGCCATCATGCACGCCATGGAGCGCCGCCGCGAGAAGCTGCTGACGGACGACAAGGCGCTGACGGTGCTGCTGTCGGAGAACCCGGAACTGGACGTGCAGCATCTGCGCACCCTGATCCGCAACGCCCGCAAGGAGCAGGCCGAGAACAAGCCGCCCAAGGCCTACCGCGAGCTCTTCCAGATCCTCAAGCAGATCGCCAAGAAATCGGCGCCCGCCAAGGGCGACGACGAGAACGAAGACGGCGACGACGAGCAGGACGAGGACTGAAACCGGCGGCGGCCGGGCGGAGCGGGACCCGAGGGGGCCCGCTCCGCC
>JANXSQ010000032.1 GCA_025356595.1 Janthinobacterium sp. | reverse complement strand
TTCATCGTGAAGCGACACAAGGGCCAGGAAAACTTCGCCTACGAAAACATCGCCATCGACGACGCGGCGACTTATCGGCTGTTTTCCGACGGCAAGACCGAAGCGGTGTTCCAGTTTGAATCACGCGGCATGCAGGGCATGTTGCGGGACGCCAAACCTACGCGGCTGGAAGACCTGATTGCGCTGAACGCGCTTTACCGGCCGGGACCGATGGACCTGATTCCCGATTTCATCGCGCGCAAGCACGGCAAGCCGTTCGAGTCGCCCGACCCGCGCGTGAAGACGGTGCTCGCCGAAACCTACGGCATCATGGTGTACCAGGAGCAGGTCATGCAGATGGCGCAGATCGTCGGCGGCTACTCGCTGGGCGGGGCCGACATGCTGCGCCGCGCCATGGGCAAGAAGAAGGCCGAGGAAATGGCCGAGCACCGGCAGATCTTCCGCGACGGCGCCGCCAAGGACGGCTTGACGGAGCAGAAGGCCGACGAGATCTTCGACTTGATGGAGAAGTTCGCCGGCTACGGCTTCAACAAGTCGCACGCGGCCGCCTACGCGCTGCTGTCCTACCACACGGCCTACCTGAAGGCGCACCACACGGCCGCCTTCATCGCGGCCAACTTGTCGCTGGCGATGGACGACACCGACAAGATCAAGATCCTCGTCGAGGACGCCATCGACGTGTGCGGCCTGACCCTGCTGCCGCCGGACATCAACCTGTCCGACTACCGCTTCACGCCGGACGGCCCGGCGCCGTCCGTGTCGGGCCAGCGCGTCAGCAAGATCCGCTACGGCCTGGGCGCCGTGAAGGGCTCGGGGCAGAGCGCCATCGAGGCCATCATCGCGGCGCGCCAGGTGGGCCCGTTCACCGACCTGTTCGACTTCTGCAAGCGGGTCGACAAGCGCCAGATCAACCGCCGCACCATCGACTCGCTGATCCGCGGCGGCGCCTTCGACTGCTTCGGCGTCGACCGCGCCGTGCTGCAGGCCTCCGTGGCCTTCGCCATGGAGTGCGCCGAGCAGGACGCCAAGGCGGCCAACCAGGTCAGCCTGTTCGGCGGCGACGACAGCGACATGGTGGCGCCGCCCGAGTACCTGAAGGTGGCGCCGTGGAGCGACAAGCAGAGGCTGACCGAGGAAAAGATCGCCCTCGGCTTCTACCTGTCGGGGCATCTGTTCGATTCCTACGCGCCCGAGGCGCGCCGTTTCGCGCGCACCAAGCTGAGCGACCTGGACCCGTCGCGCGAGCCGCGCATGATGGCCGGCGTCATCACCGGCATCCGCACGCAGATGACGCAGCGCGGCAAGATCAGCATCGTCACCCTGGACGACAAGAGCGGCACCGTGGAGGTGACGGTGTACAACGAATTGTTCGACCAGAACCGCAAGATCTTCAAGGAGGACGAGTTCCTCGCCGTCGTCGGCAAGGTCTCGGAGGACCGCTTCTCGGGCGGCCTGCGCATCACGGCCGAGAAGGCCTTCGACATCGTCGCCGCGCGCATCCAGTACGGCCGCCAGCTGGGCCTGGTGCTGCCGGCCACGCTGGACGCCAAGCGCATCCGCGAGGTGCTGGCGCCGCACCGCGCCGAGGCGGGCCTGCCGCTGGCGGCCCGCGTCAGCCCGCAGGGCGTCGGCTGCACCCTGCAGTTCGGCGAAGAGTGGCGGGTGGCGCCGTCCGACGAGCTGCAATTGGCGCTGGTGCAACTGCTCGGCGCGCAAGAGGTGGCCGTCGAGTACTGAGGCCGCCGCCGCGCCGCCCGCTCCCCGCCGGCCGGGCGGCCCTCCTAGGCGCCGGGCGCGGCCATGTCCTTCAGGCTGGTGATGGCGTAGCCCTTGGCGGCGATCTGTTGCAGCGGCGCGGCGATATGATAGTCGGGCAGGGCGGTGCTGGCCTCGTCGAGTTCGAGCGCCGCAACGTGGCGCTGCCAGTCGGTGTTGATGGCCTCGGCGGGGATGGCGGCGCCCTCCGGCACGGCGAGATAGGAAAAGACGTCGGCCGTTTCGGCGCGGCGGTAGATGTCAACACGCATGGATTACCTCCTGAACATCGGCCGGCCGGGCCGGACTGGCCCGCCGCCGATGTCCCAGCATGGCAGGACGGCGCCGCGGCGTCTGTGCATTGGCGCACAGGAAAGCGTAAAAACTAAGATCCCTTCAGCCGGCAAAGAAGCAAATCGGAGGCAAAAGAACCAAATCGGGGTCAGGTCTTGCGT
>JANXSQ010000011.1 GCA_025356595.1 Janthinobacterium sp. | reverse complement strand
TGGTTGGCTTCGTGCGCTTCCTCACGCTTTGCAGCACCGGCAGGATTTCTTCAAACTTCTCTCGATTGATGTCGCTGGCGTAGGGCTTTCTCATTCCGTCATTATCCGGCCATGCGGCAAGATTGTGAACACGTTCTGAGGCCGGGAACGGTCGAACGAAGCGGGGGAGCCGGGGGCGGGCCTGAGGCGCCGGCCCCGGCCTGCCTCAGGCGGCGGCCATGGCCAGCGCCACCGCCTCGGCCACCTTGATGCCGTCCACCGCCGCCGACAGGATGCCGCCGGCGTAGCCCGCGCCCTCGCCGGCCGGGAACAGGCCGCGCGTGTTCAGGCTTTGCAGGTCGTCGTCGTTGCGCTTGATGCGGATCGGCGACGAGGTGCGCGTCTCGACCCCGGTCAGCACGGCGTCGGCCTGGTAATAGCCCTTGATCTGCTTGTTGAACGCCGGGAAGGCTTCGCGCATCGCCGCGATGGCGTAGTCCGGCAGCGCCGAGGCCAGGTCGGTCAGATGCACGGCCGGCTTGTAGGACGGCGTCACGCTGCCGAATTCGGTGGAGGCGCGCCCGGCGACGAAATCGCCCACCAGCTGGCCGGGGGCGTCGTAGTTGCCGCCGCCGAGGGCGAAGGCGCGCTCCTCGAGCTCGCGCTGCAGGGCGATGCCGGCCAGCGGATGGCCCGGATAGTCGAGCGGCGTGATGCCGACGACGATGGCGCTGTTGGCGTTGCGCTCGTTGCGCGAATACTGGCTCATGCCGTTGGTGACCAGACGGCCCGGCTCGGAGGCGGCCGCCACCACGGTGCCGCCCGGGCACATGCAGAAGCTGTACACGGAGCGGCCGTTGGCGGCGTGGTGCACCAGCTTGTAGTCGGCCGCGCCGAGTATCGGGTGGCCGGCGCTGGGGCCGAAGCGGCAGCTGTCGATCAAGGATTGCGGGTGCTCGACGCGGAAGCCGATCGAAAACGGTTTCGCCTCGATGTAGACGCCGCGCTCATACAGCATCTCGAAGGTGTCGCGCGCGCTGTGGCCGATGGCCAGCACGACGTGGCGGGTGGCGATGTGTTCGCCGCCGGCCAGGGTCAGGCCGCGCACCTGGCCGCCCTGCGCGCCCGGCTCGATGTCGATGTCGACGACCTTGCTGTTGAAGCGGTATTCGCCGCCCATGGCCTCGATGTTGGCGCGCATCTGCTCGACCATCTTGACCAGGCGGAAGGTGCCGATGTGCGGCTTGCTGACGTACATGATCTCCTCCGGCGCGCCGGCCTTGACGAACTCCGTCAGGACCTTGCGGCCGTAGTGCTTCGGATCCTTGATCTGGCTGTACAGCTTGCCGTCCGAGAAGGTGCCGGCGCCGCCCTCGCCGAACTGCACGTTCGATTCCGGGTTCAGCTCGCGCTTGCGCCAGAAGCCGAAGGTGTCGACGGTGCGCTCGCGCACCTCCTTGCCGCGCTCGAGGATCAGGGGGCGCAGGCCCATCTGCGCCAGGACCAGGGCGGCGAACAGGCCGCAGGGGCCGGTGCCGATGACCACCGGGCGGGCGCCGCCGGCCGGGCCGGCCGGCAGCGCGCCGCCGGCCACGAAGCGGTAGGCCGTGTCCGGCGCCGGCGCGACGTGGGCGTCGTGGGCCAGGCGCGCCAGCACGGCCGCCTCGTCGGCCACGGCCACGTCGAGCGAGTAGATCAGCACCACGGCGCTGCGCTTGCGGGCGTCGTAGCTGCGCTTGAAAATGGTGTAGCCGAGCAGGGCGCCGGCGGCTATGCCCAGGCGCGCCAGCACGGCGTCCGTCAGGGCCGCCTCGTCGTGTTCGAGCGGGAGTTTTACTTCATTGAGTCGCAGCATGGTCAGTATGTCCGAAATATCCTGTGCCGCTCGCCGAGCGGCACGCCAACAGTGGTAGCGCGGCGGCGGCCTGGCCTGGCCGCGCGCGTAAAGGCGCTATTTTACCCGCATCGACCGGGCGCGGCGGATCGCGCCGGCCGGCGTGGTTTTTGGTGATAATTCGCCATGTGAAATGTGGCAACATTGCATTCGGCCTCGGGCGTTCCGCCCGGCCCGCGCCGCCGGCGCGCCCTTTCCCCGAACTGAATGGATGAGACGATGAAGACACTTTCCCTGGCGCTCTTGCTATGCGCCGCCTGCGCCCCGGCCGCCGCCGACGAGCTGGCCGATGCCCAAAAACTATGGGACAACAAGGAATTCGCGCGCGCCTTCCAGGGCTTCAACGCCCTGGCCGGCGCCGGCAACAGCGCCGCGCAACTGTAGTTGGGGGAAATGTACGGCTTCGGCGAAGGCACGGCGGAGGACGCCGGCAAGGCGGCCTACTGGCTGGGCAAGGCCGCCGCCGCCGGCAACCAGGAGGCGCCGCGATCGCTGGCGCTGGTGCAGGAGCGCGCCGCGCGCAAGACCGAGATCGCCTACTACGTGGCGCACTTCGACGGCGCCGCCGTGGCCTATGCCAAGTACGCTTGCGCGCGTCCGGCGTTCCCGGCCGTGTCGACGAAGAACGCCGACATCGAGGCCGTCAACGCCGCCGTGCGCGCCTGGCGCGATTGCTACGGCCGCTTCGCGGACGGCTTGAACGGCGCCATGCCCGTCACCAAGACCATTCCGCCCGGTCTGCTCAAGCTGATGAACAACGAGGAGTTCGTCAGCGCCGGCGCGCTCATCAGCGCGACCTACTCCCGCATCGGCGCCGACGCCCGGCGCGTGGCCGAGCAGATCCTCGCCGAGAACGAGGCCTGGAAGGGGGCCACGGACGCCTACGTCGCCAAGAACAACCAGCAGTTGCAGGCCAAACTGGGCACGGACGCGCTGCTGTACCAGCGCAACCAGCGCGAACTGGAGGAGGGCAGGCAGGCCAGCACGGCCAGGGAGAACGCGATGAAAAAAACCCCGTCGAAGTAAGAATCGGTTCAGCGCCGCCGAACGTTCGCACTGCGTTTTTCAACTTGACAGTGGATAATTTTGTGCACCCCCGCACCGCATTGGTGAAATCAGTAAATTATATGGTTTGTTGGCAAGACATCTGTTGTTTCTTGGCATAAAGCTTGTCGCGTTGTTGACAGTGATTGTTTGCTCATGTTTCCATGAATGTCTGGTCGGATGTTTTTCTGTATCGAATCCGATCGGCGGGCCAGCTCACCAGCGGCCGGGAAGGGAATTGAGACATCCTTTACCAACGTGTTGTACGACGTGATTGAGTACACAAACTTAGCCAAGCTTATCTATCAGAGAAGCGCAAAAAATAGGAAATCACATGTTGAGAAAAACAGTATTGGTACGCGCCCTGTCGATCGCGTTCAGCGCAGCGGCACTGAGCGCCGCGGTGACGCCCGCGGTGATGGCCCAGTCGAACGCGGCCGGGACGATTTTCGGCCATGTCGATTCGCCGGCCGGCGCCACCGTCGAGCTGCTGAACACGGACACGGGCGCGAAGCGCACGGTGACGCCCGACGCCGCCGGACGCTACACGGCGGGCGGCATGGCCCCGGGCCACTATAAGATCAACCTGATGCGCGCCGGCGCGGTGGCTTCCTCCACCGAGACCGACGTCATCGTCGGCCAGGGCGTGGACGCCTCGTTCAACGCCACCGCCGTGCAAGCGGTGCAGGTCACGGGCCGGCGCAACCGCATCGACGTCTCCAGTTCGAACAACGGCGCCACCTTCACCGCCAAGGAATTGGCCAAGCTGCCGATCGCCCAGACGGTCGACGCCATCATCCAGCTGGCGCCGAACACCACCCGCGCCGACTCCCGTTATTCGGCCGGCGCCTCCTTCGGCGGCGGCGGCGCGTCCGAAAACGCGTACTACATCAACGGTTTCCCGACCACCAATCCGCTGACCCAGCTGGGCGCCTCGGAACTGCCCTTCGGCGCGATCGCCCAGGCGCAGATCCTGACCGGCGGCTTCGGCGCCGAGTTCGGCCGTTCGGTCGGCGGCGTCGTCAACGTCACCACCAAGAGCGGCACCAACAACTGGGAGTTCGGCGTCAGCGCCAGCATCACGCCGAACGGCCTGCGCTCGAAGGAAAAAGACAGCCTGTACGAGAACACCGGCGCGCCCGACAACAAGGCGACCGACGGCACCCTGTTCCGGAAAAATTCCAGCAACTCGCAAACGGAAAAGAGCTACGGCACCTATCTAGGCGGCCCGATCATCAAGGACAAGCTGTTCATGTTCCTGGCGATGGAAACGAAGAAAAACAACAAGGAAAACACCAACGCCGACAGCAGTTCGGTGGGGATACGCACATCGGCGTCGAATGCTTCGACCGGTTGGGAGTCGCGCCAGGACACGGTGGACCGCTATCTGGCCAAGTTCGACTGGAACATCAACGACAACCATCGCCTCGAATTGACGCTGATGGGTGACACCGGCAAGGAAGACCGTCAGTTGTCCGGCTACGACTACGCCACGGGACAGCGCGGTGCGACGACGGCCTCGCAGCACTACAAAAACAATTCCGTCTACGGCCCGTCGGTCGGCGCCGATACCGAGATCATCCGCTACACGGGCAATCTGACCGAATCGCTGACCATCAACGCGCTGTATGGGCAGAGCAAGACCCCCGGCGCCAATCGCTATGAGCAAGTCGGGACGACTCCCCTGGATCTGTACCAGATCCTCGCCGCCAGTAATGTCCAGGCGCCCGGCCTGAACTACGCCAGCCCGCAGGTGCTGAGCAGCACCGTCGCCAGTAACGATTCGGCCAGCAAGATCCGCTCGAGCCGCCTAGATCTGGAATACAAGGTTGGCAGTCACACCCTGCGCGCCGGTTTAGACAACAACAAGCTGACCTCGACCGGCGTGGGTGATTACTACGGCGGCGGCGGCATCTGGAAATACGCCCGTGCTCCGAAGGACGACGACGGTAAATACTCCATTTCCCTGGGCAACACCGACACCACCACGGACGCCAACCCCAACGCCGGTGCCCTGGCGAAGCAAGGTTACTGGGTCAGCCGACGTTTGCAAAACAGCATCACGGACGCCCGGTCCGAGCAGACCGCCCAGTACCTGGAAGACCGCTACCAAGTCACCAAGGACGTGCTGATCACTGCCGGCCTGCGTAACGAGGGCTTTAAAAACGTCAACGGCGCCGGCGAAACCTTCCTGGAAGTGAAGAGCATCATTTCCCCGCGCCTGTCCGGCGTCTGGGACGTGCATGGCGACGCCTCGCTTAAAGTGTTCGGTAGCGCCGGCCGCTACGCGCTGCAGATCCCGACCCACTTGGCCGTGCGCGGCGGCAGCGCCTCGGTGCTGACGCGCGAAGGCTTCACCTACACCGGCACCGACCAGTACGGTCAGCCGACCGGTTTGATTTCGATGGCGCCGGCCTATTCGACAAACAATGAGATGGGCCAGCCCAAGGATCCGAAGACCGTGACGGCGACGGATATCAAGGCGACGTACCAGGACGAAATCACGCTGGGCTTCGAAAAGGCGTTTTCCCCTAGCCTGAACTTCGGCGCGAAGGTCACCTACCGTCAGTTGAAGGCGACCATTGATGACTATTGCGACTCGCGCCTGATCGACGCCTACGCGGTGACCAACAAAATCAACACGGACAATTACGGCGGATTCACCTGCGCGTCGTTCAACCCCGGCAAGGATGCCACCTTCCTGGTCGACTTCGCCAACACCCGTTCGAACTACACGACGATCCACCTGACCAAGGAACAACTCGGCTTCGATGACGCCAAGCGTACCTACACGGCGGTCGACCTGTTCGCCGAGCATCCGATGCGCAACGGCTGGTATGGCCGCGTCAACTACACCTGGTCGCGCAGCAAGGGCAACACCGAAGGGCAGACCCGTTCGGACAACGCGCAAACCGACGTCGCCGCGACATCGACCTGGGATAATCCAGAGTTGATGGTCGGCGCCAATGGCTTGCTGCCGAATGACCGCGAGCACCAGATCAAGGCGTTCGGTTTCTACGAGTTTGCACCTGAATGGACCGTCGGCGCGAACGGCTTGCTCGCCTCGGGCCGGCCGAAGAGCTGTTTCGGCTGGAACCCCGCGACCCCGCGCGCGGTGGATTATGGTTCGGTCTATTTCTATTGCGACAAGCCTATGCCGCGCGGCACCTCCGGCCGTTTGCCGTGGGACGTGCGCCTGGACATGAACCTGGCCTACCGTCCGCAACTGGTGAAGGGCTTGGCGCTGAAGGTCGACGTCTTCAACCTGTTCAACAAGCAGACCGCTCAAACGATCGACGAAACATACAACGTCGACAGCAGCAAGAGCATTTCGCCAACCTATAACCGCGTCATCAGCTACACGGCGCCGCGTTCGGTCAAGTTGACGGCGGAATACAACTACAAGTTCTAAGCGACTTGCGCCACGGCGCGGACGGCAGCGATGCCGCCCGCGCCAAGCGACAAAAAAACCCGCCGGCGCGAGCCGGCGGGTTTTTTTCATGGGCGACGCGCCAGCGCTACATGCCGCCCCAGGCGGCGGCCAGCGCGGCCAGCGCGGCCAGCGCCGCCGTCTCGGTGCGCAGGACGCGCGGCCCCATCGACAGCGCCAGCGCGCCCTGGGCCAGCGCGGCCTTTTCCTCGGCCTCGCTGAAGCCGCCCTCGGGGCCGACCATCAGGGTGACGGCCTGCGGCGCCTGGTGGCGCGCCCAGTCGGCCAGCGACTGCTCCGCGCGCGGGCTCAGCAGGATGCGCCTGTGCATGTCCTGCTGCGCTATCCAGGCCGGGAAATCGTTCAGCGGCGCCAGCTGGGCCAGCCGGTTGCGCCCGCTCTGCTCGGAGGCGGAAACGATCACGCCCTGCCAGTGGGCGTGCTTCTTCTCGGCCCGCTCGCCCGACAGGCGCACCACGCAGCGCTGCGCCGCCAGCGGCGCGATGGCGGCGGCGCCCAGTTCGACCGCCTTCTCGATGATCCAGTCCATTTTCGAGGCCTCCGGCAGCGCCTGCGCCAGCGTCACCGCGTAGGGCAGTTCGGCGTCGCGCGCCGTGTGGGCCTTCAGTTCGGCCGTCACGCGGCGTTTTTCCACGGCCAGCAGTACGGCCGTGTACTCGCCGCCCTCGCCGTTGAACAGGGTGATGGACTCGCCCGGCGCCAGGCGCACCACCTGGACGTGGCGGGCGACGGCCTCCGGCAGGTCGACGATGGCGCCGACGGCGAGGGCTTGGGGACAGAAGAAACGCGGCATGCAAAATCCTGATGGGGGAAAAAGATCGGAAAAGGGGGCGGAAACGGCGTCAAAGCGCAGTACTTCGCAGCGCAATTCTAATTCGGACACCCTTGGTCTGGTAAAATACTTAGCTTCAGAAAGTAGCACCTCCCTACTGCACACGAATTCAAACTCCGCGATCGACCACACACGATGAACTCTACGCTCCCCACCACCAAGATGGCCAACGCGATCCGCGCGCTGGCAATGGACGCCGTCCAGAAGGCCAATTCCGGCCACCCAGGCATGCCGATGGGCATGGCGGAAATCGCCGTCGCGCTGTGGAGCGGACACTATCGCCACAACCCGGCGAATCCGAAATGGGTGAACCGCGACCGCTTCCTGCTCTCCAACGGCCACGGCTCGATGCTGCACTACGCGCTCCTGCACCTGAGCGGCTACGCGCTGACGATGGACGACCTGAAGGCCTTCCGCCAGATGCATTCGAAGACCCCCGGCCATCCGGAAGTGGACGTCACGCCCGGCGTGGAAACGACCACCGGCCCGCTCGGCCAGGGCATCGCCAACGCCGTCGGCATGGCGCTGTCGGAGCAATTGCTGGCGGCCGAGTTCAACCGCCCCGGTTTCGACGTCGTCGACCATTACACCTACGCCTTCCTGGGCGACGGTTGCCTGATGGAGGGCATCTCCCACGAAGTGTGCTCGCTGGCCGGTACGCTGGGCTTGAACAAGCTGATCGCGCTGTACGACGACAACGGCATCTCCATCGACGGCAAGGTCGAGGGCTGGTTCACCGACGACACGCCGAAGCGCTTCGACGCCTACGGCTGGAACGTGCTGTCGGTCGACGGCCATGACGTGGCCGCCGTCTCGGCCGCCATCGGCGCCGCGAAAACCTCCAGCAAGCCGACCCTGATCTGCTGCAAGACCGTCATCGGCAAGGGTTCGCCGAACCTGCAGGGCGGCGACAAGGTGCACGGCGCCGCGCTGGGCGACAAGGAAATCGCCGCCGTGCGCGAGTACATCGGCTGGGACGCCGCGCCCTTCGAGATGCCGGCCGACGTCTACGCCGCCTGGGACGCGAAAGCGGCCGGCGCCGCCGCCGAGGGCGAGTGGAACGCGCGCTTCGCCGCCTACGGCGCCGCCTTCCCGGCCGAAGCGGCCGAACTGGCGCGCCGCATGCGGGGCGATCTGCCCGCCTCCTTCCCGGACGTGCTCGCTTCGGCCATGGCCGCCTGCGTCGAGAAGAAGGAAAACATCGCCACCCGCAAGGCCAGCCAGAACGCCATCCAGGCGCTGGCGCCGTCGCTGCCGGAATTCCTCGGCGGCTCGGCCGACCTGACCGGCTCGAACCTGACCAACTGGAAAGAGTGCGTCGCCGTGCGTTCCGGCCAGCCGGGCAACCACATCAACTACGGCGTGCGCGAATTCGGCATGAGCGCGATCATGAACGGCATCGTGCTGCATGGCGGCTACATTCCCTTCGGCGCCACCTTCCTGACCTTCTCCGACTACAGCCGCAACGCGCTGCGCATGGCCGCGCTGATGAAGCTGCGCTCGATCTTCGTCTTCACCCACGACTCCATCGGCCTGGGCGAGGACGGCCCGACCCATCAATCGGTCGAGCACGTCTCGTCGATGCGCCTGATCCCCAACCTGGACAACTGGCGCCCGTGCGACACGGTCGAGTCGCTGGCCGCCTGGGGCGCCGCCGTGCAGCGCAAGGACGGCCCGTCGACCCTGATCTTCTCGCGCCAGAACCTGCCTTACCAGGAACGTTCGGCCGCGCAGATCGAAGCCATCAGCCGCGGCGGCTACGTCCTGAACGACGTCGCCGACGCCCGGGCGATCCTGATCGCCACCGGTTCCGAAGTGGAGCTGGCGGTGGCCGCCGCCGCAGCGCTGGCCGCCGAAGGCATCGCCGTGCGCGTCGTCTCGATGCCCTCGACCGACGTCTACGACCGCCAGGACGCGGTCTACAAGGCCAGTGTCCTCACCAAAGGCGTGCCGCGCGTGGCCATCGAAGCGGGCGTGACCAGCTTCTGGTACAAATACGTCGGCCTCGAAGGCGCCGTCGTCGGCATCGACAGCTTCGGCGAATCGGCCCCGGCGAACGTGTTGTTCAAGCATTTCGGCTTCACCGTCGAGAACGTCGTGGCGAAAGTCAAAGGCGTTCTGGCCGCATAATTTCAGTGTTTAGTGCTAAGTACCTCATTTTTTAATCAGGAGCAAAGTATGACGATCAAAGTTGCAATCAACGGTTATGGCCGCATCGGCCGCAATGTCTTGCGCGCTTTCTACGAAGGCGGCAAGAAACAGGACATCCAGATCGTCGCGATCAATGACCTGGGCGACGCCAAGTCGAACGCCCACCTGACCCGCTACGATACGGCGCACGGCAAGTTCCCCGGCACCGTCACGGTCGAGGGCGAGAACATGATCGTCAACGGCGACACCATCCGTGTCTTCGCGCAGCGCAATCCAGCTGAAATCCCATGGGGCGAGCTGGGCGTGGACGTGGTGCTGGAATGCACCGGTTTCTTCACGACCAAGGAAAAGGCATCCCTGCATCTGCAGGGCGGCGCCAAGAAAGTCATCATCTCCGCGCCGGGCGGCAAGGATATCGACGCCACCGTCGTCTTCGGCGTCAACCACCAGGTGCTGAAATCGACCGACACGGTCATCTCCAACGCCTCGTGCACCACTAACTGCCTGGCGCCGCTGGTCAAGCCCCTGAACGACGCCATCGGCATCGAAACGGGCCTGATGACCACCGTGCACGCCTACACCAACGACCAGGTGCTGTCGGACGTGATGCATGAAGACCTGCGCCGCGCCCGTTCGGCGACGATGAGCATGATCCCGACCAAGACCGGCGCCGCCGCCGCGGTCGGCCTGGTGCTGCCGGAACTGAACGGCAAGCTGGACGGCTTCGCCATTCGCGTGCCGACCATCAACGTTTCGCTCGTCGACCTGACCTTCATCGCCAAGCGCGACACGACGGTCGAGGAAGTCAACGCGCTGATGAAGACGGCGGCCGAAGGCGCGCTGGAAGGCATCCTGACGTACCAGACCGAACCGCTGGTATCGATCGACTTCAACCACAACCCGGCTTCGTCGAATTTCGATTCGACCCTGACCAAGGTGTCCGGTCGTTTGGTCAAGGTATCGTCGTGGTACGACAACGAGTGGGGTTTCTCGAACCGCATGCTGGACACCACCGTGGCGCTGATGACGGCAAAATAAGTCGTCGCGGACAGTCTTGCAAAACGCCCTTAGGGGCGTTTTTTTTTGCCCTGAGGCATAGAGTTTTTTGGGGAGGGGTAACGGAGACGGGTATTGTCAAGGCCGAATATAGAGTTGTAGATAGAAAATATCAATGGCAATTGTGTTAAGGCAACAAAATTTGCAATATTTTTAAAAAGTCACAATTTCTTTTTAATTAGACAGGGATTGTGAGAAACTTCTCGAGCACGATCAACTATGAATCGCGCATACAATATAAATAGTTAATATTTTTACAAAAAATATCATCTGAGGAGAGAGTTTTGAAAAAACAATTAGTCCTGAAGAAAAGCGTCATGGCCGTGGCCTTGACCTTGGTATCCTCGCAGTACGCAATGGCGCAGACCGCGCCTGCGAACGACGAAAATATACAAAAAGTGGTGGTGACCGGCTCGAACATCAAGCGCATCGCCTCTGAAACCGCTTCGCCGGTGACCGTGATTCGCCGCGAAGAAATCCAGGCGACCGGCGCGAGCACCGTGCGCGACGTCCTCGACACGCTGACCGCGTTTGATACCACCGCCCTGAAGGACGACGGCGGTCGTACCGGCTTCGCCGCCGGCGCCTCCGGCGCGTCCATGCGCGGCTTGGGCAAGGGCGCGACCCTGGTCTTGGTGAATGGCCGACGTATCTCGAACTTCGCTTTCGCCGACGGCGGCAAAGAGACCTTCGTCAACGTCGATTCGATTCCGACCGACATTATCGACCGTATCGAAGTGCTGAAGGATGGCGCCTCCGCCATCTACGGTTCGGATGCCATGGCCGGCGTGATCAACATCATTACCCGCAAAGGCTACCAAGGTATCGGCTTGAGCGCGAGCTACAAGCAAGGCGTCAGCCCGCAGATCGGCAAGCAGCCGCTGGTCGGCGTGATCGCCGGCTACGGTGACCTGGAGAAGGACCGCTTCAACGTCTTCGCCAATCTGGAAGCGTATAAGCGCAAGGGCTATTCGCAGGCCGATGTGATGAATGAGTACCCGGGCTGGCACAAAGAGTTCGTCGTCCCCTCGTTCGGCAACGTCAGCTTTACCTCCTTCCCGGGCAATATAAACGAGCCGGCCCAGGGCGGCGCAAACCCGCACCCGAAAATTCGCCAGGCGGTCGCCAGCTGCCCGGCTGACCGCGTGCAGGGCGGCTTGTGCGCGAACGACTTGAACGGTTTGATCAACTCGTCGGATGGCGCGGAGCGCTTGAACTTCTTCAGCGGCGCGCGCCTGAAAATTTCCGACACGCTGCAGGCCTTCGGCGAGTTCTCGTACTCGAAGACGCGCACCGACTACCGCTCGCTGCCATTTGGCATGGCGGCGGGTTCGCCGTGGACCTGGTTCGACGGCAACGCCAAGAAATCGCAAAACGTCACCAAACCAAAACTTGCCGTGGGCAATCCAGCCAACCCCTTCAATTACCCGGTTGGTATCGACTACCGCTTCATGGATGACGACAGCATGTGGTCCGCCCCGTCCGAGGCCAGCCAGTACCGCGCGATGGCCGGGCTGGAAGGTACCTTCGGTGCTTGAGATTGGCAAGTGGCCGCAGGTCGCACCAGCAGCACCGGCAAGGTGCGCGACCACGGCCCGGACCGCACCGTGCTGCCGGCGGCGGTCGCCAGCGGCGAGTACAAAATTGGTGGCCCGAACAGTCCTGAGCTGCTGGCCCGAATGTTCCCTGTCACGGGCACCGATGCAAATGTGTCGCAAAACTTTGTCGACGGCCGCATCAGCGGCGAGTTGATGACGCTGCCGGGTGGTCCGCTTTCGCTGGCAGTCGGCGGTGAACTGCGCCAGGAGAAGATGAGCATCAAGTCGACCGACAACATCATGAACGCGGAAATCATCAACCGCGGCTCCCTGCTCATCGACGGTTCGCGCGACCTGAGCGCCGTGTTCATGGAATTGAATGCGCCGGTGCTGAAAAGCCTGGAGTTGAACGGTGCCTTGCGTTACGACAAGGCCCCGGGCTTCTCCGGCCACGTCTCGCCTAAGCTGGGTGCACGCTGGACCGTGACACCTGAGCTGATGTTCCGCGCCACAACCGCCGGTGGCTTCCGCGCGCCGAACATTCCGGAAACCCTGGGCCAAGTCGGCGTGACCGGTTTCTTCAACAACACGAAGGATCCAAAGCGTTGCGCGACGGCCACGGAAGTCCGCAACATCCTGAAGGGCGGCGACAAAGCCGACCAAAACGATGCGGCGACGGCGTACAACTCCGGTTGTCTGACGTCGGTGCCGGCGATGATTTCCTCGAGCTCGGACCTGAAGCCGGAAACCTCGCGCAGCATCACGCTGGGTATGGTGCTGGAGCCGGTCAAGAACATCAGCATAGCGATCGATTACTTCAAGATCGAGCGTAAGAATGAGATCGCCTACCGCGATGTGCCGTATGTACTGGCGCGCGAAGACCAACCGGGCTATTCGGACAAGTTGAAGCGGAATGAAGTCAGCATCACCGACCGCCGTCTGACCGACCGCGCCAATGCACTCAAGCCGGGCGCGAATCTGGCCTTCACCTCGGGCAGCATCCAATCCCTGATGTTGAGCTATGAGAATTTCGGGAAAACCGAATCCTCCGGTATCGATCTGGACATCACCGGTCGTTTCGGCGATAGCAGTACCGGCAAGATCACCGTTGGCCTGGCCACGACGATCGGACTGAAGCTGCGTTCGTGGGACGTCGATGCGAACGCCTATCGCCCGAACACGATCGGGTTGTACCAGTCGCCACGCGTCACCTCGGTGCTGAGCGCAGCCTGGAACCAAGGTCCGTGGACGGTCGGCACGCGCGTCAACTATGTGTCGGGCACGGCCTTGAATTCCGACGAAACGGATTTCGATAGCTTCGGAGAAGCCGCTTGCCGTCGCGATATCACCGACACGCTGCCTTGCCGCATCGGCGCCGACTGGCGCACCGACGTGAACGTCGCTTACACGGGCATCAAAAACCTGCGTCTGTCGATGATCATCAATAACGTGTTTGACCAGCAACTGCCGATCGATCTGAATGGTGGCTACAAGCTGCGTCCACGCACGATGAAAGTGGGTGCTGAGTACAAATTCTAGTTGACGCTGGCGCCTGTCCGGGCCGCGAATCTTAGTTTCGTGTTGTGTTCCTGGCGCGCATTTTTATGCGCTCACAAGAGCGCGGCATGACACCAGTCATCTTGAATGGCGGAGCGCTTGGCGACCCGCACCCGGACGGCGCGGCGTGGCAATCTTGCCATGCCGCGCCGTTTTTTTATGCCGCCGGCCACCCGCCGGCGGGCTACGGGCGCGAGCGGAACCGCTGCCCAAACAGGCCGCGCGCGGCCGGCGTCGCCACCGTTTCGCCGCAGTCGGAGAGTTTGTCGCGTGCGCGCAATTGCCGCCAACTGGAGCGCTCGCGGTTGGCGGGCGGGGCTGCCGGTACGGATCGTCTCCCGGCCAGGTCAGCGTAGATGACCCTGGCGGGACCCGCGTTCCAGGGCATTCTCAAAGACCAAGTGCAACACCTTCTCCTGTAAGGTGCCGCCATGGCGAAAATCTACAAACATCTGACTACCCAGGAGCGCGCAGTCGTCATGACCATGCGCGACGACCTGTGCTCCATTCGGTCCATTGCTAAACGCCTTTGTCGTTCGGCCAGCACGATTGGCCGTGAAATCAAGCGCACCGCCGGCGCCGGTGTCTACGATGCCAACCGGGCGCATTTGCAATGCCAAGCCCGCCGGGCAGTGCCTCGGCGCATGGCTAAACTCCAGGCCGGCAGCGTCCTGCTCGAAGTCGTTCGGCATCAGCTCAGACTCTTCTGGTCGCCACAGCAAATAGCGCGCAAACTGCGGCTCCTATGGCCAGACAACCCTGAGAAAACCGTGTCCCACGAGACCATCTACAACGCCATCTATTTGCATCCGCGCGGCGAGCTCAAGCGCGAACTGATCGCCTGCCTGCGCCACCACAACCAGGTGCGCAAGCCGCGCAGCCGTGGCACCGACCGTCGCGGCCAGATCCCGGACATGCAGAGCATCCATATCCGTCCCCCTGAGATCGAGGAGCGCCTCATCCCCGGCCATTGGGAGGGCGACCTGATCAAGGGGGCCGGCAACCGCTCGTCGGTGGGCACGCTGGTCGAACGCACGACCGGCTTCGTCGTGCTGGCCAAGATGGACAACGCCACCACCAAGGCCGTCGTCGATAGCTTCTCCGCCGTCCTCAACCGCGAGCCGGCGGCGATGCGCAAAACCATGACCTACGACCAGGGCCGCGAGATGCACGGCCACAAAACACTGACCGAGCGCACCGGCGTGCAGATCTACTTCGCCGACCCGCACAGCCCCTGGCAACGCGGCTCCAACGAGAACACCAATGGCCTGTTGCGCCAGTACATGCCCAAAGGATCCGACCTGTCGATTTACTCCCAGGACGAATTGGATGCCATTGCGCTCTCGCTCAATACGCGCCCTCGGGCCAGGCTTGGATTTGAATCGCCGCTGGTCGTTTATACTCAGCACATAGCCCTGCTACAACATCCGACGAATACTGTTCATTAACCCAGTGTTGCACTTGGAATTTGAAACCGCCCAGTTATTCCGACGAAGGCGGCGAGGCGCTCGCCGCCACGTGCGATGTTCACGTTGGCATTGATTTCATTTAAATATTTATGATCGTATTTTTATTCCGGTGGACGCCGATTTTGACGGGAATGGGTTTGTTTATCGCTTAGCGTCGTACAAAAGACGCGATGCGGCGATTCATATTTCCGGCTTGGAAAGCCGAAGCATGAAAATAATCGTATCGATACTTTTCGTGATTCAGATGGGAGCCCGGAACGCGCAGCGCTGCCATTCACAAACAATCTAAACACTCGAAAACATGCTGATGGAATGGCGCGGCGGTTTTTTGATAACGACAGCTATTGGACGGCGCGGCGCAATGGCGCCGGATGCACCTCCTGCGGCCGTCTGGCGCGGCGGTATCGCCAACGATACGCCGCGTCCCTAAACAAGAGGTGCGCCACCCGCCCGGCAGCCCGGGCGACAGGCTCTCGCGCCTCCGCCAAGCTGATATTTAGCATAATCACATCAATTTCTGGCTCGATATGGGCAAGCCCTGCCCTTGCCGGAGTTGGCGCCTCGTCGTGCGGACGTCGTTGCTGATGGGTGGGATGGGGCGATGCTGCGGCCGACGGGCGGCGTGGTATCAGCTTTGGCGACGGTGATACCGCCACAGCAGACGTATATCGTGGGCGATGGGGCCGGCCGCCAGCATGGCCAACGCGGCGGCGAGGAAGATGGTGGCGGAGTAGCCGATGTGTTTAAAGCCGAGCGCGCCGGTAATGCCGCCGGTGAAGAAGAATAGAATCAGCAGCGCGTGCATCTTGAGTTTCTGGCGGTTGGCGCGCACCACCAATTCCGGCAGGGGTTTGCGGTTGTAATAAAACAGCTTGCCCAGTTCTATGCCGATATCGGTCGACATGCCGGTGATATGGGTGGTGCGGATCACGGCGCCGGATATCTTGGTGATAATGGCGTTTTGCAATCCCATGATGTAGCAGAGTAATAAAACGGTGACCGGCGCCAATATGTCGCGCAGCGCGGCCAGATAGGTTCCGGCGACGCCGAAGATTAATAACAGAAGCGCTTCGAGCAGCAGGCTGAGGGCGTACTGGCTGCGCAGGCGGCGCCGCCGGGCCCAGTTGATCAGCACGGCGGTGGTGGCCGCGCCGCTGATGAAGGCCAGCCAGGCCGCCAGCGCCGCCAGCGCCACCGAAACGTTGCCCAGCGCCAGGTCGTCGGCCATGCCGGAGACGATGCCGGTCATGTGCGAGGTGTAGCCGCCGATGGCCAGGAAGCCGCCGGCGTTGACCGCGCCGGCGACGAAGGCGAGCACGCAGCCCAGATGCAGATCCGAGCGGCGGTCGCGTTTTTCACTGCTTAAATGGGACAGGTATTGGATGGGCATCTGCAGACATCATAACCGTTTCCGGCCGCCCACTCCATGCCGCGGGACTTACTTGTAAATCCCCGAGCCGACCATCATGTTGTCGACCTTCTCGATGTAGCCGGCTTTCTGCTCGATGAGCTTGCTCACCGGATTGGGCCATTTGAATTCGACCCAGCCCTTGCCGGCCGGGCTGTTGGCCGTTTCGATCAGGGTCTTGGTGATGGCCTTGCCTTCGTTGTCCTTCAACTCGATCAGGTTCTTGCCGACCATCTTGGGGTTGTTGCCGTGCGCCAGGGTCACGCCGTGCAGGTCGTAGACATACACGTAGAGGTCGCGGTCGTGGAAGCTGGCGTTGGCCGGATTGTTGATTTCGGCGAAGGCCTTGTCCTTGCCGGCCGACTTGATCAGGGCCACGGCCTTCTTGGTCATGGCGACGGCTTCGTCGGCCGTGCCCTTGTCGGCGGCCAGCGCCGCGCCCGACAGGCTGAGAATGCAAAGGCTGCTGGCCACTGCGCTAAGAAATGCTTTCATTGACGGTCTCCAGGTAAGGGAATCGGCGCTGCGCCGAGCGGCGGCGCTCTGTATTGCTCAAATACATCATAACGGATTCCTTCCCGGAAAGTATATTTATTGTGCAACATTCTCGCCGAACAGCGCGGCCCACAGCGCGCGCACGCTGGCCGTGTGCGTTTCCACCTGGGCCGTCTCGACCCGGGCCAGGTCCTGTCCCTGCAGGCGCATCTGGTGCTGCAGCTTGCGCAGGGCGCGGTAGGCGTCGCCGACCTTGGCCGCCAGCGCCGGCTCGATCAGGCCCAGTTCGCCGCACAGGCGCAGCAGGCCGATGTTGCCGGTGTTGGCCGTCAGTTGCGCGTAGCGGTGGGCGTGCTGCAGCACCAGGAACTGGACCATGAATTCGATGTCGATCATGCCGCCGGCGTCCTGCTTCAGGTCGAACTGGCCGCCGCGGTTCGGATGCGCCTCGCGCATCTTGCGGCGCATCGCCATGACCTCCTGCTTGAGCGCGCCGTTTTCCGGGCGCTCCTTGCGCAGCACCGCTTCGCGGATCTGCTCGAAGCGCGCGCCGATGGCGGCGTCGCCGGCGCAGAAACGCGCCCGCGTCAAGGCCTGGTGTTCCCACACCCAGGCCGAATTGGCCTGATAGCGCTCGAAGGCCTGGATGCTCGACACCAGCATGCCGGAGGCGCCGTCCGGACGCAGGGCGATGTCGACGTCGAACAGGATGCCGGCCGAGGTGTGCGAGGTCATCCAGGTGATGAAGCGCTGCGCCAGCTTGGCGTACAGGCCGGGCGCGTCCTGGTCCTCGTCGTCGAAGAGGAAGATGACGTCGAGGTCGGAGACGTAGCCGAGTTCCTTGCCGCCCAGCTTGCCGTAGGCGATCACGGCGAACTTCGGCACCTCGCGGTGGCGCGAGGCCAGCGCCTGCCAGGCCGCCTGGATGGTAGCGGCGACGATGATGTCGGCCAGCCTGGAGAGGTAGTCGGCCAGCCTTTCCACGGTCAGGTCGCCGGCCAGGTCTTGCGCCAGCCAGTGGAATAACTGGGCGTGGTGGGTTTCGCGCAGGATGTCCATCTGCCGCTCGGTGTCGCCGGCGGCCGCGTCGAGTTGCTGCTGCAGCTCGAGCGCCAGCGCGGCCGGGTCGGGCACGTCGTTGCGGATGCGCGCGTCGAGCAGCTCGTCGAGCAGGATGGGGTGCTGGGTGAGGAATTTGGCGGCCCAGCCGCTGGCGCAGACCATCAGCACCACGCGCTCCAGGGTGTGCGGGTATTCCGTCAGCAGCGACAGATAGGCGGCGCGGCGGGCGATGGCCTCGAGGAAGTCGAGCAGGCGCCCGAGGGTCGTCAACTGGTCGCCGGGGCCGTTGCGCGGCGCGTTCTTGGCGATCAGCGGCAGGGCCGCGTTGACCAGGGCCACCAGGCGGTTGCGGCTGGCCTCGGGCAGCGACTGCAGGCGCGGCGCCTGCCAGGTGCCGATCAGGCGCCGCGCCGCCGCGTCCGGGTCGGCGAAGCCCAGCGCCGTGAAGCGCGCCTCGATGGCTTCGCGGTTGTCCGGGTCGCCGCTGTCGTTGCTGGCCTGCGGGTCCAGATTGCCCTCGTCGTTGGCGGCGGTTTTGTCGCTGAACATCTCGTCGAACTGGGCGGCGACGAACTTGCGCTGCGCCTCGAGTTGCTCCAGCAGGGTCGCCGTGTCGGCCAGGCCCATCATGCGGGCGACGATCAGGCGGTCGCCGTCGTTGGCCGGCAGAGTGTGCGTCTGGGCGTCGTCGAGGTATTGCAGGCGGTGTTCGAGGTTGCGCAGGAAGGTGTAGGATGCCAGCAATTGCTCGACGATTTCCGTCGATAGCAGGGATTTCTCGGCCAGCACGCGCAGCGTGGCGCGCGTCGAACGGTCGCGCAGGGCCGCCTCGCGGCCGCCCCGTATGAGCTGGAAGACCTGCGCCAGGAATTCGATTTCGCGGATGCCGCCGCGGCCCAGCTTGACGTTGTTGCTGCGGTCCGGATGCAGGCGCTCCTGGCGGTCGACCTCGGCGCGGATCTGCCCGTGCATATTGCGGATGGCGTCGATGACGCCGAAATCGAGGTAGCGGCGGAACACGAAGGGGCGCACGATGGCGTCCAGCGCGGCGATGTCGGCCGGCGTGCCGCTGACGGCGCGCGCCTTGACCCAGGCGTAGCGCTCCCATTCGCGGCCCTGGACGATCAGGTATTGCTCGACCATGTTCAGGCTCGCCGCCAGCGGCCCGGAGGCGCCGTTCGGGCGCAGCGCCATGTCGACCCGGAAGGTGAAGCCGTCCTCGGTGATCTCGGCCAGCGCGGCGATCAGCTTTTTGCCCAGGCGCACGAAGAACTCGTGGTTCGACAGCGCCCGCTGGCCGGCGCCGGCGGCCGTGTCGCCGTCCTCCGGGTAGACGAAGATCAGGTCGATGTCGGAGGAGACGTTCAACTCGCCGCCGCCCTGCTTGCCCATGGCCAGCACGATGAGTTCCTGCGCCAGGCCCGATTCGTGGCCGATCGGCATGCCGTGGGCGGCCACCGCCTCCTCCATCAGCGCCGCCAGATGGGTCTGGATGGCGAAGTCGGCGAAGCCGGTCATCGCCGTCACCACCTCGTCGAGGTCGGCCAGGCCGTCCAGGTCGCGCTGGATCAGGCCGGCCACCAGCAGGTTGCGCAGGCGCCGCATGGCGCGCGGCGGGGGCAGGCCGCCTTCGCCCTCCCGGGCCAGCAGGGCGGCGAAATCGGCCTGGTGCAGCGGCTGCAGCGCCAGTTGTTCGACCTTCTCGGCGCGCCCGGGGGCGGCGCCCAACCAGCGCTGGTAGAAACGGGAGGCGGACATCAGGGGGGAATGGTTCATCGGTGGCGGTAAATGATAGGTAATCGGGCGTTGTTTCGCATGGGGATGCGGTAGAATTGGGCCGCAGGCGGAAACGCGCGCCGCCCGCCGTTGTCAGACGATGGTAAGGGAGGCGCTGCCTGGAAGCAAGCGCGCCGTTTATTCAGGCGATTTTAGCCATTTTTTGACGCCGGGCCCGATCTATCACCTTATCGATGCAAAAGCCGCCTGAGGAGACCGTGACCGCGCATACGCCTTTGGCCGTGCGCTGGCAGCGGCTGCGTGCCGTCTATCGCCTGTGCAATCTGGCCAGCCACCATGTGCTCGGCTTCACCGTCAAATTCCTGCTGCTGGCGTATTTCGCCTTCGCCGTCCTGTTCCTCTTCCTGCGCTACGCGGTCCTGCCCAACATCGATTACTACAAGGGCGGCATCGAGCGGGCGGCCAGCCGCGCGCTCGGCAACCAGGTCGCCATTTCCCGCATCTACGCCTCCTGGCGCGGCCTCAATCCCAACCTGTTCCTGGGCGAGGTGACGCTGCGCGACGGCGCCGGGCGCACCGTGCTCAGTCTGCCGAGCGTGTCGGCCACGCTGTCGTGGTGGAGCCTGCCCGCGGGCGGGGTGCGCTTCGAGTCGCTGGAAGTCATCCGTCCCGACCTGGAGGTGCGCCGCGGCGCCGACGGCAAGCTGTACGCGGCCGGCGTGCTCCTGTCCGGCGGCGGCGACGGCGGCGGCGCCGACTGGTTGCTGGCGCAGCGCGAAATCATCATCCGCGAAGGGCGCCTGCGCTGGAGCGACGAGCTGCACGGCGGCCAGGAGCTGGCCCTCGAGAAGCTCAACCTGGTGCTGCGCAACCAGTGGCGCCGCCACCAGCTGGGCCTGCAGGCGACGCCGCCGGCCAGCCTGGCCGCGCCGCTCGACGTGCGCGCCAATTTCACCCATCCGCCCTTCGCCCGGCGCGTCTCCGACGTGGCGCAGTGGAAGGGCGAGTTGTTCGCCGACCTGAAGGACGCCGACCTGGCGGCCTGGAAAAACTACCTCGACTATCCCTTCGAGCTCAGCGCCGGGCGCGGCGCGCTGCGCGCCTGGCTGACGCTGGACCACGCGCGCCTGGCCGGCTTCACCGCCGACGTCGGCCTGAGCGATGTGCGGGCGCGCCTGGGGCCGGACCTGCCGCCGCTGGATTTGCTGCGCGTGAACGGGCGCGTCTCGGCGCGCGAGGATTTCGCCGCCGCGCCGCCGGACGGCAAGCCGACCTTCGGCGCCCACGGCCACGCCGTCAGCCTCAGCGATTTTTCGCTGGAAACGCGCGACGGCCTGACGCTGGCGCCGACCTCGCTCTCGGAGCGCCATGTCGCCGCCGCCAAGGGCCAGCCGCAGCGCAATGAATTGCGCGCCCGCCTGCTCGACCTGAAGACGCTGGCGGCCCTGGCCGGGCGCCTGCCGCTCAGCGCGGCGCTGCGCAAGACGCTCGACGAGCTGGCACCCGCCGGCCAGTTGCGCGACGTCTCGGCCGAATGGCGGGGCAGCTTCCCGGCCGTCGACAGCTTCCGCGTCAAGGGTCAGTTGCTGGGCCTGAGCCTGAAGCCGCAGCCGGCCCGCGCCGCGCAGCCGAAGGACGGCGTCGTGCCGGCCCGGGCGGCGGTGGCGGCCGTGCCCGGCTTCGACAACCTGAGCGGGACGCTGGACGCCACCGAGCGCGGCGGCAGCGTCAGGCTGGCCTCGGACGGGCTGGTGCTGCAGATGCCCGATTATTTCGCCACGCCGGCCATGCCCTTCGAGCGCCTGAACCTGCAGGCGCGCTGGTCCTTCGAGGGCAAGGAGCAGTTGCGCGTCGACGTGGACAAGTTCGACTTCGCGCGTCCCGGCCTGGCCGGTACGCTGCGCGGCACGCATCTGCTGCCGCTCAACGCGGCGCCCGGCAAGGGCCTGGGCAGCGCCGACTTCACCGGCAGCCTGCAGCATTTCGACATCAAGACCATCGGCGATTATCTGCCGCGGCAAACCCCGTCCGATTTGCGCGCCTGGCTGGTCGGCGCCCTCGAGGACGGCACGGCGCGCGAGGTCGCGCTGCGCCTGCGCGGCGAACTGGCGCATTTCCCCTTCAAGGCCGACACCGCGCAGGAGCGCAACCGCGGCGAATTCCGCGTCGCCGGCCGGCTCGACAACGCCAGACTCAATTACGCGCCCGGCCATCTGGCCAAGGACGGCAAGCGGCCGCTGTGGCCGCAGGCCGAGCGCATCAAGGGCAGCTTCCTGTTCGAGCGGGCGCGCATGGAGATCCGCGGCGAGACGGCCGCCACCGGCGGCGTCGCCCTGTCCGGCGTGAAGGCCGTCATCGCCGACCTGAGCGTGCACGACATGCTGCTCGAGATCGACGGCGGCGCCTACGGGCTGATGCAGGAATACCTGAAATACCTGGAGGCGAGCCCGGTGCTGGAGTGGATCTCCCACTTCACCGACGAGACCACGGCCAGCGGCAACGCGCGCCTGGCCCTGAAGCTGCGCCTGCCGCTGAACCATATGCTGGAGTCGAAGGTGCAGGGCGCGCTGCAATTGATGGGCAACGACATCGTGCTGTTCCCGGACCTGCCGCCGGTGCAGGCCTCGACCGGCAAGATCGAGTTCAATGAAAAGGGTGTTAATCTGAACGGCCTGGGCGGCGCCTTCCTGGGCGGTCCGGTGGCCATTTCCGGCGGCAGCCAGCGCGACAATTCGATCGCCGTGCGCATCGCCGGCGCCGTCACCGTCGACGGCCTGCGCAAGACCTATCCGGCGGCCGTCATGCAGCGCCTGGCCGGCCACCTCAGCGGCGGGGCCCGCTACAGCGGCCTGATCACGGCGCGCGAGCACCAGGTCCAGGTGGCCGTCGATTCGAATCTGGTCGGCCTGGGGCTGGACTTCCCGGCGCCCCTGAAGAAGGCCGCCGGCGAGGGCCTGCCGCTGAAATTCGTCCTCAACGCCGGCGCCGCCAACGAGGCCGGCCTGATGCGCGACGACATCCGCATCGCCCTGGGCGGCGGCGTCGCCGCCCACTACCTGCGCCAGAAGCAGGGCAGGGAAGCCTGGCGCGTGGTGCGCGGCGGGATAGGCGTGAACATGCCGGCGCCCGAGCCGGACAGCGGCATGATGGTCAACGTCAGCCTGAAGTCGCTCAACGTCGACGCCTGGCTGGCCGCCGGCTCGGCCATCGCCGGCCCGTCCGGCGCAGTCGCCGCCACCGACGGCCCGGACCTGGCCCAGTACGTGGTGCCGGACCTGATGGCGGCCCGCACCGCCGAGCTCATCCTCGGCGAGCGCAAGCTGGAGAACGTCGTCGTCGGCGCCAGCCACCAGAAGGGTCTGTGGCAGGCCAACGTCGACTCCACCCAGGCCTCGGGCTATGTCAGCTGGGTCGAGACGCCTTCCGGCCTGGGCAAGATGACGGCGCGCCTGTCCTCGCTGGTCATCCCGGAATCGGCCGCCGGCGACGTCAAGGACCTGCTCGAGGGCAAGGGCAGCGCCAGCCAGACCATTCCCGCCCTGGACATCGTCGCCGAGCGTTTCGAATTGTTCAACAGGCAGATCGGCCGCCTCGAGCTGCAGGCCCACAACGCCGCCGCCACCGGACGCGACTGGCGCGTCAGCAAGCTGTCGCTGGCCAACGCCGACGGCGAACTCAAGGGCAGCGGCAAGTGGATCGTCAAGGATGGCCAGAGCAACACCAGCCTGAACTTCGCGCTCGACATCGCCGACGCCGGCAAGTTGCTGGACCGTTTCGGCTTCGCCGAGACGGTGCGCAACGGCAAGGGCAAGCTGAGCGGCGACATCAACTGGAAGGGCTTGCCCTACTCGCTGGACATTCCCAGCCTGGCGGGACAGATCCAGATGAACGTCGAGCGCGGCCAGTTCCTCAAGCAAGACCCGGGCGCCGCCAAACTGCTGGGCGTGCTCAGCCTGCAAGCGCTGCCGCGCCTGCTCAAGCTGGACTTCCACGACGTCTTTTCGGAGGGCCTGGCCTTCGACGGCATCAGCGCCAACGCGACCATCGCGCGCGGCGTGCTGAAGACCGACAACCTGAAGATGCACGGCGTGGCCGCCACGGTGCTGATGGACGGCAGCGCCGACATCGCCAACGAATCGACCAATCTGCACGTCGTCGTGATTCCCGAATTCAACCTCGGCACGGGGCCGCTGGTGTACGCCCTGGCCGTCAATCCGGTGATCGGCATCGGCAGCTTCCTGGCGCAGTTGTTCCTGCGCGCGCCGGTGATGAAGGCGCTGACCTACCAGATGCAAGTGACGGGGCCGTGGAAGGCGCCCGTGATCACCAAGCTCGATGGTGGTAAATTGGCGACTGTGCCGGAAAAAACGAAGTAGGCCGGCGTGGCCCGGTGCGGCCGGCCCGGTATCAACAGAACAGGCAGGGATTATATGAACACAGTTGCGGCAGTACAGATGATTTCATCGCCGTCCGTGAGCGAGAACATCGCCACGGCGCGGCGCCTGATCGGCCAGGCGGCCGCCACCGGCGCGAGCCTGGTGACGCTGCCGGAGTACTGGGCCATCATGGGCCAGCACGACAGCGACAAGGTGGCCCACGCCGAACGGCCGGGGCAGGGACCGATCCAGGAGTGCATGGCGCAGATGGCGCGCGAGCACGGCATCTGGCTGATCGGCGGCACGCTGCCCCTGGTTTCCGAACTCGAGGGCAAGGTCTTGAACACCACCCTGGTCTACGACCCCGAGGGCCGGCCGGTGGGGCGCTACGACAAGATACACCTGTTCGGCTTTTCCAAGGGCGGCGAGGCCTACGACGAAGCGCGCACCATCGTGCCGGGCGCGGCGGTCGGCAGCTTCGAGGCGCCCTTCGGCCGCGTCGGCCTGTCGGTCTGCTACGACCTGCGCTTCCCCGAGCTGTACCGGGCGATGGGCGAGTGCGCGCTGATCGTCGTGCCGGCCGCCTTCACCCACACCACCGGACTGGCGCACTGGGAAGTGCTGCTGCGCGCCCGCGCCATCGAAAACCAGTGCTATGTGCTGGCCGCCGCGCAGGGCGGGCTGCATCCGAACGGCCGGCGCACCTGGGGCCACAGCATGCTGATCGACCCCTGGGGCGAGATCAAGGCGGTCTTGCCGGAGGGCGAGGGCGTCGTCAGCGGCGAGATCGACCCGCTGTTCCTGGCCAGCGTGCGCGAAGCGCTGCCGGCGCTGCGCCACCGCACCATGTAGCCGCGCCGGTATCCCGATATCCCGACATCCCGAATACTTGAATCACACCGACGAAAAGACCCGATCATGAAACTATTTGAACCGAATCTGTCCACCCTGGCCGTGGCGCGCGACATTCTGCTGACCCCCTTCGGCCTGGACGAGGCGAAGCTCCTGAAAGCCCTCGGCACCATGTTCACCCACAAGGTCGACTACGCCGACCTGTATTTCCAGTTCACCAAGAACGAGGGCTGGAGCCTGGAGGAGGGCATCGTCAAGACGGGCAGCTTCTCGATCGACCAGGGCGTCGGCGTGCGCGCCGTGTCGGGCGACAAGACGGCCTTCTCGTATTCGGATGAAATCTCCGAAGCGGCGCTGCTGGAGGCGGCCGCCGCCACGCGCACCATCGCGCGCGCCGGCGCCGGCAAGGTCAAGATCGCCACCGGCATGCGCCAGCAGGGCGGTCGCTCGCTCTACCTGCCCAACGATCCGCTCGACTCGCTCGACGCCACGGCGAAGGTGAAGCTGCTCGAGCGCGTGGAGAAAATGGCCCGCGCCAAGGACCCGCGCGTGGTGCAGGTGATGGCCGGCCTGGCCGGCGAATACGACGTGGTGCTGGTGGTGCGCAGCGACGGCGTGCTGGCGGCCGACATCCGGCCCCTGGTGCGCGTCTCGGTGACCGTCATCGCCGAGCAGAACGGCCGGCGCGAGATGGGTTCCTCGGGCGGCGGCGGACGCTACAGCTACGACTATTTCAGCGACGCCCTGCTCGAGCAATACGCCAGCGAGGCCGTCAACGCGGCCATCGTCAACCTCGACGCGCGGCCGGCCCCGGCCGGTCCGATGACCATCGTGCTGGGACCGGGCTGGCCCGGCGTGCTGCTGCACGAGGCGATCGGCCACGGCCTGGAGGGCGATTTCAACCGCAAGGGCTCCTCGGCGTTCTCCGGCCGCATCGGCGAACGGGTGGCGGCCAAGGGCGTCACCGTGGTCGACGACGGCACGCTGGCGGACCGCCGCGGCTCCCTGAACATGGACGACGAGGGCAATCCGACCCAGTGCACGACGCTGATCGAGGACGGCATCCTGAAGGGCTATATCCAGGACACCATGAACGCGCGGCTGATGAAGATGCCGGTGACCGGCAACGCGCGGCGCGAATCCTTCGCCCACCTGCCGATGCCGCGCATGACCAACACCTATATGCTGGCCGGCGACAAGGACCCGGCGGAGATCCTCGCCTCGGTGAAGAACGGCCTGTACGCGGTCAATTTCGGCGGCGGCCAGGTCGACATCACCAACGGCAAGTTCGTCTTCTCGGCCAGCGAAGCCTATATGATCGAAAACGGCAAGGTCACCTACCCGGTGAAGGGCGCCACCCTGATCGGCAACGGTCCGGACGTGCTGAACCGCGTCTCGATGATCGGCAACGACCTGCGCCTCGATTCCGGCGTCGGCGTGTGCGGCAAGGAAGGCCAGAGCGTGCCGGTCGGCGTCGGCCAGCCGACCCTGCGCATCGACGGCGTGACCGTCGGCGGCACCGCCTGAGCGGGGCGCCGGCAGCCGCACTGAGCCGTGGCGCGGGCCGCCGGCCTGCGCCCCCGGCGGGGCCGGGCGCCGCGCCGCGACGCGGCCATTGGGACAATTCGCTTGCCAACAGGCCTCATTTGGCGCTATAGTCGTTCAACAGATAGGATCAAGTCCATGCGCAGCTTCCCGTTTTTTACCGGTCATTTTTATTTTAGCAATTCCAACCCAAAGGCGGTGGAGTAGCGGCCGGTTCACGTAGCAAGCACGACGAGATCCCAGCAAATCCTTAAAAACCGCCAACGATGGCGGTTTTTTTTTGTTTTCACGGTTTATTTTTCGATTCTTTTTTGGAGAGCACCATGCCACGCACCGACGATCTGCGCATCCGCGAAATGAAGGAATTAACCCCACCGTCGCACCTGATCCGCGAGTTTTCCTGCTCCGAGGCGGCCGGCCAGACGGCGGCCGATTCGCGCATCGCCCTGCACCGCATCCTGCACGGCCAGGACGACCGCCTGATGGTGGTCATCGGCCCCTGCTCGATCCACGACACCAAGGCGGCGCTGGAGTACGCGCGCCTGCTGGTCAAGGAGCGCGCCCGCTTCGCCGGCGAGCTGGAGATCGTCATGCGCGTGTACTTCGAAAAGCCGCGCACCACGGTCGGCTGGAAGGGCTTGATCAACGACCCGTACATGGACAACAGTTTCCGCATCAACGACGGCCTGCGCATGGCGCGCGAGCTGCTGCGCGACATCAACGAGATGGGCCTGCCCGCCGGCACCGAGTTCCTCGACGTCATCAGCCCGCAATACATCGCCGACCTGATCAGCTGGGGCGCGATCGGCGCGCGCACCACCGAATCCCAGGTGCACCGCGAACTGGCCTCCGGCCTGTCCTGCCCGGTCGGTTTCAAGAACGGCACCGACGGCAACGTCAAGATCGCCGTCGAGGCGATCAAGGCGGCGTCGCAGCCGCACCATTTCCTCTCCGTCACCAAGGGCGGCCACTCGGCCATCGTCTCCACCAACGGCAACGAGGATTGCCACATCATCCTGCGCGGCGGCAAGACGCCGAACTATGACGCGGCCAGCGTCGACGAGGCCTGCAAGGCGATCGGCGCGCAAGGCCTGGCGGCGCGCCTGATGATCGACGCTTCGCACGCCAACAGCTCGAAGAAACCGGAAAACCAGATTCCCGTCTGCGCCGACATCGCCGCCCAGGTGGCCGGCGGCGACGGCCGCATCGTCGGCGTGATGGTGGAATCGAATCTGGTGGCGGGACGCCAGGATCTGGTGGCCGGCAAGGAGCTGGTGTACGGCCAGTCCGTCACCGACGGCTGCATCGACTGGCCGCAAAGCCTGGCCGTGCTCGAAGGCCTGGCCGCCGCCGTGCGCCAGCGCCGCCTGCGCGAGGACAACTAGGCGCTGCCGCGCCCGGCGGGCGCCGGCAAACAAAAAACGGGACGGTGATCACTCACCGTCCCGCTTTTTTTTCAAGACACCCGCTTAGTTGAACTTATAGCTGGCGCCGACCTTGAAGTAGCGGCCGATGGCGCCGCTGGCGTCCATCGGGTTGTAGCTCATGCCGCCGTAGGTGAGGGCGTCGAGCGGCGCGATCTTGTCGGTCACGTTGCTGATCGAGGCGAACAGCTGCAGGGCCTTGCTGTAGTCCCAGCGCGTCGACAGGTCCAGCGTGGTGAACGAGGCCAGGGTGCAGCCGTTCGGCGCCTCGCCGCCGTTGGCGTACAGGGTGGCGCACTTGCCGCCGGCGAACTTGACGTTTTTCATGTCCGAGCGGTAGTTCAGCGCCGCCGTCACGTTCCAGTTGGCCTTGTCCCAGGAGGTGATCAGGTTGATCTTGTCCTTCGGCGTGCCGGCGCAATCCGAGGTGTCGCAATTGCCGTGCGTGCCGGCGAACTGGTAGCGCACGGTGGCGGACTCGGCCCGCACCCAGGAGGCGATGTGGGTCCAGGTCAGGCCGATGCTGGCCTTGCCGTACTCGCCCAGGCGCAGGCGCTGCTTGACGTCCAGGTCGACACCCTTGATCTCGGTGAAGCTGGAGTTGCGGTAGGGCGCCTGCGCCAGCAGCAGGGTGCCGCTGTTGGGCACCACGGCGCCGTTGATGACCAGGTTGTTGTCGGCGCGGATGGCGCTCGGCAGCGCGGCCGCCTCGTTGTAGGGCAGCGGGTTGATTTCATTGCTGCGCTTGATCTTCCAGGCGTCCAGCGACAGGCTGGTGTCGTTGAGCGGATCCCACACCAGGCCCAGGGTATAGCCCTTCGAGGTTTCCGGACGCAGCGCCGGGTTGCCCAGCTTCACCGCGTTGATGGTGATGTTGCAGTCGGGCGCGTCCTTGCCGGCCAGCGAGTTCTTGCCGTCCGGGCAGCGCACCGGGTCGACGGTGGGCGCCGCGCCGGTGCTTTGGCTCTGGGCGCCGGCTTCGGCCGGGCCGGGGGCGCGGAAGCCCTCGGAATACGTGCCGCGCAGCGCGAAGGTCTTCAGCGGCGTCCACTTGGCGCCCAGTTTCGGCGTCGTCGAGTTGAAGTGCTCGTACTTGTCGTAGCGCAGCGCGCCCGACAGTTCGACCGTCTTGACGACGGGCGCCAGCACCTCGAAGAACACCGCCGAGACCTTGCTGTCGCCCTTGGCGGCGACGTAGCTGGAGTTCACCGAGCCGTCGAGGGTGCCCTCGAGCGAGGGATTGTCGAGTTTTTCGCGGCGGTGTTCGGCGCCCACGGCCAGGCCCATCATGCCGCCGGGCAGGGCGAACAGTTCGCGCGAGGCCTTCAGGTCGATGACGTCGAGCTTGGTCGTCGAGTCCGAGGTCAGGTTGCGCACCATCGCCGCGTACAGCGAGGCCGGGTTCTTGCCGGCGTCGGCGCCCAGGTAGTAGGGGAAGAACTTGCTGTTCGGATCGCTCAGGGCGGCGCGCAGCACGTTCATGTTCAGCATATTGCTGTAGTCCAGGTGCAGCTTCGATTCCGAGTGCACATAGGCGCCGTCGTAGTCCCAGCCGGCCAGGCTACCCTTGGCGCCGATGACGAAGCGGTTGAACTCGTTGTTCGCCTTGCGCGTGCTGGGGCCCGCGTCGAAGGCTGTGTAGCGCACCCGCACCGGCACGCCGTAGGGGTTTTGCGGGTGGTTGGCGGCCAGCAGGATGGCGTTGGCGCCGGAGCCGTAGTTGATCACGCCGGCCGGGTTGGCGGCCGAGCTCGGGAAGGCCACGGTCGGGGTGATGGACGGCGGCGTCATCAGGAAGGAGGTGTCGCGCTTGGAGTAGCCGAGTTCCGTGTACAACTGCGTGTCTGCGTTCAGCTGCAGGGTGCCGCGGGTGTACAGGTTCAGCGATTCGATCTGCGGCTGCATGGCGCGGAACTGGTCCTGGTGCCAGACGCAACCGCCTTTCGGGTCTTGCGGCGTGGACGTCGACAGCGTCGCGCAGCCGGGCAGGGAGGCGTACTCCAGCGTGGTCGGATTGCGGATCGAGCCGGCCGGGCCGGCCGTGGCGTTGTCCTTGCCGATGATGTAGCCGGAGGCGAACTGGGTGCTGATCGGATAACCGTAGGCGCGCAGGTCGCCCTTGCCGATCCAGGCGCGGTCGGCGCGGTCCTTGTTCATCAGCATGTCGGACTTGCCGTATTCGGCGTTGACGACGAAGTTGTACTTGTCGCTGTCCAGATTGCCCTTGCCGAAGGTGAAGGAGGCCTTGTGCTGCTTGGCGTCGCGGTCGCCGGACAGGCCGGTGTCGGCCTTCAGCATGGTGCCCTCGAAGTCCTTGCGCAGGATGATGTTGACGACGCCGGCGATGGCGTCGGCGCCGTACGTGGCCGAGGCGCCGTCCTTGAGGATCTCGATGCGCTCGACGATCTGCATCGGCACCGTGCTCAGGTCGGTGAAGCTTTTCTGGCCGTCGTCGGCGCGCGCGAAGGGCGCCATGCGCCGGCCGTTGAGCAGCACCAGGGTCGAGGTGGCGCCCAGGCCGCGCAGCGAGATCGCCGTCGAGCCGGCGGCGAAGCCGTTGCCGAAGCCGGTGGGCAGCGAACCGGCGCCGTCCACGGTGAGCGTCTGCAGGTATTCGGCGACGGTGGCCTTGCCCGATTTGAGCAGCTCGTCGCGGCCGATGACTTGCACCGGCGAGGCCGTTTCGGCGCTGGCGCGCTTGATGCTCGAGCCGGTGATTTCGACGCGTTGCACATTCGCGTCCTGCGCCAGGGCGGGGACGGCCAGCAGGCCGCCGGCCAGGGCGCCGCCGGCGCACAACAGGCGCACGGTGCGGGCGATAACAGTTTCCATGATCACGATTCTCTCTCCAAGAGTGGCGCCGCCCCGGCTGGATAAGCAGGGGCGGCGTTAATTGCGCTAAAATGATTGCCTTGTTGGCAATTCTGATTTAAAACAAATATGAAATGAATTTCAAGAGGCGATCAGACCACCCGCGCCCGTCCCTGTCAATGCGCAATGATGTCGCTTCGGCATAGAAACAACACCCGGCAATTTGTCTTTGCATGATTGATTTAATGAAAATGTTCCATATGCTGCAATGCAACAAATGTTTTTCATTTAAGTTTAAACTACCGGCTCCGGGCGGCGCCATGCGGCGCGGCGCGGGCGGGGCGGCGGGGCCGGTGTTTTTGCGGCGGCGCAGCAAGTTACCGGCGATGCAAGGCGGGGCAAGCCGGGGCGGCGGGCGAAAATATTAATGTCCCGGCGCTTTCGCCAATCGGGTGGAATATGCGTTATCGTTACGCCTTTTTTAGACGTGGCGCAAAGGCGCGCGCGCGACATGGCCGCCGCACCGCCACCACGGGCAAGCGCCACGGGCATACATCGCCAAGTCCCGCCACCCGGGAGGCGGCAACCGCGGCGCGCCGATACGGCGCGCCACAACAGGATATGGAAGGGTTACAGATGAGATCACAATGGTTACGGCGCCTGGCGCTGGCGACGACGCTGGGCGCCATGCTGCCGCCGGCGGCGGCCGCGCCGAACGAGCCGAACGAGCCGGTCAAGGTATTGCGCTACATATTGCCGGCCGCCGAGACCAGTTTCGATCCGGCCATCGCGCGCGACCTGTACACCGGCCATCTGACGCAAGCCATCTTCGAGACCCTGTACACCTATGACTATCTGGCCCGGCCGGCGCGCCTGGTGCCGGGCAGCGCCGCCGCGCTGCCGGAGGTCTCGGCCGACGGCAAGACGTATACGATACGCCTGAAGAAGGGCATCCTGTTCACGCCCGATCCGGCCTTCAACGGCAAGCGCCGCGAGCTGACGATGGCCGACTACGTGTATTCGTGGAAGCGCCTGTTCGACCCGAAACTGTCCTCGCCGCACAGCTGGCTGTTCGAGGGCAAGATCGTCGGCCTCGACAAGCTGGCCGAGCAGGCCAAGAAGAGCGGCAAGTTCGACTATGACGCGGCGATCCCCGGCTTCGAGCTGCTCGACCCCTACACCCTGCGCATCCAGCTGACCCAGACCGATTTCAACCTCGGCATGATCCTGGCGCACGAGCCGACCGGCGCCCTGGCGCGCGAGGTGGTGCTGAAATACGGCGACAGCAAGGGCGAGGTGGCCTCGAACCCGGTCGGCACCGGCTTCTACAAGCTGGGCCAGTGGGTGCGCGGCAACCGCATCGTGCTCGAGGAAAACACCGACCACTTGCCGGAAACCTGGGACTTCCAGGCCGGCAACGATCCGGACGACCAGCGCATCGTGCGCCAGATGAAGGGCAAGAAGATCCCGCAGATCGGCCGCATCGAGATCAGCGTCCTCATCGAGGACCAGTCGCGCTGGCTGTCCTTCCAGAGCGGCGGCACCGACCTGTTCTGGCTGGACGGGCCGCTGGCCACCAAGGCCATCCTGAACGGCAAGCTGCGCCCGGAACTGGCGGCGGCCGGCGTGCAACTGTCGCGCCTGATCGATCCGGAAATCACCTATTACTACTGGAATATGGAAGACCCCATCCTGGGCGGCTTCTCGAAGGAAAAAATCGCCCTGCGGCGCGCCATCGCGATGTCCCACAACATCGACGAGGAAATCCGCATCGTCTGGAACGGCCAGGCCGAAAAGCTGCAATACCCGATCCCGCCGGGCGTGGTCGGCTACGATCCCAACTACAAGAGCCTGCTGCAATACGATCCCGTGCTGGCCAACAAGCTGCTCGACAAGTTCGGCTACAAGAAGGGCCCGGACGGCTGGCGCACCCTGCCCGACGGCAAGCCGATGGTGCTGCACTACTCCTCGCGCAACGAGGCCAGCGGCGTGCTGCAGGCCGAGATGTGGCGCAAGAGCTATACCTCGATCGGCATCAAGATGGAGAACGACCGCATGATCTTCTCGGACATCCTGAAGACGGAAAAACAGTGCAAGATGCAAAGCCGCAGCAGCCCCTGGCTGGCCGACTATCCGGACGGCGACAACTTCATGCAGTTGTTCTACGGCCCGAACTCGCACCAGAACAACAACGGCTGCTACCGCGATCCGCAGTACGACCAGTGGTACGCGGCCAGCCAGAAGATGCCGGCCGGCCCCGAGCGCGACGAGTTGTTCCACAAGATGGCGCGCCAGCTGGAGGTCAACGCCGGCGCCCTGATGGGCTACGCGCGCTACCGCAACATGCTGGCCCAGAAGACCGTGCTGGGCTACAAAAAGCATCCTATCCTGCACCAGGAATGGCAATACATCGACATCGAAAAAGCGAAGTAAGCCACGCTTGCTAAGGAAAAAATAATGTTTGCATATATCCTGCGTCGCCTGTGGCAGATGCTGCCCACCATGCTCGGCGTGGTGCTGCTGGTCTTCCTCCTGTTCAACTGGGTGGGCGGCGACCCGGCCTACATCCTGGCCGGCAAGATGTCGAACGCCGAGAGCATCGCCAACATCCGCGCCCAGCTGGGCGTGGACCAGCCCTACTACGTGCAGTTGTGGATCTTCGTCAAGCAGATCGTCACCTTCGACTTCGGCCAGAGCTGGGCCACCGGCGAGACCGTCTCGAACATCATCGCCACGCGCCTGGGACCCTCGCTGACGGTGCTGATCCCGCTGACGGTGCTGGAAACCTTCTTCGGCATCGCCCTGGCGCTGGCCATCGCCTTCGTGCGCGGCTCGCTGACCGACCGCGCCGTGATGATCGCCTGCACCGTCGGCATGTCGATCTCCATCCTGGTCTACATCATCGTCTTCCAGTACGGCTTCGCCTACAAGCTGGGCCTGTTCCCGGTGCAGGGCTGGGGCGACGGTTTCTGGGAAAACCTGCTGCGCTATTCGGCGCTGCCGATCCTGATCGGCCTGGCCGTCTCGATCGCGCCCACCCTGCGCCTGTTCCGCACCTTCGTGCTCGACGAGGTCAACGCCGACTATGTGCGCACGGCGCGCGCCAAGGGCTTGCCGGAGCGCCGCATCATGTGGGTGCACGTGCTGCGCAACGCCTCGATCCCGATCATCACGCACGTCATGTCGAACCTGCCGGCGCTGCTCATCGGCGCCTTCCTGCTGGAGCGCTTTTTCGGCATCCCCGGCATCGGCCGCGAAGTGATCCTGGCCGTCGAGCGCAGCGATTTCCCGGTGATCAAGGCGATCACCGTGTACGTCGCCGCCGCCACCATGGTCTTCAATCTGCTCACCGACCTGATGTACCAGGCCGTTGACCCACGCGTACAACTGAAGTAAGGATGCCGATGCCGAATACCCACTCATCGCCGGGCCTGTGGGCCCTGGCGTGGCGCCGCCTGCGCGCCGACAAGATCGCCATGCTGGCGCTGGCCGTGGTCGGCGCCTTTCTCCTGATGCTGGTGCTCTCGGCCAGCGGCCTCATCGTCGCCGACTGGGAGGACGAGGTCGCCGTCAACTACGCGCCGCCGACCTTCACGGGCGCCCAGGCGCCGGCCGAGTACGCCGCCAAGGCCAGGGCCGACAGAAACGAGGCGACCCCGGTCAACGTGCTCGACCCGCTGGCCGACGACATCCGCCAGTTGCGCGCCGAGATGGGCGTCAACCCCGAGGTGCACGTCGACATGTACGGCATCGACGACCCGCTCGGCAAGGAGGTCGCGCAACTGCGCGCCGGCATGGCCAAGGCGAACCAGCGCGCCCACGCGGCGAAGCTGGAGACGCTGCCCTTCGGCGCCGACAAATGGGGCCACGACGTGCTCAAGAAAACCGTCAAGGGCGCGGAAACCTCGATCGTCGTCGGCCTCGTGGCGGCCCTGCTGGCGGTCGTGCTGGGCACGCTGTTCGGCGCCTTCTCGGGTTATTTCGGCGGCCGCGTCGACGACTTCTTCAACTGGTTCTACAGCATCTTCACCTCGATCCCCTCGATCCTGATGATTTTGACGGTGGCCGCCGTGCTGCAGCAAAAAGGCCTGCTGACCATCGTGCTGATCCTCGGCCTGACGGGTTGGACCGGCCCCTACCGCCTGATGCGCGCCGAATACATCAAGCACAAGGCGCGCGAGTACGTGATGGCGGCCGACGCCATCGGCGCCTCGCACTGGCGCAAGATGTTCTCGCACATCTTCCCCAACGTCAGCCACGTGGCGCTGGTGCAGATGTCCATCCTGGTGGTCGGCTTCATCAAGGCCGAGGTGATCCTGAGCTTCCTCGGCTTCGGCGTGCCGGTCGGCATGGTCTCCTGGGGCAGCATGCTCAACGAGGCGCAGAACGAACTGATTCTTGGCAAATGGTGGCAATTGAGCGCCGCCGCGATCGCCATGGCGGTGCTGGTGACGGCGTTCTCGCTGTTCACCGACGCCCTGCGCGACGCGCTTGACCCCAAAGTGAAATAGGAGCGGCCATGAGCATCGCCAAGCAAGACGATCTGTTGCAAGTGCGCAATCTGCGCGTGAGCTTCCGCATCGACAAGAAGAACAGCTTCGAGGCCGTGAAGGGGATTTCCTTCAACGTGCCGCGCAACGCCACCGTGGCCCTGGTGGGCGAATCGGGCAGCGGCAAATCGGTCAGCTCGCTGGCCGTGATGGGCCTGCTGCCGCCGGAAACGAGCGTCATCGACCCGGCCAGCAGCATCCTGTTCGGCGGCAAGGACTTGCTGAGGATGTCGACGCGCGAGCGGCGCCAGATGTGCGGCAAGGACATCTCGATGATCTTCCAGGAGCCGATGTCCTCGCTCAATCCCGTCTTCACGGTGGGTTTCCAGATCGCCGAGGTGCTGCGCCAGCACATGGGCATGAACGGCAAGCAGGCGCGCGCGCGCACCCTGGCCCTGCTCGAGGAGGTCGGCATCCCCGATCCGCAGAGCAAGATCGACGCCTACCCGAGCCAGATGTCGGGCGGCCAGCAGCAGCGCGTGATGATCGCCATGGCCATCGCCTGCGAACCGAAACTGTTGATCGCCGACGAGCCGACCACGGCGCTCGACGTGACGATCCAGAAGCAGATCATGGAGCTGATCGCCAGGCTGCAGAAGAAGCACCAGATGTCGGTGCTCTTCATCACCCACGACCTGGGGCTGGTGGGCGAGATCGCCGACCAGGTCATCGTCATGCGCCACGGCGACGTGCGCGAGACGGGCGCCACGCGCCAGGTCTTCGAGGCGCCGCGGGATTCCTACACCAAGGCCCTGCTGCACTGCCGGCCCTCGCTGGACGCGCGGCCCTGGCGCCTGCCGGTGATCAACGACTACATCAGCGGCGCGGCCGCGCCCGACATCGAGGTGCGCCAGCGCAGCCGCGGCTATCTGCCGGACGAGGACAATGTGCTGGTGGTGAAGAACCTCAGCAAGAGCTTCTATCTGCGCCAGGGCCTGTTCGGCAAGCGCGAATTCCGGGCCGTCAAGGACGTCTCGTTCACCCTGCCGCGCGGCAAAACGCTGGGCGTGGTGGGCGAATCGGGCTCCGGCAAGACCACCGTCGGCCTGACCTTGCTGCGCCTGCACCAGGCCACCGGCGGCAGCGCCCTGTTCGAGGGCAAGGACTTGATCGCCATGCCGGACAAGGAATACCTGCCCTACAAGCGGCGCATCCAGATCATCTTCCAGAATCCCTACGCCTCGCTGAACCCGCGCTTCACGGTCGGGCAGATCCTGCTCGAGCCGATGCGCATCCACAAGATCGGCGCCACCGACCAGGAACGCAGCGAGAAGGCCTACTGGCTGCTCGACAAGGTCGGCCTGCCGGCGCAAGCCTTCCACCGCTACCCGCACGAATTCTCCGGCGGCCAGCGCCAGCGCATCGCCATCGCGCGCTGCCTGACCATGCAGCCGGAGATCCTCGTCTGCGACGAATCCGTGTCGGCGCTGGACGTGTCGGTGCAGGCGCAGGTGCTGAACCTGCTGCAAGACCTGCAGGACGAATTCGGCATGAGCTACATCTTCATCTCGCACGACCTGTCGGTGGTCAAGTACATGGCCGACCAGGTGATGGTGATGCACAAGGGGCAGGTGGTGGAAATGGCCAATTCGGACGAGTTGTACCGCAATCCGGTCCATCCCTACACCAAGACCCTGCTCAGCGCGATTCCGCGCGGCGTGCGGGCGTAGCGGCCCGCGCCGTGGCCAGTTGCCGCCACTTGGCCGCCTCTTTCGGATAAGATGGCGGCATGGCGCATCTCATTTTACTGTTGCAGCAATACGGCGTGCTGATCGTGTTCGGCGTGGTCCTGCTCGAGCAGATCGGCTTGCCGATCCCCGCCTTTCCCATCCTGATCGTGGCCGGCGCGCTGGCCGTCGACGGCGACGGCAGCTGGCCGGCGGTGCTGGCCGTGAGCATGGCCGCCTGCCTGATCAGCGACTACTTCTGGTTCCGCGCCGGGCGCCATTACGGCAAGCGCATCCTCAAGCTGCTGTGCCGCATCTCCCTGTCGCCCGACTATTGCGTCAGCCAGACCGAGGATAATTTCAAGCGCTGGGGGCCGAAGGCGCTGGTCGTCGCCAAGTTCATTCCCGGCTTCAACACCATCGCGCCGCCGCTGGCCGGCGCCCTGGGCACCGGCAATCCCACCTTCCTGGTCTTCAGCGTGCTCGGCGGCCTGCTGTGGAGCGGCGCCGGCATCGCCATCGGCGCCTATTTCCACAGCCGCGTCGACGCCGTGCTCGACATCCTCGCCACCATGGGCACGACGGCGCTGATCGCGCTGCTCGGCCTGCTGGCCTTGTTCATCTGCTTCAAGTACGTCGAGCGCAAACGCTTCCAGCGCAAGGTGCGGGTCGAGCGCATCAGCGTCGCCGAGCTGGGCCAGCTGATCGCCGACGGCGCCGAGCCGGTGCTGGTCGACGCGCGCAGCGCCACCGCGCAACTGCTCGAACCGGGCGCGCCGGGCGCCGTGCTGTACAAGGGCGGCGCGCCGATCGAGGCCATCAGCATGCTCGACAAGGATCGCCACATCGTCGTCTATTGCAGCTGTCCCAACGATGTGACGGCGTCCCTTGTCGCCAAGCAGTTGCACGGCTACGGCTACCACCGCGCCAAGCCCCTGCACGGCGGCCTGGAGGCGTGGAACGCCGCCTACCGGCCGGCCGCGCCGGAGCTGCCCTTGCGACACAGCGTTCAAGGCTAAGTACCCCATCAGAATCTAGGCGGCGCGCCGCCGCAGGCACTCCCTTCATCCTCGCTGCACCTTTATAGGTCGAGATCATGTCCACACCGTCCTCCACCGCATCGCCGCCATTCGCCGACGGCCCGCGCCTGCTGGCCGATGTCGGCGGCACCAACGCCCGCTTCGCCCTGGAAAGCGCGCCCGGCCGCATCGGCTCGGTCAAGGTCTTGCCCTGCGCCGACTACGCCACGCTGGCGGCCGCCCTGCAAGCCTATCTGCGCCTGCCGGAAGTGGCGGCGGCCGGCGCCGCGCGGGTGCGCCAGGCGGCCGTGGCGATCGCCAATCCGGTCGACGGCGACTTGCTGCGCATGACGAACCACCACTGGTCGTTCTCGATCGAGGCGCTGCGCCGGGAATGCGGCTTCGAGCACTTCGTCGTCGTCAACGATTTCACGGCGCTGGCGCGCGCGCTGCCGCAGCTGTCGGGCGCCGACAAGCGCCAGGTCGGCGCCGGCGCGGCCCGTCCGGGCGCGGCGCTGGGCCTGATCGGCGCCGGCACCGGCCTGGGCGTGTCGGGCCTGATTCCCGTCCGCGGCGGCTGGACGGCGCTGCAGAGCGAGGGCGGCCACGTCAGTTTCGCGCCGGTCGATGAAACCGAGATCGCCATCCTGCGCTTCGCCTGGCGCGAGTTCGCCCACGTCTCGGCCGAGCGCCTCCTGTCGGGCGACGGCCTGGAGCTGATCTACCGCGCCCTGGCCGAGCGCGCCGGCGCCGCCGCCGAACCCCTCGCCGCCGCCGAGATCACGCGGCGCGCGCTGGCCGGCGAGTCGGCCCTGTGCGACGCGGTCATCGAGGCCTTCTGCGGCATGCTGGGCGGCATGGCCGGAAACGTCGCCGTGACCCTGGGCGCGCTGGGCGGCGTGTATATCGGCGGCGGCATCGTGCCGCGCCTGGGCGAGCGCTTCGAACGTTCCTGCTTCCGCGCCCGTTTCGAGCAAAAGGGCCGTTTCGCCGAATATCTTTCACAGGTGCCAACGTTTGTTATTACAGCGCAATACCCGGCCTTTCTTGGCGCATCGGCCATTTTGGCGGAAACGCTGGCCGGGGGCTGATGTGTCCCGGCAGAAAGGGTTTACCCGTTTTTGCGCTGGCCGCCGTTTTATCGGGTACAATTGGCATCGTTGGATGAAACGGCGTCTCGCGCTCGCACTGATTTTTTGCCTGAATATGGCGGTTCGCGATCCCATTTCACTAAGAAATCAACTGCTGGGCGCCGACTGATCGAACCGGCGTCGCCGCCGGCAGGGACCATTTCTCTCCAGCTGTACCATTCTTCCCGCTCAGCGCGCATCGGCCAGGGCGTCGGAAAACAGCCTCAACGCGTATCCAGTCAGGCGGCGTCCCACGATGTCCGCCCCCTGTCCCGTTGAGATGATTTGGCTTCTTGCATACGGTTTGCAATACACATCCGCACAGAATTGCTATGAATACAATTGAGGCGAAAAAAGTCCTCGAAACCGCCTTGCTGTGCGCGCGCGAGGCCTTGTCCATCCACAGCCTGAAAAAGCTGTTTGTCGACGCCGACGACAATGGCCGCGTGCACGGCGTCGGCGTGGGCGCCGATACGATCAAGCAGTTGCTGGAGGAATTGCGGCTCGATTGGACCGGCAAGGGCATCGAAGTGGTGAGCCTGGCCTCGGGCTGGCGTTTTCAGAGCCGCCCGGAGATGAAGTTGTATCTGGACCGCCTGACGCCCGAGCGGCCGCCCAAGTATTCGCGGGCGACGCTGGAGACGCTGGCCATCATCGCCTACCGCCAGCCGGTGACGCGCGGCGACATCGAGGAAATCCGCGGCGTCGCCGTCAATTCGCAAACGATCAAGATGCTGGAAGACCGTGGCTGGGTGGACGCCATCGGCTACCGCGACGTGGTGGGAAGGCCGGCCCTGCTGGCCACCACCAAGCAGTTTTTGGACGACCTGGGTTTGCATTCGCTGTCCCAGCTGCCGCCTTTGCAGCAAATCAGCGACACGCAGGGCGGCGGCATGGAAGCCCTCGAAGCGGCCTTGCAGGAAAACTTTGACAAAGCGACGCATGACGTTGCGCTAAATGTTGGTGCAGGTAGCAATACGGCTGTGACAGATGTGACAGCAAGCCCTGATGCCGGCCCCGATGCTTCCCCTATGGAAGCCTTCACTCACGACCCTGCGCCAGAATTAACGGTTGACGCTGCGCCAGGTCAGCACAACCAAGAAACTAATAATGACTAATCCGAACACCCCAGAGACAGTTCCCGTTGCCGTGATGGGCGCAGCAGACGACGTGGCGGCCAAGCCGAAACGCCGCACCAAGGCGCAAATCGAAGCCGATGCGGCCGCCGCCGGCGACGCGCCGGCCAAGCCCAAGCGCCGCAGCAAGGCCGATGCCGGCGTCGATGCCGCCGCCGCCGATGCGCCCGCCGCGCCCGCCGTCGATGCCGACGCGCCCGTGAAGAAAACCCGCGCCAAGCCGGCCGCGAAAGCGGCCCCGGACGCGGCCCCGGCCGACGCCGATGCCGCCGCCGCGCCGACGCCGGCGCCGCGCCCGACGCGCACGCCGCGCGAAGCGAAGAAGATCCTGGTCGCCGCCGAAGCCGCCGCCGCCGCCGCCGTTGACAGCCCGGACGAGGCCGCGCCGCGCGCGCCGCGTGGTCCGCGCCAGATGCGCGCCCAGCAAGCCGACCGCGCGCCGCGCATCAATGTGCCGCGCAACGCGCCGCTGGCCGATGCGCCCGTGGCCGACGCCGACGCGGTCGCCGCCACCGTGCTCGACGCCGACGGCAATGCCGTCGCCGCCGCGCCGCGCCAGGAACGCGCGCCGCGCAACGATGTGCGCGGCGCCGGCAAGAACGCCGGCAAAGGCAAGGGCAAGGGACGCCAGTCCGGCCCGGTCACTAAAGGCAGCGACGCCGACGCCGTGTTCTCCTTCGTCACCTCGGACGCCTTCGACAGCGAAGAGCCGACGCATGGCCGCGCGGCGCCAAAAGCGGCCGTGCGCCGCGACCTGACCTCGGACGACGACGCGCCGAAACTGCACAAGGTGCTGGCCGAAGCCGGTCTCGGTTCGCGCCGCGACATGGAGGACTTGATCATGTCGGGCCGCGTCTCGGTGAACGGCGAGCCGGCCCACATCGGCCAGCGCATCCTGCCGAGCGACCATGTGCGCATCAACGGCAAGTTGATCCAGCGCCGCGCCAGCAAGAAGCCGCCGCGCGTGCTGGTCTACCACAAGCCGGCCGGCGAGATCGTCAGCCACGACGACCCGGATGGCCGTCCGTCCGTGTTCGACCGCCTGCCGACCATGAAGGCCGGCAAATGGCTGGCCGTCGGCCGGCTCGACTTCAACACCGAAGGCTTGTTGTTGTTCACCACCTCGGGTGACCTGGCGAACCGCCTGATGCACCCGCGCTACGGCATCGACCGCGAATACGCGGTGCGCACCCTGGGCGAACTGGAAGAGGGCATGCGCCAGAAACTGCTGGCCGGCGTCGAGCTGGAAGACGGCATGGCGAACTTCTCGAAGATCGCCGACGGCGGCGGCGAGGGTATCAACAAATGGTACCGCGTGATCATCGGCGAAGGCCGCAACCGCGAAGTGCGCCGCATGTTCGAGGCCATCGGCCTGACCGTGTCGCGCCTGATCCGCACCCGCTACGGCGCGATGACCCTGCCGAGCGGCCTGAAACGCGGCCGTTGGGAAGAGATGGAAGAGAACACCGTGCGCGATCTGCTGACCGCCTACGGCATCGAAAAGAAAATGCCGGCCTCGGGTGATCCGCGCGCCGCCGCCGCGGCCAAGGGCCGCGCCACGCGCGAGTCCGACGAGCCGAACGGCAACCGCATCGACGCCAGCAACCGCAACGCCGATCCGTATCCGGTCAGCGCGCGCGGCATGGGTCGCGGCCAGCCGCAGGGCGGCCAGTTCCAGGGTTCCGGTCGTCCCGGCGGCCAGGGCCGCCCAGGCGGCGCCGGCGGTGCCGGTGGCCAGGGTCGTCCCGGCGGCGCGGGTCGTCCGGGCGGCGAAGGCCGTCCCGGCGAAGCCCGTGGTCCGGGCCGCGGCCAGTCGTCCGGCCAGTACGCCGGCGCGCCGCGCTCGGCCTCGGCGGCCTTCGAAGGCCAGGCCCGTCCGCAAGGCCAGGGTCGTCCGCAGGGTCAGGGTCGTCCGCAGGGTCAAGCCCAAGGCCGTCCGCAGGGGCAGGGTCGTCCGGTCGACGGCGACCAGCCGCGCGGCCGCCAGCCCGATCCGCTGCAAACGACTTTTGGTTTCGCCAACACGGGTCCGCGCCGCAACGGTGCCGGCCAGGGCCAGGCCCGCTCCGGCGCGCCGCGCGGCGGCATGGACCAGGGGCGCGGCGGCATGGATCAAGGCATGGCGCGCCGTCCGCGCAAGCCTTAAGGCGCGCGCCGGGCCCGGCCGCAAGCCGGGCCATTGCCGACTTTATAAGTGTTGTATGAGCACCCGAAGGCTTGCGCGGCATTGCGGCGCGGTCGAGAAGGGGTTATAATCTGCAGCCTAATAAAAGTTCTCCACAGGGTCATTCGGTGGGGAGTGCTTTCATCTGGCTAGGAAATACAAGAAGGTGGGCAGATGCCCATTTTTTTTTTGTTGAACCGTTTGTGGCGTCTGTTTTCAGGCCGCGACGGGCTTTGATCTGGAGAATTTCTTGCAGCGTTTGGGATTAATAGAAACGACAGTGACTGGACTGGGCTACGAGCTGGTTGATGTCGAACGAGCCGAGCGCGGCGTGTTGCGCGTGTTTATCGATTTCACCGCCGCCGAAGCCGCCGAAAAAGGCCCGATCACGGTCGAGGATTGCGCCAAGGTCAGTCATCAGTTGTCGCATGTGCTGACGGTCGAGAACGTGCCCTACGAGCGTCTCGAAATCTCTTCCCCGGGCCTCGACAGGCCCGTGCGCAAGATGGAGGATTTCGTCCGCTTCGCCGGTTACGAGATGATCGTCAAGCTGACCGCGGCAATGCCGGGTACGAACAACCGTAAATCGTTCCAGGGAGTCTTGCAAGAGCCCGTGGGCGAGAATTTGTCGTTAGAATTTGAAGGTAAGGATGGTCCGGCGATGTTGGAGTTTACGCTCGCCGATGTGGATAAGGCACGTTTGGTGCCACAGGTGGATTTTAGGAGTCGCAAAGCATGAGTCGCGAAGTTTTATTATTGGTTGACGCGCTGGCGCGTGAAAAAAATGTCGACAAGGATGTCGTGTTCGGAGCGCTTGAATTCGCGCTGGCGCAAGCCACGAAAAAACGCTACGAGGGCGAGGTCGACATTCGCGTCTCGATCGATCGCGACTCGGGTGTGTTTGAATCGTTCCGCCGTTGGCACGTTGTGCCCGACGAGGCCGGCCTGCAGTTGCCGGATCAGGAAATCCTCCATTTCGAAGCCAAGGAACAAATTCCCGACATCGAAATCGACGACCATATCGAAGAACCGATTGAATCCGTCGAGTTCGGCCGCCGCTTCGCCCAGGACACCAAGCAGGTTGTCTTGCAGCGCGTGCGTGACGCCGAGCGCGAACAGATCCTGGTCGACTTCCTCGAGCGCGGCGATTCCCTGGTAACGGGCACGATCAAGCGCATGGAACGCGGCGACGCGATCGTCGAGTCGGGCAAGATCGAAGCGCGCCTGCCGCGCGACCAGATGATCCCGAAAGAGAATCTGCGCATCGGCGACCGCGTGCGCGCCTTCATCCTGCGCATCGACCGCAATATGCGCGGCCCGCAAGTGATTCTGTCGCGCACCGCGCCGGACTTCATCATGAAGCTGTTCGAGCTGGAAGTGCCGGAAATCGAGCAGGGCATGCTGGAGATTAAATCCGCCGCCCGCGACGCCGGCGTGCGCGCCAAGATCGCCGTCTACACGGCCGACAAGCGCATCGATCCGATCGGCACCTGCGTCGGCATGCGCGGTTCCCGCGTCCAGGCCGTCACCGGCGAGCTGGGCGGCGAACGCGTCGACATCGTGCTGTGGTCGGATGATCCGGCCCAGTTCGTCATCGGTGCGCTGGCCCCGGCCAACGTCTCGTCGATCATGGTCGACGAAGAGAAGCATGCGATGGACGTCGTGGTCGACGAGGAAAACCTGGCGATCGCGATCGGCCGTTCCGGCCAGAACGTGCGTCTGGCCGCCGAATTGACCGGTTGGAAGATCAACATCATGACGGCCGAGGAATCGGCCGACAAGTCGGCCCAGGAAACGGCTGCCGTGCGCATCCTGTTCATGGAAAAGCTCGATGTTGATCAGGAAGTGGCTGATATTCTGGTCGAAGAAGGTTTCGCCAGTCTGGAAGAAATCGCCTACGTGCCAATTTCCGAAATGCTGGAGATTGAATCGTTTGACGAAGATACCGTCAATGAATTGCGGACCCGGGCGCGCGATGCGCTGGTCACCGAGGCGATCGCCTCGGAAGAAGGTCTGGAAGGCATGGATGAGGCGTTGGTCGGTCTGGAAGGCATGGACCGCGTCACCGCCGGCAAGCTGGGTCTGGCTGGTATCAAGACCGTTGAAACATTTGCAGCACTGGCATATGACGAGTTCGGCGCAATCCTGGCCTTGTCTGCGGACCGTGCGCGTGAACTGATTACTAGTGAATTTAAAGATGTGACCGACGATGAGATGAAGTTGGTTGACTCGAAATACGACGATCGTGCCAAGGCCCTCCAGGCCAAGGCATGGAGTCTGGCCGAATCCGCAAAGGCTTAATTTGAGTATCTTTATCATCTCCGCGACACATAGAAAAGAGGACTGAATGGCGAGTAACAACGTAGCCCAATTTGCCACCGAACTGAAGATGCCTGCAGATTTGCTGCTGACGCAGCTGCGTTCTGCCGGCGTCGAAAAAAGTTCGACGTCAGATCCATTGTCGAAAGATGATAAGGACAAGCTTTTGGATCATCTGCGCCGCACCCATGGCGCAGTGGCTGACACTGAGAAAAAGAAAATCACGCTGACGCGCAAGGAAACCACCGAGATCAAGCAGGCCGACGCCACTGGCAAGTCGCGCACGATCCAGGTCGCCGTCAAGAAGGTACGCACCTTCGTGCAACGCGACGAGGTCGCGCCGGCACCGGTCGCCGAGGCAGCCGCCCCGGCCGCCCCGGTGATCGACGCCGCCGAAGTGGCGCGCCGCGAAGAAGACGCGCGCCGCCAGGTCGAGCTGATCGCCCGTCAGGAAGCTGACCTGCGCGAGAAGCAAGAACGCCTGGCCAAGCTCGACGCCGAGAAGGAAGCGCAAGCGAAAGCCACGCAAGCGGCCGAACTGAGCGCGAAACGCGAAGCCGAAGCGGAAGCCAAGAAAGCCGCCGCCAAGGCAGCGACCGCGGTTGCCGCCGGCGCGCCCGTCGTCGCCGACGATAGCGCCGCCGACGAGAAGAAACGCGCCGCCGCCGAAGAAGCGAAGAAAAAAGCCGCCGTCGCCGCCAAAGAAGCTGCCGACAAGGCCGAAGCGACCGACCGCGCCCGCAAGGCCGTGGCCGACGAAGTGGCGCAGATCAAGGCCATGATGAACGCGCCGCGGCGCGCCATCAAGGCACCCGAGCCGGTGCCCGTCGTCGCCGCAGTCAAGCCGAAGCCGCCGGAAGGCACGCTGCACAAACCAGCCGACAAGAAGCCGGGCGACAAGCCGGGCGACAAGAAGCCTGTTGTGGCCGACAAGAAGTCGATTAAATCGGCGAATGTCTCCTCGACCTGGTCGGACGACGCGAAAAAACGCGGCGCCACCGGTGGTCCCAAACCACGCGGCAACAGCGGCCCTTCCGGCCGCGACGGCTGGCGTGGCGGTGCCAAGGGCCGTCGCCCTTCGCACCACGACGACCGCGAAACGAATTTCCAGGCTCCTACCGAAGCCGTCATCAAGGATGTCCACGTGCCGGAGACGATCACCGTCGCCGAACTGGCCCACAAGATGTCGGTCAAGGCTTCCGAAGTCATCAAGCATTTGATGAAGCTCGGCCAGATGTGCACCATCAACCAGGTGCTGGACCAGGAAACGGCCATGATTTTGGTCGAGGAAATGGGCCACAAGGCGTTCGCCGCCGAACTGGACGATCCTGAAGCGCTGCTGGCCGACATCGGCGAGCACGCCCACTTCGAAGCCAAGCCGCGCGCTCCCGTCGTCACCGTCATGGGTCACGTCGACCATGGTAAGACCTCGCTGCTCGATTACATCCGCCGCGCCAAAGTCGCCTCCGGCGAAGCGGGCGGGATTACCCAGCACATTGGTGCGTACCACGTTGAAACACCGCGCGGCACCATCACTTTCCTGGATACCCCTGGCCATGAAGCCTTTACGGCGATGCGTGCCCGTGGTGCGAAGGCAACCGACATCGTGATTCTGGTGGTTGCCGCCGACGATGGCGTGATGCCGCAAACCAAGGAAGCGATTGCCCACGCGAAAGCGGCCGGCGTGCCGCTGGTGGTGGCGATCAATAAGATCGACAAGCCTGGCTCGAACCTGGATCGCGTCAAGCAGGAGCTGGTTGCCGAACAAGTCGTGCCGGAAGAGTACGGCGGCGAATCGCCGTTCTGCCTGGTGTCGGCGAAAACCGGCGCCGGTATCGACGAGTTGCTCGAGCAGGTGCTGTTGCAGGCGGAGGTGCTGGAACTGACCGCGCCGATCGACGCTCCGGCCCGCGGCCTGGTGGTCGAAGCCCGTCTGGACAAGGGCAAGGGCCCGGTCGCGACGATCCTGGTGCAGTCCGGTACCCTGAAGCGCGGCGACGTCGTGCTGGCCGGTTCCTCGTATGGCCGCGTGCGCGCCATGCTGGACGAAAACGGCAAGAGCATCGCCGAAGCCGGCCCATCGATCCCGGTCGAGATCCAGGGTCTGACCGAAGTGCCGGTCGCCGGTGAAGAAGTGGTTGTCATGGCGGACGAGCGCAAAGCGCGCGAAATCGGTTTGTTCCGTCAAGGTAAGTTCCGCGACGTCAAACTGGCCAAGCAGCAAGCGTCGAAACTGGAAAACATGTTCGACCAGATGGCCGAGGGCGAAGTCAAAAATCTGCCGCTGATCATCAAGACCGACGTGCAGGGTTCGCAAGAAGCGCTGGTGCAGTCGCTGCAAAAACTGTCGACCTCGGAAGTGCGGGTCCAGGTGGTGCACGCGGCCGTCGGTGGTATCACGGAATCGGACGTCAACTTGGCGGTGGCCTCGAAAGCGGTCATCATCGGCTTCAACGCCCGTGCCGACGCCCAGGCGCGCAAGCTGGCCGAGTCGAACGGCGTCGACATCCGCTACTACAACATCATCTACGACGCGATCGACGAAATTCGTTCCGCCTTGTCGGGTATGTTGTCGCCTGAGAAGCGCGAAAGCGTCATCGGCGCGGTCGAGATCCGCCAGGTCATCCTGGTCTCGAAAGTGGGCGCGATCGCCGGTTGCCTGGTCACGGACGGCGTCGTCAAGCGCGGTTCCTCGGTACGTTTGTTGCGCAACAACATCGTCACCTGGACCGGCGAGATCGAATCGCTGAAGCGCTTCAAGGACGACGCCAAGGAAGTGCGTTCCGGCTTCGAATGCGGTCTGTCGCTCAAGGGCTACAACGACATCGAAATCGGCGACGTGCTGGAAGTGTTCGAAGTCCAGGAAATCGCCCGGACTCTGTAATAGCACGATTGGCGCGGACATATTCTTGTCCGCGCAAACACGTAGGGCGCACGAGCTGCACGGCAACCCCGGACAGCGAATGCGCCCTGCGGCACTTAGGAAGCAGTCATTATTATGGCCAAACATAGCAAAACCATGCCAGCCCGCGGCTTGCGCGTGGCCGACCAGATCCAGCGCGACCTGGCCGAAATCCTCACCTACGAGTTGAAAGATCCGCGCGTCGGCATGATCACCGTCACCGAGGTGCAGATCACCCTCGATTACGCGCACGCCAAGGTGTTTTTCACGATGTTGAAAGACAGCAAGGAAGCCATCAAGAACACCGTCGAAGGCCTGACCGCCGCGGCCGGCTTCATCCGCGGCCAGCTGGGCAAGCGCCTGCACATCCACACGCTGCCGGCCCTGCACTTCGTCTACGATTCGTCGAGCTCGCGCGGCATGGAAATGTCCCTGCTGATCGACAAGGCCAATTCGGTGCGCGCCGCCGACGCCGAACCGGACGTCAAGCCGGAGCAGGCCAAGGAAGCCGATTCGGAAACGGACGCCGAGTAATCCCTTGCGCGCCATGAAACCCCACACCCCGAAACGCGTGCGCGACCTGGTCGACGGCGTGCTCCTGCTCGACAAGCCGGTCGGCTTCTCCAGCAACGACGCGCTGATCAAGGCCAAGCGCGTGCTCAACGCCAAGAAGGCCGGCCACACCGGCACGCTCGACCCGTTCGCCACCGGCTTGTTGCCGCTGTGCTTCGGCGAGGCGACCAAGTTCTCGCAAGACTTGCTGGAGGCGGACAAGACCTACGAAACCCGCGTCCACCTGGGGCAGAACACCGACACGGGCGACACCGAAGGCGCCGTCATCCTCGAGCGCCCGGTGGACGTGACGCAGGCGCAGATCGAAGCCGTGCTGGAGCAGTTCCGCGGCCCCATCCTGCAGACGCCGCCGATGTATTCGGCCCTGAAGCGCGACGGCAAGCCCCTGTACGAATACGCGCGCGCCGGCATCACGCTGGAGCGCGAAGCGCGCCCGGTGACCATCCACAAACTCGAATTCCTCAGCTACGAGGCGCCTTTCCTGACCCTCTCGGTGATGTGCAGCAAGGGTACCTATATCCGCGTGCTGGGCGAAGAGATCGGCAACGCCCTCGGCTGCGGCGGCCACCTGAACGCCTTGCGGCGCACCCAGGTCGGCGCGCTGACGCTGGAGCACGTCGTCACGCTGGAGGCGCTGGTGGCCCACCCGGCGCCGCACGGCCTGCTGGCGCCGGTCGACGCGCTGCTGACCAGCTTTCCCGTCCTGGCCTTGACGGAGGAACTGGCGAAGCGCTTCCTGCAGGGGCAGCGCATCGCCCTAGGCAAGGAAGAGGTCGCCATTCCGGCCGAACTGGGACGGGTGCGCGTGTATCACGGCGAGCGCCTGCTCGGCACCGGCACCATGCAAGAATACGGCGTGTTGGCGCCGGAACGGCTGATCGCCACGGCCCACCAATAATGGTTTTACCCCGGACCAGGGGCCTAGCGGACGGTTTTGAGCGGAAAAACCGTCCCCTGCGCACCCTGGCCCGATGTTGTTGATTGAAAACGTCGTGCCTAGGCTGGGCCGGCCGTGTGTGACTCGTCGCGCGCAATTCTTGAAAGTTCAAAGAGACTTGCGGCGCGTCATGCTATACTACGCGGTTCCGGAATCAGGCAAGCATTCAGATACCTCGTACATCTCCGTACGCACCCCGCAGTTTTTCTGTAAATACTACGACCATGTCAAATACAAAACGCGCAATACGTAACATCGCCATCATCGCCCACGTTGACCACGGCAAAACCACACTCGTCGACAAGTTGCTGCGTCAGTCCGGTACCTTCCGCGACAACCAGCAAGTTGATGCACGTGTGATGGACTCGAACGATCTCGAAAAAGAACGCGGGATCACGATTTTGTCGAAAAACTGCGCCGTTGAGTACGAAGGTACCCACATCAACATCGTCGACACCCCGGGCCATGCCGACTTCGGCGGCGAAGTCGAGCGCGTCCTGTCGATGGTTGACTCGGTGCTGTTGCTGGTCGATGCACAAGAAGGCCCGATGCCACAAACCCGTTTCGTCACGCGCAAAGCGCTGGCCCTGGGTCTGAAGCCTATCGTCGTCATCAACAAGATCGACCGTCCGGGCGCGCGTCCTGACTGGGCGATCAACGCCACCTTCGAACTGTTCGACAAACTGGGCGCCACCGACGAGCAACTGGACTTCCCAGTGGTCTTCGCTTCGGCCCTGAACGGTTACGCCAGCTTGGATTCGGAAGTGCGCGAAGGCGACATGACGCCGCTGTTCGAAGCCATCCTGAAACACGTTCCAGCCCGCGAAGACGACCAAGACGGTCCTCTGCAATTCCAGATCACCTCGCTGGACTATTCGTCCTACGTCGGCAAGATCGGTATCGGCCGCATCACCCGCGGTCGCGTGCGCGCCCTGCAAGACGTCATCGTCATGAACGGCCCTGGTTCGACCCCGATCAAAGCGCGCATCAACCAAGTGCTGAACTTCAAGGGCCTGGACCGCGTGATCGTCGATGAAGCCGTTGCCGGCGACATCGTGCTGATCAACGGTATCGAAGAAATCGGTATCGGGTCGACCATCTGCGCACCTGAAAAACCAGACGCGCTGGAAATGCTGACCGTCGATGAGCCTACGCTGACGATGAACTTCATGGTCAACAACTCGCCACTGGCCGGCCGCGAAGGCAAGTTCGTCACCAGCCGTCAATTGCGCGACCGTCTGGACCGCGAATTGAAAGCCAACGTCGCCCTGCGCGTCGCTCCTACCGACGACGACACGATTTTCGAAGTCTCCGGTCGCGGCGAGTTGCACCTGACGATTCTGATCGAAAACATGCGTCGCGAAGGCTTCGAGCTGGCCGTGTCGCGTCCACGCGTGGTCTACAAAATGGTCGACGGCGTGCGCCACGAGCCGTTCGAACTGCTGTCCGTTGACGTCGAAGAAGCCAACCAAGGCGGCGTCATGGAAGAACTGGGTCGTCGTCGCGGCGATCTGCAAAACATGGAATCGGATTCCAAAGGCCGCGTTCGCCTGGAATACCGCATCCCTGCGCGTGGCCTGATCGGCTTCCAGGGCGAATTCATGACCCTGACCCGCGGTACCGGCTTGATGAGCCACATTTTCGACGAGTACGCACCAGTCGACAATAACAAGGGCGAAATGGCCGGCCGCCGCAACGGCGTGCTGATCTCGCAAGACGACGGCGCCGCCGTTGCCTACGCGATTTGGAAACTGCAAGACCGCGGTCGCATGTTCGTGGTCCACAATGACCCTGTCTACGAAGGCATGATCATCGGTATCCACTCGCGCGACAACGATCTGGTCGTCAACCCGATCAAGGGCAAGCAATTGACCAACGTCCGTTCCTCCGGTACCGACGAAGCGGTGCGCCTGGTGCCGCCGGTTCAGATGTCGCTGGAATACGCGGTCGAATTCATCGCCGACGATGAGCTGGTTGAAATCACGCCGAAGAGCATCCGTCTGCGCAAGCGTTTCTTGAAAGAGAACGAACGCAAGCGTAGCTCGCGCGAAGGCTAATCCCTCCGCATGCCGTCCCGGGGCCCGCCCCGGGAATCAGCCCGCTGTTTCCGCAAAGCCTGTCCAGGTGATGCGGGGCAGCGGGTTTGACGTTTCCGTCTCCCTTTTCTTGTAGCGAGTGTCTTGTGACCGTCCGAACCCTGCCTTCCCGCCGCCTCTCCGTCGCCCCGATGATGGATTGGACCGACCGCCATTGCCGTCTCTTCCACCGCCAGATCACCCGCCACACCTGGCTCTACACCGAGATGGTGACCACCGGCGCCCTGGTCTACGGCGACGTGGCGCGCCACCTGCAGTTCAACGACGAGGAGCATCCCGTCGCCCTGCAACTGGGCGGCAGCGATCCGACCGACCTGGCCACCGCCGCCAAGCTGGGCCAGCAGTGGGGCTACGACGAGATCAACCTGAACTGCGGCTGCCCGTCCGAGCGGGTGCAGAAGGGCGCGTTCGGCGCCTGCCTGATGGCCGAGCCGCAACTGGTGGCCGACTGCGTCAAGGCCATGCGCGACGTGGTGACGATAGCCGTCACCGTCAAGCACCGCATCGGCATCGACCAATTCGAATCCTACGACTTCGTGCGCGATTTCGTCGGCACGGTGGCGGCGGCCGGTTGCTCGACCTTCATCGTGCACGCGCGCAACGCCATCCTGAAGGGCCTGAGCCCGAAGGAAAACCGCGAGATCCCGCCCCTCAAGTACGACTTCGCCTACCAGTTGAAGCGCGATTTCCCCGACTTCGAATTCATTATCAACGGCGCCATCAAGACCCAGGACGAGATCGACCTGCACCTGCGCCACGTCGACGGCGTGATGCTGGGCCGCGAGGCTTACCACAATCCGTATTCGATGGCGCAGTTCGACCAGCGCTACTACGGCGACACGGCGCCGGTGAAGTCGCGCGAGGAAGTGCTGGCGGCGATGATCCCCTACATCCAGGCGCAACTGGCCAAGGATGGCGGGCGCGGCCTGAAGCTGAACAGCATCACGCGCCACATGCTGGGCCTGATGCAGGGCCTGGCCGGGGCGCGCGCCTTCCGCCAGACCATGTCGGACGCGAAAAAACTCGCCGCCGGCGACGCCAACCTCTTGCTGGAGGCGGCCGCGCGCCTTGCCCCCTACGCATAAATCCCCGCCATTCCGGCTTTTCCCCGTGCAAGCATCGGCGATTGTGTGCTTTCCCAACAGAAAGTTAATATGCGTATTGTCAATATTGTTTATGCTTGCTTTAAGGCAAAACTTGCATCTATAATTCAATAACGGCAAATCATATTCACAATATTTCTTTTTGATACAGCGCCGTCGGCGCTTTAAAAAGGGAGATTTTCGTGAATATTTTGCATGCGCAGTCACTTATTCCAGGGCTGCGATTTTCACCGAATACATCCACCAGGCTGCGTCTGGCCGGCATCCCACGCGTGGTAGTCACGCGCGGCGAAGCCGGTTCGGCGCGGCCTTCGTCTTGTATGACTGCAGCACGCCGGGCAACTCTTATCCACAGTGTCACTTACGAAGAGCCGAAATGAATTTAACAAAAATGAAGGTTGGTACCCGCCTGGGTCTCGGGTTCGCGCTGGTGTTGGTCTTGCTGGTGGCGGTGACCGTGGTCGGCATCGCGCGCATGGCGCAGATCCAGGACCGGCTCGACCATGTGGTGAACGTGAACAATGTCGCGACGCGCCTGGTGATCGATATGCGCGGCAACGTCAGCGACCGCATCACCTCGCTGCGCATCCTGACCCTGATGACGGACGCCGGCGACATGGAACCGGAAATGGCCCGCATCAAGGCGCAGACGGCGCGCTACGACGAGGACCAGAAGAAGCTGGCGGCGCAGTTCGCGCTGGAAGCGACGGGCGAAGAGACGGCGCTGCTGGCGGCGATCCGCGAACACCAGGCGGCGGCCATGCCGGCCATCGCCAAGGCGTCCGAGCTGTGGTTGGCCGACAAGGCCGAAGAGGCGACCAAGGTGATGATCAAGGAAATCCGTCCCGTGCAAAAGAAATGGATGGAGGCGCTGGAACAACTGGCGGTGGTCGAGGATAAGCTCAACGCTCAGGTGCAGGCCGACGCCCGCACCGCCTTCGACAACGCGCGCGGCTTCATGATATTGCTGGGCGTGCTGGCGGTGGCGCTGGGCGTCGCGGCGGCCTTCGTGATCAGCCGCAGCCTGCTCAAGCAATTGGGCGGCGAACCCGACTACACGGCGCGCATCGCCGGCAGCATCGCCAAGGGCGACCTGGCCATCGCCATCGACACCGACGCCGGCGACGACGTCAGCCTGCTGGCGGAGATGAAGGAAATGCGCGACAGCCTGGTGGGCATCGTCGGCCAGGTGCGGGTCGGCACGGAAACCATAGGCACGGCCTCGCGCGAAATCGCCGCCGGCAATCTGGATCTGTCCTCGCGCACCGAAATGCAGGCCAGCGCGCTGGAAAAAACCGCCTCGGCGATGGAAGAGCTGACCTCGACGGTCAAGCAGAACGCCGACAACGCCCGCGAGGCCAACCAACTGGCCGCCACCGCGTCCGACGTGGCGCTGAAGGGCGGTTCGGTGGTCTCGCAGGTGGTCGACACCATGAGTTCGATCAACGAGTCGGCCAAGAAGATCGTCGACATCATCGGCGTCATCGACAGCATCGCCTTCCAGACCAATATCCTGGCGCTGAACGCGGCCGTCGAAGCGGCCCGGGCCGGCGAGCAGGGCCGCGGCTTCGCCGTCGTCGCCTCGGAAGTGCGCAACCTGGCGCAGCGCAGCGCCGGCGCGGCCAAGGAAATCAAATTGCTGATCGACGATTCGGCCGAAAAAGTCGAGCGCGGCACGAAGCTGGTCGGCCAGGCCGGCGTGACGATGGGCGAGGTGGTCGCCAGCGTGCGCCGCGTCACCGACATCATGAGTGAAATCGCCGCCGGCAACATCGACCTGTCGTCGCGTACCGAAATGCAAGCGAGCTCGCTGGAAAAAACCGCCTCGGCGATGGAAGAGCTGACCTCGACCGTGAAACAGAACGCCGACAATGCCCGTGAAGCGAACCAACTGGCCGCCAGCGCTTCCGACGTGGCCCGCAAGGGTGGCGATGTGGTCTCGCAAGTGGTGGAAACGATGGGCTCGATCAATACCTCGGCCAACAAGATTGTCGACATCATCGGCGTCATCGATGGCATCGCCTTCCAGACCAACATCCTGGCGCTGAACGCGGCAGTCGAAGCGGCCCGTGCCGGCGAACAAGGACGCGGTTTCGCGGTCGTCGCCTCGGAAGTGCGCAACCTGGCGCAGCGCAGCGCCGGCGCGGCCAAGGAAATCAAATTGCTGATCGACGATTCGGCCGAAAAAGTCGAGCGCGGCACGAAGCTGGTCGGCCA
>JANXSQ010000341.1 GCA_025356595.1 Janthinobacterium sp. | reverse complement strand
TCAGTTCGGCGGGCACCTTGCCGCCGTTCGCCGCCAGTTTGATCATCAGTTGCTTGTGCAGCCAGATGTTCATCGCCGCCGAGTCGTTGGTGTCGCCGGCGAAGTCCAGCTCCTGCGCCAATTCCTTGCGCGCGGCCAGGCTGCTGTCGAGCTCGAGCAGCTTGAGCAGATCGACGATGGAGGTGCGCCAATTGAGCGTTTCCGCATGCCGCTCGGCCTTCTCGGTGAGCAAGGCCTCGACATCGACCTCCTGTAGGGCGGCGACCGGCGCGGCGGCGGGCGCGGCGAGGTCCGGAGTGGCGCCGGCGGACGCGGCGGGCGCAGCGGGAACCGGCGCGCCCTCGGCGGGCGTATCGTGGTGGAAGATCTTGTTGAAAATATTGCTCAGCATACCCATAAAGCACCTCGAAAAAAGTGGAGTGGATGAAGCCTCGGCAAAGAGGAGGACGCGTGGAAAGCGCCGGCCGCGGCGCGGGCGCGCCGAAGCCGGGCGAGGCTGGGGGCGCATCGACGACGCGCCCGACCTCCTGCAGAATATTGTGCTCGTTGCCATATTTTCAAGGGCGAGGCGGCGCGTCCTTTGACGGGCGCGGCCCCATTTCTCGTCGGCATGAAGCGGCGTGGGATGCGCCGCGCGCCCGGCCGCTTGCGCCGCGGACGTCCGGGCTTACAGCAGGCCGGCGGCCACGGGCGTATCGCTGCTCGCCTGGCGCTGGTAGAAACGGGCGTACAGGCCGCCCTTTTGCAGCAGCGCCGCGTGGCTGCCGATTTCCGCGATGCGGCCCGCCTCCATGACGACGATACGGTTGGCCCGCTCGATGGTCGAGAGGCGGTGCGCGATGATGATGGTGGTGCGGCCCTGCATCAGCCGCTCCAGCGCCGCTTCGACCTCGCGCTCGGATTCGCTGTCGAGCGCGCTGGTGGCCTCGTCGAGGATCAGCACCGGCGCGTCCTTGTACAGCGCGCGGGCGATCGCCAGGCGCTGCCGCTGCCCGCCCGACAGGCGCAGGCCGTTCTCGCCGATGTCGGTCTGGTAGCCCTGGCTCTGGCGCATGATGAAGTCGTGCGCGTAGGCGGCCCGCGCGGCGCTCTCGATGCGCGCCTGGTTCGGCGCCGGGTCACCGTAGGCGATGTTCGCCGCCAGCGTGTCCTTGAACAGCACCACGTCCTGGCTGACCATGGCGATCTGCCGGCGCAGGTCCGGCAGGGACATCGCGCGCAGGTCGACGCCGTCGAGCAGGATGCGCCCGCCGCTGACGTCGTAGAAGCGCGGCAGCAGGCTGGCCAGCGTGGTCTTGCCGCTGCCCGAACTGCCCACCAGCGCCACCGTCTCGCCGGCGCCGATGTCGAGCGACACCTCGTGCAGCGCGGCGGGCGCGTCGGCGGCGCCGCCGTCGTAGCGGAACAGCACCGATTCGAGCGTGAAATGGCCCTTGGCGCGGGGCAGCGCCGGCGCGCCGCTGTCCGCTTCGACCGGCGTGTCGATCAGGCCGAACACCGAGGCGGCGGCGGCCAGGCCGCGCTGCAGCGGCTCGTTGATCTTGGTCAGGTTCTTCACCGGCGACTGCAGCGCCATCAGCGAGACGATGAAGGCCACGAAGGCGCCCGGCGTCAGGCCGCCGGCGGCGGCGCGCGTCTGCGCGAAGTAGATGACGGCGGCCAGCATGGCGCCGACCAGCAGCATGATGACGCCGGAGTTGAGCGCCGCCGTGGCCGATTGCTTGACGGCCAGCTGGCGGTTTTTCTTGACGACCTCGGCGACACGGCCCTGCTCGTAGTCCTGCCCGCCGAAGATCTTGACGACGCGCTGCGCGCCTATGCTTTCGTCGAGCACGCTGGAGAGTTCGCCCAGCGCCGTCTGGGCGCTGTGGCTCAGGTGGCGCATGCGCCGTCCGGCCAGCGTGATGACGACGGCGACCACCGGCAGCAAGCCCAGGCAGAACAGCGCCAGTTGCCAGTCGATGCTGAACAGGGAGAACACATAGCCGGCCACGGCGACCGAGTCGCGCACCAGCACATTGACCACGTTCAGGCCCGCCTGCGACACCAGGCTGGCGTCGTTGACGACGCGCGACAGGGTGGTGCCGTGCGAGGATTTGTCGAAGAAGCTGGTGGGCAGGCGCAGGATGCGGAAGAACATGCGCTCGCGCAGATTGGCCTGCACCTTGCTGCTGAGCCAGGAGGCGCCGTAGTCGCCGGCGAAGCTGCTCAGCATGCGCACCACGGACAGGCCGAAGATCAGCGCGGGAATGGCCCACAGCGCCTGCTGCGCCTGGCTGCTGGGCAGATACGCGTCCAGCCAGCCCTGCACCATGCCGAGCAGGCCGGAGTGCGACAGCCCGCCCTGCAGGACGCCGCCGGCGCCTTCGCCGGCGACGCGGATCGAGTCGACCACGTTCTGCAACTGGCGTATCAGCAAGACGTCGGTGGCCGAGGCCAGCGCCACCGCGCACAGGGTGACGGCAACCACGCCGCCATAGGGCCGGAATTCATCGAGCAGGCGGAGATAGAGGTGACGATTCTGCACTGGATCAGCCTGGTGAGTGGGGAAGCGCCAAATTGTATCCGATCGCTTGCCGTTTGGAACGGGCCGGCGCGCGCAAGCGGGGCTTGCGCCGCGCCGGCCTATGCTTTGCCCCGGAGTATCGACGCCGGGGCGGCGCGAGCGCGGCCAGGGCGGCCCGCCGGGTTCAATCCCGGCGGGTCCGGGTCCCGGCCCGCGCCTTGCTCAAGCGGGCGGCGTGGCTTACTTGCGTACGCCGCGCGCGCCGCCGGCGGCGCCGCCGCGCGCCGACTTGGCGCCCGGCTTGCCGGCCGGCGCCGGCGCGGCCGGTTTGGCCTTGCTCTTGATGGTCGACAGGATGGATGGGCGCACCTTCGATTCGGCCGCCGTCACCTTCGGCGCGGCGGCGGTGCCGCCGAGCGCGATGCGGCTCTTGCCGGCGGCCGGCTTGAACTTGTCGGGCGTGCCGGCGCCGGAGGTCTGGCGGCTGCGTTCGCCGGCCGCCAGGCCGCCCGACTCGGACGAGGTCCAGGACGGAATCAGATGCTTGTCGCCATTGCCGATCAAGTCGCCGCGTCCCATGCCGACCAGCGCTTCGCGCAGGATGGGCCAGTTGGCCGGGTCCTGGTAGCGCAGGAAAGCCTTGTGGGTGCGGCGGATCTTGCCGCTGCGCGCAGTCTCGACGACTTCCGAATCGGCCGTCACCTTGTGCAGCGGATTCTTGCGCGTGTGGTACATCGTCGTCGCCATCGCCATCGGCGTCGGCATGAAGGTTTGCACCTGGTCGAGCTTGAAGTTGTTCTTCTTCAGCCACAGCGCCAGATTCAGCATGTCCAGATCGGTCGTGCCCGGATGGGCGGCGATGAAGTAGGGAATCAGGTACTGCTTCTTGCCCGCCTCCAGCGAGAAGCGGTCGAACATTTCCTTGAACTCGTCGTAGGCGCCGATGCCCGGCTTCATCATCTTCGACAGCGTGCCTTCCTCGGTGTGCTCGGGGGCGATCTTCAGCAGGCCGCCGACGTGGTGGGTGACCAGTTCCTTCACATACTCGGGCGAACGCACGGCCAGATCGTAGCGCAGGCCTGAGCTGATCAACACTTTCTTGATGCCCGGAATGGCGCGCGCCTTGCGGTACAGCGAAATGAGCTTGCTGTGGTCGGTGCCCAGGTTGACGCAGATCGAGGGGTAGACGCAGGACAGGCGGCGGCACGAGACTTCGATCGCCTTATCCTTGCAGGCCAGCCGGTACATATTCGCGGTCGGGCCGCCCATGTCCGAGATGGTGCCGGTGAAACCCTTGGTCTTGTCGCGGATGTGCTCGATCTCGCGCAGGATAGACGGTTCCGAGCGGCTCTGGATGATGCGGCCCTCGTGCTCGGTGATCGAGCAGAAGGTGCAGCCGCCGAAGCAACCGCGCATGATGTTGACGGAGAAACGGATCATTTCCCAGGCCGGGATGTGCGCCTTGCCGTAGCTCGGATGCGGGGCGCGCGCGTAGTTCATGTCGTAGACGCCGTCCATCTCGTCCATCGCCAGCGGCAGCGGCGGCGGATTGATCCACACGTCGCGCTCGCCGTGCGCCTGCACCATGGCGCGGGCGTTGCCGGGATTCGATTCCAGATGGAAAACGCGCGAAGCGTGCGCGTACATCACCGGATCGTCCTTGACCACGTCGTAGGCCGGCAGGCGCACCACGGTCTTGTTGTGCACCTCCTTGGCCAGTTGCTGGCGCTCCTCGCGCGACATGATGCGGATCGGCTTGATGACCTCCGGCGCGGCGGCCGCGTTGTCGGTGGCGCACACGGTCTTGTCTTCCTGCGCCATCGCGTAAGGGTCGTGGTGGGCGTCGACCTTGCCGGGCACGTCGACGCGGGTCGAGTTGGCCACCGACCAGTCCTCGGCCGGCAACCAGCCCGGCGCGGCCATGAAGGCGGTGCCGCGCAGGTCGCGGATGTTCTTGATGTCCTCGCCGGCGGCCAGGCGGTGGGTCAGGTCGACCAGCGCCCGCTCGGCGTTGCCGAACAGGAGGATGTCGGCCTTCGAATCGGGCAGCACCGAGCGGCGCACCTTGTCCGACCAGTAATCGTAGTGGGCGATGCGGCGCAGCGAGGCCTCGATGCTGCCGATGACGATGGGCGTGTCGGCGTAGGCCTCGCGGGCGCGCTGGGCGTACACGGTGACGGCCCGGTCGGGGCGCTTGTTCGGCTCGGCGTCGGCCGTGTAGGCGTCGTCGGAGCGGATCTTGCGGTCGGCCGTGTAGCGGTTGACCATCGAATCCATATTCCCGGCGGTGATGCCGAAATACAGGTTCGGCTTGCCCAGCACGCGGAAGGCCTCGGCCGACAGCCAGTCCGGCTGGCTGATGATGCCGACGCGGAAACCCTGCGCCTCCAGCAGGCGGCCGACCAGGGCCATGCCGAAGCTGGGATGGTCGATGTAGGCGTCGCCGGTGACCAGGATCACGTCGCAACTGTCCCAACCGAGCGCATCCATTTCGGCGCGGGACATGGGGAGGAAAGGCGCGACGGCAGCGCGGGCAGACCGTTTAGGAACGGTCGCGAATAAATTGGTAGGGGAGCTCATATGGGACGAATTGTACCGGAAATGTCAAGCTTCGGCCCGGACCGACTTCGTTTACCGGACAAATCCGGCAAAAAAAACGTTTATTTTTCAAACACTTGTGAAGTTTACCCATGAAAAACGCCGCGTCCGGGGGCGCCGCGAAAATCCTGTTTGCATTATGTCATCGGGCCTACTATAACTAAAAGATCCCATCCCGATAAGGAGACTCCCATGCGACGCCGACTCTACTTCATGCTCCCCAGTGTCGCCAGCGGACGGGCCATGCTCGACGAACTGCTGCTGGCCCGGATCGAGGAGCGGCATATGCATTTCCTGGCCCGCGAAGGCACGCTACTGCCCGACATGCCGGACTTGAACGCGCTGCAAAAGACCGATTTGATCCACGGCGCGCAACTGGGCGTCATCATCGGCGGGGTGGCCGGGCTGGGCGCCGGCATCTTCCTCGTGCTGTTCCCGCCCGACGGGCTGACCCTGCGCACGCTGGCGATCCTGATCGCCGCGCTGGGCGGCGCCATCTTCGGCGGCTGGGCCTCGGGCATGAACGCGGCGGCCGTGCCGAACACGCGGCTGGCGCGCTTCGCCGAGCGGATCGCCCAAGGCCAGGTCTTGCTGATGATCGATGTGCCGGTGCGGCGCATGAAGGAAATCGAGGAAATGATCGCGAAACGCCATCCCGAAGTGAGCTTCGGTGGCGAGGATCCGCCGATGCTGGCGTTTCCCTAGCGCGGCGCGGGCCGGCCGGGGCCGGCGGCCCCGGCGGACAATTAAATGCCCATGCTGGACAGGATGTTGCCCAGTTCGCGCAGCGCCGGCTCCAGCTGCGGATGCTTGACGGCGAACTTGGCCGAAATTTCCTGGGTGCGCTCTGCCAGGCCGTAGGTGGTGCTGAGCTCGGGCGATGCGACCCGCTTCTCCAGCAACTGCTTGATATCGCCATCGAGCTGCTGCAACAAATCCTGCAACTCTTCATCGACGGGACCGGTGACCGCCAATTTCGCGTGCAGGTTTTTTAACGATGCCTTCAGATTGGTGTCCATGCTTTTTCCAGTCAATTAGTAAACTTCGTCCCGAGATAGAGCTGTTCCACCTTCGCTCTGGCCCACGGGGTCTTGCGTAAAAACTTCAAACTCGACTTGACGCTCGGGTCGCTGGCGAAACAATTGATATCGATGCGCTTGGCCAGTTCGGCCCAGCCATAGTGTTCCTGCAAGCGCGTCACGATTGCTTCCAGAGTCAGGCCGTTCAAATCTTGCTCGTTCATGGTTCCATCTTACTCAAATTTAATGATTACGCACATACCGCAGGTCAAAAACCCCTCATGCCCCAAGCCCGCGTGAGGGTCGGGGGCGCGCTTGCGGAGCCGGGCCCCGCAAGCGCGCCGCCGCTTTACTTGCCCGCCAGACCGCGCCGCTCCAGCAGCGCGTCGACCTTGGCGTCGCGGCCGCGGAAGTTGCGGAACAGTTGCAGGGCGTCGTCGCTGCCGCCGCGCGACAACAGTTTCTGGCGGAACCAGTCGCCGTTCTTGCGCATCAGGCCGCCGTTTTCCTTGAACCAGTTCACCGATTCGGCGTCCAGCTTCTCGCTCCACAGGTAAGCATAATACGCGGCCGAGTAGCCGCCCGAGAAACTATGCGAGAAATACGTGGTCCGGTAGCGCGGCGGCACCGGCGCGAAATCGACGCCGGCCTCTTTCAGCGCGCCGGCCTCGAAGGCCAGCACATCGCTCGGCACTTGCGCCGGCGTCAACTGGTGCCAGCGCTGGTCGACCAGCGAGGCGGCCAGATATTCCGTCGTCATGAAGCCCTGGTTGAACTTCTTCGTGCCCATCACCTTGTCGAGCAACTCCTTCGGCATCGCCGCGCCCGTCTGATAATGCTTGCCGTAGTTTTGCAGCACTTCCGGCCACACCGCCCACATCTCATTGACTTGCGAAGGGTACTCGACGAAGTCGCTCGGCACGTTGGTGCCCGAGAAGCGCGGATAGGTGACGTCCGAGAACATGCCGTGCAGGGCGTGGCCGAACTCGTGGAACATCGTCGTCACTTCATCGAAGGTCAGCAAGGTCGGCTCGCCGGCCGCCGGCTTCGGAATGTTCAGGTGGTTGGCCACCACCGAGTGCGTGCCCAGCAGTTTCGACTGCGACACATACTCGTTCATCCAGGCACCGCCGCGCTTATTGCTGCGGGCGTAGAAGTCGGCGATGAACAGGGCCAGCGGCTTGCCGTTGGCATCGATCACATCGAAGACGCGCACGTCCGGATTGTAGACCGGCAAATCCTTGCGTTCCTTGAAGGTGATCCCGTACAACTTGGTGGCGGCGAAGAAGACACCGTTGTTGAGCACGCTATTCAACTCGAAATACGGCTTCAACTGGTTCTCGTCGAAATTGAAGCGGGCCGCGCGCAGCTTGTCCGTATAGAAGGACCAGTCGGCCGCGCCGACCTGGAAACCGCCCTTTTCGGCGTCCACCATGGCCTGCAGATCGGCCGCCTCGAGGCGCGCGTTGGCCACGGCCGGCTTGGCCAGATCAGCCAGCAGGGCGTTCACGGCCAGCGTGGACTTGGCGGTCTGGTCTTCCAGCGCGTAGGCGGCGTAATTCGGATAGCCCAGCAGCACGGCGCGTTCGGCGCGCAGCTTGGCCAGCTTGATCACGGCGGCGCGGTTGTCGAACTCGCCGCCGTGGCTGCCGCGCGTCAGGGACGCCTCCATCAGGCGCAGGCGCACGGCGCGGTTGCTCAACACCGCCAGCGGCGCCTGGCCGGTGGTGTTCGTCAAGGCGATGAGGAACTTGCCGTCCAGGCCGCGCGCCTTGGCGGCGGCGGCGGCCGTCTCGATGGCGGCCGGCGTCATGCCGTCCAGCTCGGCGCGCGTGTCCACCACCAACGACTGCGCGTTCGCCTCCTTCAGCACATTCTGGCTGAAGGTCGTCGCCAGCGCGGCCAGCTCGCCGTTATAGGCCTTCAACTTATCCTTGTCGGCCGCCGACAGATTCGCGCCGGCGCGCACGAAGTCGGTGTTATAGCGCTCCAGCAGACGCTTCGCCTCGCTGTTCAAGCCCAACTTGTCGCGCTTGTCGTACAGCGACTTGATACGCTGGTACAACTTGGCGTTGAGCGTGATGGCGTCGCCGTGGGCCGCCAACTGCGGCGACAACTCGCGCTCGATCTCCTCCAGCGCGTCGTTGGTGTTGGCGCCCGACATATTGCTGAACGTCGCCTGCACCCGGTTCAGCAACTGGCCGCTGCGCTCCAGCGCGACGATGGTGTTATCGAACGTGGCGGGCTTGGCGTTGTTGGCGATCAGCGCGACCTCGGCCAACTGGCGCTTCATCCCCTCGGCGAACGCCGGCGCGTAATGCGCGTCGCGGATCTGATCGAACTGCGGCATGAACAGCGGCAGCGGGCTGGCCTTGAAGAAGGGATTGGCGGATTCGATCATGGCGGCGGGGGCCGCGGGCGCGGCGTGGGCAACATGGGCCAGCAAAATACTGGCGGCAAGGACGAGCATCTGAGGACGGGCCATAACATCTTTCATTGGGACTACGACTGAGGTCGCGATAGTGTCGAACTATGGCGGGCTAAGCGCCAAATCATAGCAGCAGGGAACAGTTGAGTCATCAGCAAGATGCCAGAGCGTGGGCTGGGGTCGGGGGACAGCTCAAGGATCGGGGTCAGGTCTTGCTTGTTGCAAGCTCAAAGATCGGGGTCAGGTCTTGCTTGTTGCATGTCGCCTTGGATGCAACATGCAAGACCTGACCCCGATCCTGGGAGTGTGACCCGCGAAGAAAAACTCCCCGCATGCAGTGGCTGCATGCGGGGAGTGTCTGTCGCCCGGTTTGCCGGCGCGGAGTGGCGCTCAGTTCGTCAGCAACACTTGGACGATGATACCGCTGACGATGCCGACCAGCACATAGTCGTTGCCGGTCTGGACCCAATGGCTGCCGCGCGGCGGCGCGCTCAGGTGGTGGCCGCGCCAGTCGCTGACGACGTATTGATTGCCGCGATACTCGTGCGCAAGTCGGCCGCCTTTGCGCAGATCGTGTCTTGGGCCGGCGCCGCGCGCTCCGCCGCGATGGTCGTTGTCACGGGCCTGATAATTCTCCCGGTCATTGCGCGCGTTGCCGCGGTAATTGTCGCGGTCCGAATGGTCGTTGCCTTGGGCGTGCTCGCCGCGGCCCCGGTCATTATCGTTGCCGTTGCCGTGGTTTTGCGCGAAGGCGGAGGTGCTGAGCGTCAAACAGGCTGCGATGACGGTGGAAATGATGGTTTTCTTGTTCATATAGACCCCTATATGGCCCGAAAATACGGCTGATATCGCTGTGTGGCTGATCCCTCAAGAGAATTATTCCCTTGCGGACGGCTATTTTCGCAACATCTTTTTCCCGGCCTAGATTTCCATTGGACACCAAAACCGCGCTGTCAACCAGCGCTGTTCGGTAAGGCGCGTTACAAAATGTGTCTGGCGGAAACGTCAGGCGATGCGGCGTTCACGGCGCCAGGCGGGCCTCGATGCGCCGGTCGGGGATGAACCAGAGAATGGCGACGCCGACATAAATCGCGAAACCGAGCCAGGCATGCAGCATCGACAGCGGCACGGCCAACGCATACAGCACGATCGAGGCCCAGCCCTTGCGGTCCTTGCCGAGCGCCAGCGCCAACGGCGAATGCTTGCCCTGATGGGCGATCAGCGCGCGCGCCAGCAGCGTATAGGCGATGCCGCACATCAGCAGCACGAAGCCGTACAGCACCACCGGCACCGACTCGAAATGGTTCTCGCCGACCCAGCCGGTGACGAAGGGGATCAACGACAACCAGAACAACAGGTGCAGATTGGCCCACAGCACGCGGCCATCGATCTGCGTCACCGCGTGCAGCATGTGGTGATGGTTGTTCCAGCTAGTGGCCTAAGCGGTTTTCAATTCGACGGTCGGGAATGAACCAGATCAGAGCGACCCCAATGTAGAAGGCGAAGCCGAGCCAAGCATGTACAAACGCCAATACAACTCCCAGCAGGTAGAGAACCATCGAAAGCGCCCCCTTCTTGTCGGGACCAATCGCATCAGCAAGTGCCGTGTTGTCACCATGATGGCTGATCAGACTACGCACTAGCAGCGTATAGGAGATAGCGCACATGAACAAGATTACCCCGTAGGCCGCGACCGGGACAGTTGCAAAGTGGTTCTCTCCCATCCAGCCGGTAACGAAGGGAATCAGCGACAACCAGAACAACAGATGGAGATTAGCCCATAGGACACGCCCACTTACGTGGTTGACCGCGTGCATGAGATGATGATGATTGTTCCAGTAAATTCCCACGTAGATGAAGCTAAGTACGTAGCTGAGCAACACCGGAGCAAGCGGAATCAGCGCATCAAGAGAGGTGCCGTGGGGCACCTTCAGCTCCAACACCATGATGGTGATGATGATTGCAATCACGCCATCGCTGAACGCTTCGAGCCTACCTTTTCCCATAATTTTCTCCCGTCGAGGCCTGTTGTATCGAAATACGCATGACCTCGGGCACGTTTGCCCACGACGTGTGCTCGCTGAGCAGGAGATGCAGGCCAATTTCCGACTTCACGACGTTCAGCATATGAGCGAACCAGTGGGCGTACTCCCCCAGCTTCTTAGTTGCGAATTTGAACGCACCGCGCTCTTGATCCCAATAGACTCCGACAGCGGCGCGGTATACGTATTGATATGCCGGTCGGCCTCCACTTTGCAGGTACAGGAACAGCTCGTCACTGTCCGATATCTCTACTCTCGATATGATCTCAGTGTCCATGGACGAAGCAATTCAATAATGATGGGTTATTCGCATACTGGAGCTTGTTCCAGTAAATGCCCACATAGATGAAGCTGAGCAAATAACTGAGAAACACCGGGATCAGCGGCCCCAGCGCCGCCAGCGTGGTGCCGTGCGGCACCTTCAACCCAGCACCATAATGGTGATGATGATCGCGATCACGCCGTCGCTGAACGCCTCTAGCCTGCCTTTACCCATCATGTCCCCAATGTGATTGCCAACTGATCATGCATAAGTGTCCCTCACCGAGCGGCCTTGGACCGCGCGCGGAAAAACACCATTGGCGGTCACACCATCCCGCCTGCCGCCCATGTCCCGCGGACCAGAGCGGAGGCGCGCAAGCCATGCGCGCCTAACCGTCGATACGGGCAAAGGCCGCGCCCGAGGCTGCAGCGGCGGCGCCGGGATGATCCCGCCTCGCCTAATAGTGCGGCGGCGGCTCGTTCACCGGGCTCGAGCCCGACTGCGCGCCGTCGCGCAAATGCTCGCCGAGCTTGCTCAGCATCGCTTCGAGCTGATCGATGCGGCGGCCTTGCTGGTACACCACCTGGTTCAGCGACTCGACCAGATCCTCCTGATGCGCGAGCTTAATTTCGATATCGACAAAACGGTCTTCCTTACTCACGGCGTACTCCCAAGCGATAAAGCACGCATTCTACCGCCTGCCGGGACCGGGGAGGATCGGGGTCAGGTCTTGCATGTCATCATTCCCGCAGGAATGGTGACATGCAA
>JANXSQ010000319.1 GCA_025356595.1 Janthinobacterium sp. | reverse complement strand
CGACCAGGATGATGTCGTCGATGTCGGAGACTTTGACGCCGGCATCCTTGATGGCGATGCGGCAAGGCTCCATCGTCGCGTTGATCAGTTCCTCGACCAGCGATTCCAGCTTGGCGCGGGTCATCTTCAGGTTCAGATGGACCGGCGCGCCGTTCGCCATGGCGATGTAGGGCTCGTTGATTTCGGTCTGTTGCGCGGACGACAGTTCAATCTTCGCGCGCTCGGCCGAAGCCTTGATGCGTTGCAGGGCGATGGGGTCTTTTTTCAGATCCAGACCGTTGATTTTCTTGAATTCTTCGATGATGTAATCGATGATGCGCTGGTCGAAATCTTCGCCGCCCAGGAAGGTGTCGCCGTTGGTCGACAGCACTTCGAACTGCTTCTCGCCGTCCACGTCGGCGATTTCGATGATCGAGACGTCGAAGGTGCCGCCGCCCAAGTCATACACGGCGATCTTGCGGTCGCCCTTTTCGGTCTTGTCCAGGCCGAAAGCCAGCGCGGCCGCGGTCGGCTCGTTGATGATGCGCTTGACGTCCAGACCGGCGATGCGGCCGGCGTCCTTGGTGGCTTGGCGCTGCGAATCGTTGAAGTAGGCCGGCACCGTGATGACGGCTTCGGTGACTTCTTCGCCGAGGTAGTCTTCGGCCGTTTTCTTCATCTTGCGCAGCACTTCGGCGGAAATTTGCGGAGGCGCCAGTTTCTTGTCGCGCACGCCGATCCAGGCGTCGCCGTTGTCGGCCTTCATGATTTGGTAAGGCATCAGGGCGATGTCTTTTTGCACTTCTTTTTCGTCGAACTTGCGGCCGATCAGACGTTTCACGGCGAACAGCGTGTTCTTCGGATTGGTGACGGCCTGGCGCTTGGCCGGCGCGCCGACGAGGATTTCGCCATCTTCTTGGTAAGCAATGATCGACGGCGTCGTGCGCGCGCCTTCGGCGTTTTCGATTACCTTTGGTTGACCATTTTCCATGATGGAAACGCAGGAATTTGTGGTTCCCAGATCGATACCGATAATTCTACCCATGATTTTCTTCCTTATTTGCTAGAGTTCTGATGGTTCTTATATGTGGAAAAACTGTGTGCTTTCAAGGTGTCCTTGACGCCGCACGGCCTATTATTTTTACTTATTTTGCTTGCGCGGTGGTCACGATGGCCGGACGCAACAGGCGGTCCGCAATCATATAACCTTTTTGCAACACTGCCACGACCGTATTGGCTTCCTGCTCCGCCGGCACCACGGCGACGGCCTGGTGCTTCATCGGATCCAACTTCTCGCCCTGGGCCGGGACGATTTCCAGCAGACGGTTTTTCTCGAACGCGGACGACAATTGCTTCAATGTCATCTCGACGCCCTCTTTGAGCGATTCCAGCGACGGCGATTCCACCGTCAGCGCCATTTCCAGGCTGTCCTTGACGGGCACCATGGCCTCGGCGAAACTTTCGACGGCGAATTTATGCGCCTTCGCGACGTCTTCCTGGGCGCGGCGGCGGATGTTTTCGCCATCGGCCTTGGCGCGCATGAAGGCGTCGTGCATCTCGGCCAGACGGGCTTCGGTGCTGGCCAGCTGCTCTTCCAGGGTGGGTTCGGCGGGAGTCGATGGCACGGTATCGGCCGGCGCATTAGGTACAGCTTGGTTTTCCTGATCTTGCATCTGAAAGACTCCTACAATCAATGACTTAAATTAGTTGGCATTACTTCTACTCCAGCCAGATGGGGGTATATCCTACTCTTTCAAGGGCTATTACTTCCCGGAATGCATCGGCCGGCATGTATCAGCCGTTACAAAACTTCGCTATCGGAAGAGATTCACTTTTGCGGCGGAAGGTCTACTATGTATAAGAAGACAAGCTGCGGGACATGCAGCACAGCGAATTTCCGGGAGCGCATCATGAAATTGCCTATCATCGCCGCGACCATCCTGGCCTACGCCGTTCTCGCCACGATCTGGATCTGCTACAACGAGTTGATGCTCCCGTAAGCGAGCAAGGCCCCGGCCTTCCCCCCGACAGGCGGCTATTTTAACAGTCTCGCGGCGGCTCCCGCCACTGGCGCGATGCGCCAGCGCCACAGCGCGGCGCCGGCCTCAGTTTTCGGCGCCCAGGGCCAGGGCCGCCGCGCGCGACGTTTCCGCCTGTTTCCGCTCGGCATCGCGCTGGCCGGGCGTCCTCATGGTGGGCCAGCCGATGATGTGCTGCTCGGCGATCTCGGCCAGGGCGGCGATCCAGGCCGGCGTCTCGTTCAGGCAGGCGATGTAGTGGAATTGCTCGCCGCCGGCCGCCTCGAAATCGTGCTTGGCCTCCATCGCGATCTCTTCCAGCGTTTCCAGGCAGTCGCTGGTGAAACCCGGACAGATCAGGTCGACGCTGGCGACGCCCTCGCGCGCCAGCTTCTGCAGGGTCGGCGCCGTGTACGGCTGCAACCATTCGGCCTTGCCGAAGCGCGACTGGAAGGTCACCACGTATTGTTCCGGCGTCAGGCGCAGCTTGGCCGCCAGCAGGCGCGCCGTCTTCAGGCACTGGCAATGGTAGGGGTCGCCCAGCAGCAGGGTGCGCTTGGGCACGCCGTGGAAACTCATCACCAGCTTGTGCGGACGGCCGTTCGCCTCCCAGTGCGCCAGCACGGAGTCGCGCAGGGCGTCGAGATAGCCGTCCTGGTCGTGGTAATTTTTAATGAAGCGCAACTCCGGCACATTGCGCACCCGCGCGTAGTGGGCGAAGACGGCGTCGTAGATCGAACCGGTGGTGGTGGCCGAGTATTGCGGATAGGCGGGCAGGATGGCGACGCGCTCGCACCCGTCGGCCTGCAGCTTGGCCAGCACCTCCGGCAGCGAGGGCGAACCGTAGCGCATGGCCATGGCGACGCTGAGGCCGTCGTGGCCGCGCTCGCCCAGCGCGCCGCGCAGCAACAGCGCCTGTTTCTGCGTGTGCACCTTCAGCGGCGAGCCCTCGCGCGTCCAGATCGAGGCGTATTTCTTGGCCGACTGGCCGGAGCGGAAAGGCAGGATGATCAGGTGCAGGATGCACCACCACAGCAGGCGGGGAATCTCGACGACGCGTTGATCGGAGAGGAATTGTTTCAGATAGCGCCGCACCGCCGAGGGCGTCGGCGCGTCGGGCGTGCCCAGGTTCACCAGCACGATGGCGCTGCGCTCTGTGCTGCCGTGGCGGTAGGGAGGTTCTTTTAAGAAGGACATGGAGGCTTCGCGGCGGTGGACGGGGACAGCCAGCCATTATAGTGAGATTGCGGCGCGGCGCACAGCGCCGGGGGCGGCGGCCGTTCCGCATGGCGGCGGCGCGCGGGGCGCGGCCGCCCCGCTGCGCCGGCCCGCCTACGAGGCCAGCAGCTCGCGCGCGTGCTTGCGCGTGGTGGCGGTGATTTCCAGCCCGCCCAGCATGCGCGCCACTTCCTCGACGCGCGCCTTGGCGTCGAGAATGTCGATGCGCGAGGCCGTCTTGCCGCTCTCGAGCGTGCTTTTCGCCACCTGGAAATGCTGCTGGGCCTGGCTGGCCACCTGCGGCAGATGGGTCACGCACAGCACTTGCCGCTCCTGCCCCAGGCGCTTCAGCAGGCGTCCGACGACTTCGGCCACGCCGCCGCCGATGCCGCTGTCGACCTCGTCGAAGATCAGGGTCGGCGTCGTCGTCGCGTTCGAGGTGATGACGGAAATGGCCAGCGCGATGCGCGCCAGCTCGCCGCCCGAGGCCACCTTGGCCAAGGGCCGCGGCGCCGTGCCGGCGTGGCCGGCGACGAGGAACTCCACCTGCTCGAGGCCGCTGCTGCTCGGCTCGCAGGGATTCAGCGCCACCTCGAAACTGCCGCCCGTCATGCTCAATTCCTGCATCGCGCGGGTGACGGCGCCGCCCAGCGCCTGCGCCGCGACGCGCCGCGTCAGCGACAGCTTGCCGGCCGCCTCCAGGTAGGAGGCCATGATTTTTTCCTCCTGCAGGCGCAGGCCCTCGATGTCGCTGGCTTCGGCCAGTTGCTGCAGTTTCAGGGAAAGCTTGGCCTGCTCCTCGGGCAACTCCTCGGGCGTGACGCGGAACTTGCGCGCCATGCCGTGGATCGCCTCCATGCGCGCGTCCAGGCTGCGCAGGCGCTCCGGGTCGAGTTCGACGCGGTCCAGGTAGTCGTTCAGGGCGTAGACGGATTCCTGCAACTGGATGCGCGCCGATTCGATCAGGTCGATCACCGGCTGCAGGGCGGCGTCCACCGACACCAGCTTGCCCAGCTTCTGGTTCAGCAGCGACAGTTGCGACAGGATGGGCTGGTCCTCGGCCTCGGAAATCACGGCCAGGGTATCCTGCGCCCCCTCCAGCAGGCTGGCGGCGTGCGACAGGCGGCTGTGCTCGGCGGTGATCTCGGACCATTCGCCGGGCTTGGCCGACAGTTTGTCGAGCTCGCCGACCTGCCACTCCAGGCGCTCGCGCTCGTACAGCACGTTGGCGGCGTTGCTCTCGAACTCCTCGCGCTGCTTGACCAGGGCGCGCCAGCTCTTGTACAGGCCCGCCACCCGGCGCGCGTCGGCCTCGGCGCCGCCCTCGCGGCTGGCCGCCTGGCTGTCGAGCAGGACGCGCTGCGCCTCCGCCTTCAGCAGCGACTGGTGGGCGTGCTGGCCGTGGATGTCGACCAGCATGTCGCCCAGCTCGCGCAACTGCGCCGCCGTCGCCGCGATGCCGTTGATGTAGGCCTTGCTGCGCCCGGCGTTGTCGATGACGCGGCGCAGCAGCGCGCCGCCCTCCTCGCTGGCGAACTCGTTGGCGGCCAGCCAGGCGTCGGCCTGGGCGCCGACGCCGAAGTCGGCCGTGATGTCGGCCTTGGCGGCGCCCTCGCGCACCACGCTGGCGTCGCCGCGCCCGCCCAGCGCCAGGGTCAGCGCGTCGATCAGGATGGACTTGCCGGCGCCGGTTTCGCCCGTCAGCACGCTAAAGCCGGTGGAAAATTCCAGTTCGATCGAATCGACGATGACAAAATCACGGATGGACAGGGTACGCAGCATGGCTCGCTTGGGTCAGAGTGGTGGCAGGGCGGGACGGGGGCTAGTGCAGCTTGCCCTCGCCGGACGGGTATTCGTTCCAGTGCAGCTTTTCGCGCAGCGTGTCGTAATAGCTCCAGCCTTCCGGATGCAGGAAGGTGATGCTGTGCGGCGAGCGCGTGATGACGATGCGGTCGTTCTGCATCAGGCTGGCGAAGGTCTGCATGTCGAAATTGACGCTGATGTCGCGTCCGCGCACGATCTGGATTTCGATGCGGCTCGAATCGGGCAGCACGATGGGCCGGTTCGACAGCGCGTGCGGGGCGATCGGCACGAGCACGATGCCGCCCAGGCTGGGATGCAGGAGCGGCCCGCCGGCCGACAGCGCGTAGGCGGTCGAGCCGGTCGGCGTGGCGATGATCAGCCCGTCCGAGCGCTGGTTGTACATGAAGTGGCCGTCGACGTCGACGCGCAGCTCGGCCATGCCGGCGCCGGCGCCGCGCGAGACGACGACGTCGTTGACGGCCATGCCGACGTGGATGGCCACGCCGTCGCGCAGCACGCTGCCTTCGAGCAGGGTGCGCCGTTCGGCCTTGAACTTGCCGCCGAGGATGTCGCCCAGCACCGGCAACATGCGTTCGAGGGGAATGTCGGTCATGAAGCCGAGCCGGCCCTGGTTGATGCCGATCAAGGGCACATCGTAGGGCGCCAGTTGGCGCGCCATGCCCAGCATGGTGCCGTCGCCGCCCATGACGATGGCGGCGTCGGCCAGCGCGCCGATGGCGGCCGCGCCCAGCGCCGGTACGTCGGGGAAGTCCAGGTGCGCCGCCGTCTCGGCCTCGAACACCAGCTTGTGGCCCAGGCCGCGCAGGAAGTCGAGCAGGGTTTGCACCGACTCCTGGATGCCATCGGTATGCTGGCGCACGACCAGCGCGATGGTTTGGTATTTGCTGACGGGCATAGAAATCTCAGGATTATTTACGTGTGGCATTATCTGGAAAAGTAACATATTGTGCAACTTTATCCAAAGCTTCAGGCCGCATCCGGCGGCACCGGCCGGCGCCCACACGGGGCGCCCGGCCGCAGACAAGCGCGTCCACGCAGAATATACTGTATATATTCACAGTATAGTGCGGACTGGGCCGGCCTGCAAGTGATGTCCGCGGCGGCCTCTCTATAAAAACGATACGAGGGACAAGAGTATGGCAAAAGTATTGGGCGTGGGCGGTATTTTTTTCAAGTCGAAGGATCCCAACGCGCTGCTGGCCTGGTACCAGACCCATCTGGGGTTATCGACGGAGTCCTCGGACTACGCGAATTTCTTTCCCAAGATGATGCCGCCGGGCGCCTGCACGGTGTTCAGCCCCTTCGAACAGGAAACCGGCTATTTCGCGCCGTCCGAAAGCGGCTTCATGTTCAACCTCGTCGTCGACGACCTCGACGGCGCGCTGCGCCAGGTGCGCCGCGCCGGCGCCGAAGTCGTCGGCAAGGTGGCAGCCTACGAATACGGCCGCTTCGGCTGGTTCCTCGACCCGGACGGCAACAAGGTCGAGCTGCGGGAGCCGTCCGGCACGGCGTGAACGGCAGCGTCAATTGCGCGCCGGGGGCGCCGGCAAGGCGCTAAGATCGGCGTGCCGCCATCCATCGAAAGGCCTCCATGCAGCAGCAGCCCGTCGCTCTCGCCCTGTTCGCCGCCCTCGCCACGCTGGGCGGCGCCGCCGGCGCCCGGATGCCACCCGGCTTCGGCCCCCATCCGGTACTGCCCGAGCCGGAACACGCGCTGATCCCCACCGTCAACGTGGCGCCGGCGCGGCCCTGGCTGGCCACCGCCAGGCCGCAGGCCGCGCCCGGCTTCGCGGTCGCCGCCTACGCCCGCGGGCTGGCGCATCCGCGCTGGTTATACGTGCTGCCCAACGGCGACGTGCTGGTGGCCGAGACGAACGCGCCGGCCAAGCCGGACGACGCCAAGGGCATCAAGGGCGCGGTCATGAAATCGCAAATGAAGACGGCCGGCGCGGCGGGCGCCAGCGCCAACCGCATCACGCTGCTGCGCGGCGTGGGCGCGGACGGCGCCGCCGCCACGCGCAGCGTCTTCCTGCAAGGCTTGAACTCGCCCTTCGGCATGGCCCTGGTCGGCCGGGATCTGTACATCGCCAACAGCGACGCCCTGCTGCGCTTTCCCTACCGGGAGGGCGCGACGGCCCTCACGGCGCCCGGCGTCAAGGTGCTCGACCTGCCGGGCGGGCCGATCAACCACCACTGGACCAAGAACGTCGTCGCCAGCCCGGACGGGCGCTACCTGTACATCGCGGTCGGCTCGAACAGCAACGTCGGCGAACGGGGCGCGGCCGCCGAGGCGGGCCGCGCCGCCGTCTGGCAGTTCGAGCGCGGCAGCGGCAAGGCGCGCGTCTACGCCAGCGGTTTGCGCAACCCGGTCGGCCTGGCTTGGCAGCCGGACAGCGGCGCGCTCTGGACCGCCGTCAACGAACGCGACGAGCTGGGCAACGATCTGGTGCCCGACTACATGACGGCGCTGAAGGACGGCGCCTTCTACGGCTGGCCGTACAGCTACTTCGGCCAGCACGTCGACACGCGCGCGCGCCCGCCGCGGCCGGATCTGGTGGCGCGCGCCAGCGAGCCCGACTACGCGCTGGGCGCCCACACGGCCTCGCTGGGGCTGGCCTTCTATACGGGCAAGCTGTTCCCCGCCTCCTATCGGGGCGGCGCCTTCGTCGGCCAGCACGGCTCCTGGAACCGCCGCCCGCACAGCGGCTACAAGGTGGTCTTCGTGCCCTTCGCCGCCGGCGAGCCGGCCGGGCCGCCGCAGGATTTCCTCACCGGCTTCCTGGATGAAAACGGCGTCGCCCAGGGCCGCCCGGTCGGCGTCGCCGTCGACGCGGCCGGCGCGCTGCTGGTGGCCGACGACGTCGGCGACATCGTCTGGCGCGTCGCGCCGGCGCCGCGCTGAGGCGCTCCGCCTATGTGTGTGAGCGCACGGAAGGACGGACTCGGCCGGCGCATGATGGTGGCCACATCACGGTAAAGGAGTTGATCATGAGAAAATCAGGAACAGCGGTCTGGAGCGGTGGCCTCAAGGACGGCAAAGGCAGTATTTCCACCGAAAGCGGCGCGCTCGACAACGTGCAATACGGTTTCAACACGCGCTTCGAACAGGGCCCCGGCAGCAATCCCGAGGAATTGATCGGCGCCGCCCACGCGGCCTGCTTCACGATGGCCCTGTCGGGGCAACTGGGCGAGGCGGGCATGACGGCCAAGCGCCTGATGACGACGGCCACGGTGACGCTGGACAAGGGCGATGACGGTTATTCGATCACGGAGGTGCACCTGAACCTGGTGGCCACCATCCCCGGCGCCGACAAGGCCGCGTTCGAGGCGGCCGCGCTGCGCGCCAAGCTCGGCTGCCCCGTGTCGAAGCTGCTGAACGCCCACGTCACGCTCGACGCGCGCCTGGAGAACTAGCGCGGCGCGCACCGGCCCCGGCACGGAAACGCCAAAACGCATAGAATCCCGGACTCACCCCCATCACCACCAAGGACCACGATGCGTATTTTGCACACCATGTTGCGGGTCGGCGACCTCCAGCGCTCGATCGATTTCTACACCGCCGTGCTCGGCATGAAACTGCTGCGCACCAGCGACAATCCCGAATACAAATACACCCTGGCCTTCGTCGGCTACGGCGCCAATCCCGACCACGCGGAGCTGGAGCTGACGTACAACTACGGCGTGCACCACTACGACCTGGGCGACGCCTACGGGCACATCGCCATTTCGACCGACGACATTGTCCAGGCTTGCGCGGCGGCCAAGGCGAACGGCGGCAACGTCACGCGCGAACCGGGTCCGGTGAAGGGCGGCAGCACCGTGATCGCCTTCATCACCGATCCGGACGGCTACAAGATCGAACTGATCGAGCGCCAGTTCGACGGCCAGGGCGGCGAGCTGTAGACGGGCTGTAGGCGGGCTGTAAACAGCGCAGGCAAAAAAAGGGCGGCCCCGAAAAGGCCGCCCCGCAATACCGCTGCTCGTTGCCGCCGCGCTTAGTGCTGCAGCAGCGCGTTGACGATCCCCAGGTCGGTTTCCTTCAGCGTGCCGGCGGCCGACTTCAGGCGCAGGCCGTTCATGATGGTGTCGTAGCGCGCCTTCGCCAGATCCTTCTGGGTCGAGAACAATTGCTTCTGCGCGTTCAGCACGTCGATGTTGATGCGCACGCCCACTTGATAGCCGAGCTTGTTCGAATCCAGCGCCGATTTACTTGACACTTCGGCCGCCTCCAGCGCCTTCACCTGCGCCAGGCCGCTGTTGACGCCCAGGTAGGCTTGGCGGGCGCCCTGCGAGGCCGTGCGGCGCGCCGTTTCCAGGTCGCCGCGCGCCTTGTCCTCCAGCGCGATCGATTCGCGCACCTTGCTGGTCACGGCGAAGCCGCTGAACAGGGGCACGCTCCACTGCACGCCGATGGCGTTGTTGTTGGTGCGGCCCAGGCCGGTGGTGTTGGTGTGGCCGGCGTTGGCGATCAAGTCCAGCGTCGGGTAGTGCCCGGCGCGGTTGCGCTCGATGTCGCGCTTGGCCGACTCCAGCGACAGTTGGGCGTTGACGACGCCATAGTTCTGCTGCTCGGCCGAGGCGATCCACGGCTCGACGGCGGCCGGCACGGGCGCGCTGATCGCCACGCCGGTGCGGATCGGCGCCAGCGCGGCCGGCGACTCGCCGATGATGGTTTGCAGCGCGGCGCGCTTGTTGTCCAGATCGTTGATGGCGGCGAATTCCTGCGCCACCACCAGATCGTAGGCGGCCTGCGCCTCGTGCGTGTCGGTGATGGTCTGGGTGCCGACCTCGAAGTTGCGCTTGGCCGAGGCCAGTTGCTCCGTCGTCGCCACTTTCTGCGCCTGCGTCGAGCCCAGATTGTCCTGCGCCGTCAGGACGTCGAAATACGCCTGGGCGACGCGGGTCATCAAGTCCTGCTGGCTTTGCGCGAACTGCGCCTCGGCCGCCGCCTGGGCCAGCTTGCTTTGCTGGTACTGCTGCCAGTTGGCCCAGCGGAACAGCGGCTGCGACAGCGTCAGGTTATAGGTGTTGGTGTGGCTGTGCCCGGCTTGCTCGGCCGCCAGGACCGGCAGGCCGATCGGGTTGGTGACCATCTGCCCGACGTTGAAGGGCGAAAAATTGCTGTAGCCGCGGGTGTTGCTGCCGGAAGCGGCGGCGCTCGGCAGCAAGCCGGACAAGCCCTGCGGAACCCGCTCCTGACCGGCCGCAAGTGAAGCGCGGGCGCTGGCGTACTGCGCGTCATTGGCCAGCGCTTGTTGATACACTTGGATCAGGTCCGCCGCCTGTGCGTTGAGCGACAGAAAAGCGCTGGCTATCAGCACGGCGATAAAGGGTTTCCGCATTACATTTCTCCGTTGGAGTCGTCAAAAAAGTTTATCGAATCAAAACCAAATCAGGGTCGTGCTCTCAGCGGAGAGGGTGCCGCCGCGGCTGCGGCCGAGCGGCATCCGCCGTCAATACTTGGGCATCGCGCCGTCCACCTGCACGACCCAGGCGTGGATGCCGCCGGTCAGGTTCGTGATGTGCGCGAAACCATTGCGCTCCAGGAAGGCCGCCACCTGCATGCTGCGCGCGCCGTGGTGGCAGACGCAGACGATGGCGGCGTCCTCATCGAGGTCGTCGATGCGGCCCGGAATCGTGTTCATCGGCATCAGGATCGAGCCTTCGATGTGGCAGGTCTCGAACTCCCAGTTTTCGCGCACGTCCAGCAGGACGGGACGGGCGCGGTTCGCGTCGGACAACCAGGCGGCAAGCTCGGGGGCGCTTACGTATTCCATCGTCGCTCCGGCGCTTAAAACGTGAATTGCGACGGCGTCGTCGCCATCACCAGCGGCTTGACGTTGGTTTCGAACAGCTTGACCGTGTCGTAGGCGGTTTCGGAGACGCGGGTGATCCGGTGCGCCGACATCACGGGGGCGTCGCCGATGATGGCCAGGATGCGCCCGCCGACCTTGATTTGCTGCATGAACGCCTCCGGCAGCACCGGCACGCTGGCCGAAATGACGATGACGTCGAAGGGCGCGCCCTTGGCCCAGCCCTGCGCGCCGTTGCCCAGCTCCACCGTCACATTGCTGACGCCGTTGTCGGCCAGATTCTTTTCCGCCAGCGCCTTCAGCTCCGGCAGGATCTCGACGCTCGTCACGTGGCGGCCCTTGAAGGCCAGCAACGCGGCCATATAGCCGGAGCCGGAGCCGATTTCCAGCGCGTTCTCATGCTTTTTCAAGCCCACTTCCTGCAGGATGCGCGCCTCCAGCTTCGGCGTGAACATCGCCTCGCCGCCCGGCAGCGGGATATCGGTGTCGACGAAGGCCAGGTTCTTATACGCGGCCGGCACGAAATCCTCGCGCTTGACCACCTTCAACAGCTCCAGGACGTCCTGGTCCAGCACGTCCCAAGGGCGGATTTGCTGTTCGATCATATTGAAGCGGGCTTGTTCGATATTCATCTTTGGACTCGGTGAGGAAAATAATAATCCGCCATTTTATCGCTGAACTGGCTTAGGGCGCATGTTAACGAGAAAGGCGGCATGGCGCGGGAATTTGCGACGATCTGCAGTTTCGGGGGATTGAACGTTGAAAAAACGGCAACCGAACGCCGCCCCAGGCCGCCGCCGCCGTCACGGCGCGCCCGGCGCGGCGACCAGGCCACGCAGGCTGAGCTCGATAAACGCGCTCATATAGGCGTCCGAATCGAGGTCCTTCTTGTCGCAGGGCAGATACGAATTGTTCCACATCATCAACATGATGACGGGCGCGCTGAGGATGGCCGTCATCAACTCGGCGTCGACGGAGCGGAATTCGCCGCGCGCCATGCCGCGCTTGAGCACGCTGGTGATGATGGCGTTGCCGCGCGTGACCACCTCCTCGTTGTAGAACTGCGTCAACTCGGGGAAATTGCCCGACTCGGCCATCATCAGCTTGGTGATGCCGGCCAGCTTGGTGGCGCCGACGTGCCGCCACCACTCCATCAGCATGGCGCGCAGCAGATCGACGCTGCTGTCCGTGGAGGCGGCGACGCTGTCCTCGGCCTGGCCGATGACGTGCACGATGTTCTCCCGCACGACGGCCTTGAACAGCTCTTCCTTGTTCTCGAAATACAGGTACAGCGTGCCTTTCGACACCCCGGCGCGCTTGGCCACGTCCTCCAGACGGGTCGAGGCGAAACCCCGTTCGACGAACAGATCCAGCGCCGCGGCGATCAGCTCTTGCGGACGGGCATCTTTGCGCCGTTCCCAGCGCGGCTTGGTGTCATGAGGGGCTTGCATATGCGGCCATCCAGCTACTTACTTTTGAGTCATTAATATAGACGTCCGCGTCGCCGGCGTCAAGTATGCAAATCCCAAGTTGTCTCGACCATTGTCGTCGTCGCGATAGAGGAGCACCCCGCTCAGCGCGCCACTGGCTCGGCCAGCAATTGGCGGATCGCGCGTTCAATTTCCTCATAATTGCCTTCGCCGGCATGCTTCATGCGGATCTTGCCCTGGCGGTCCACCAGATAGCTGGCAGGCCAGTATTGGTTGTCATAATTGCGCCAAGTGAGATAGCGGTTGTCCTGGGCCACCGGGTAGCTCAGGCCGAAGCGCTGGATCGCCGTGGCCAGGTTGCGCGCCTCGCGCTCGTACGGGAATTCCGGCGTGTGCACACCCACCACCACCAAACCTTGGCCTTTGTAGCGCTCGTGCCACTTGCTCACATAGGGTAAGGTGCGGATGCAGTTGATGCAGGAATAGGTCCAGAAGTCGATCAGCACGACCTTGCCGCGCAGGGAAGCCATGCTCAGCGCGGGCGAGTTAAACCATTGCTGGATGCCGGCGATTTCCGGCGCCGGCCCAAAGTCGCCCAGGGTTTCCGATCTGGCGCCCGACATGGCGAAGCTTGAACAGGCCAGCATCAGTCCCAGTTGCGCCAGCATGGTCTTGAGTTGGGAGAGTCGCATTGTCATTTTCTTTCATCGTCTGGTGCGCCGGACGCGCGCCGGCACTTGGTTTATCTGACTACCGCGCCACGGGCAGGGAGGAACGGCGCCACACCTGGATCCTGCCGTTGGCGGGACTGTCCTCGTAGATGGTCAGCTTGAGCTGGTCCGTGTCAACCGCGGCGAGCTGGCTGTTGTAGGTCTTGTTGTTTTCGCGGTTGTAGATATGGCCCTGCCAGCCTCCGGCGCTCATCGGCTGCAGGTCGAACAGGATCTGCTTGCCCAGCGGAGAAGCGCCATTCGCGGACGCCATCGCCGCCCCGGGTTGGCTCATCGACTGCTTGGCGATGACGCGGGTGACTGTGCCGCAATAGGCCGGGCCGCAAGCCGCGATCTCCACCTCGAGGTTGCCGCTTTCGGTGATCCAGCGGCCCACCTCCGGTGCCGCTTGCTGCGCTTGCGCGCTGGCGACGGCCAGTGTCAGGATGGCGCTCAAAGCCAGCATGGCGGGTTGAATAATGGCACGCATGGGAATGTTCCTTTAGATAGGTGACGCCGGCGGCATGATTGCCTGGCGCATAGGGCTATTTAAAGTCACCGATGTATCTGCTTTGTGTCGGCTGCGCGGCGGATTTTAGCTTTCCGTATCCGCGGCACCGCCGTACACATTGCGATACAAAACCATGCCGACGCGCGGGCTTCCCTCAAGGACGTGCTTGAACAGTCGGGCTATCCGTGCGGGGCGGGCTCGCCCGCGTCGTCGGCCGCGGGAGCGACAGGCGCACGGCCAAGCCGCCGCCGGCGCGCTGAGCCAGGCTCAGGCTGCCTCCCAGCGCCGACGTCAATTGCTGGGCGATGGCCAGGCCCAGGCCGGTGCCACCGGTGTCGCGGCTGCGCGCATTGTCGATACGGTAGAAGGGCTGGAACACGGCTTTCCATTCGGCCGGGTCGATGCCGGGGCCGCGGTCGAGCACCGCGATGACGTAATGCTGGTCATCCTCGCGGCTCAGCTCGATCTCGACCTCCGTGCCGAATTTGAGGGCGTTATCGACCAGATTGGTGACGATGCGGCGCAGCGCGTGCGGCCGGATGTTCAGGCTCAGCTCCAGCCGGCCCCGCAGGCGCAGCTCGTGGCACTCATCGGTGTAGTCATACACCAGACTGGCCAACAGGGCGTCGAGGTTGGTGCGGCAGGGCAGCTCCGTCAAGCCCTTGGCGTCGCGCGCGTAGGCGATGCCCTCCTCGACCAGCATCTGCATGGCGCGCAAGTCGCCCAGCATCTTGTCGCGCAGCAGCGGATCGTCGAGCAGGTCGGCGCGCAGGCGCATGCGCGTGATGGGGGTGCGCAGGTCGTGCGAGACGGCCGCCAGGATCTGCATGCGCTCGGCCAGGAACTCGGCGATCCGGCGCTGCATGGCGTTGAAGGCGACGGCGGCCAGGGCCACCTCCAGCGGGCCGTGCTCGGGCAGCGGCGGCGCGGCCGGCCCCATGCGGTCGGCCGCGGCGGCCAGCTGGGCCAAGGGGCGCGTGGCCAGGCGCACCGCCCACCACATGAACAGGATCAGCACCACCAACTGGATCAGGAAGATCGGCACCAGCCAGGCCGCCAGCGGCATCGGCGCGGGACGCAGGGCGATGGTCAGCGGCGTGCCGTCGCTGAGCTTGAGGTGGATGTCGATGCGCTTCTGCCGCGGGTCGGGGCCGGCGGTGGTGGTGACCGAGTAAGCGGCGTCGAGCGCGCCCTGGACCGATTCCATCACCTCATTGACCAGCGGCGCGCGCAGCGGCGCGCCCTCCGGCACAGGGCCGAGCAGGAAGCGGTAGTTGCGCCGTTCCAGCTTGTCCAGCCATGCGGGCCGCTCGCTCGGCGGCAGCCGTTCCAGGATGGCCACCGAGCTGGCGACGTCCTTGCCGAGCGCGTACAGCATGCTCATCTTGCTGGCCTGGGCCTGCTGGTAGAGGATCAGGCCGAAGGACAGGCCGTGGGCAAGCAGCAGGCCGCACACCAGGATCAGGGTCAGGCGGCCGAACAGGGAGCGCGGCCAAAGTCGGGACAAGGTCCGTTTCACAGCGGACCCGGACAAGGCGCGACGGCGGCGGCGAAGACATAGCCCTCGCTACGCACGGTCTTGATATAGCGCGGCTCGCGCGCATCCTCCATCAGGCGTTGGCGCAAGCGGCTGACCAGCAAGTCGATCGAGCGGTCGAACAGTTCGGCCTCGCGGCCCTGAGTCAGGTTGAGCAGCTGGTCGCGGTTGAGCACGCGTTGAGGATGCTCAAGAAAGACGCGCAGCAGGCGATATTCGGCGCCGCTGAGCGAGACCATGGTGCCGCTGGCGTCGAGTAGGTGGCGCGCCGTGGTGTCGAGCACCCAATCGCCGAAGGCGATGCGGTGGCTCGTATCGCCCTGGTGCAGCTTGGGCGGCAGCATGCGCGTGCGGCGCAACACGGCGCGGATGCGCGCCATGAGCTCGCGCGCGGCGAAGGGCTTGGTGAGATAGTCGTCGGCGCCCATTTCAAGGCCGACCACACGGTCGGTTTCATCGGCGCGCGCCGTCAGCATCAGGATGGGGATGGCGCGGGTCTTGCCGGTGCGTAGATCCCGGCACAGGGCCAATCCGTCCTCGCCGGGCAGCATAAGGTCGAGCACGACCAGATCGAAGGTGGCCAGATCCAGCGCGGCACGCATCTGCCTGCCGTTGGCCACGACCGTCACCTGGCAGCCGTTCCGCGTCAGATACTCGGCCAGCAATTCGCGGATGTCGCGATCGTCGTCGACGATCAGTATGTGGTCAGTGTGTTCCATATCCGCTGTTATAGCCGATATTGAGCGATCCGGCACCCCCGCTTGTATCGGACTGTATCCGTAGCCGCTACGGATACACAAGATTACAGGATAGCTCACGTTCAACATAAGGCGGATACATGGCCAAGGTGAAATCACTGACATGCAAACCCACCCCATGGAGACCCCACATGAAACAACTCGCGCCCGACCTTGCTAAGCTGATCGGCATCGGCCTGCTGGCACTACCGGCCGCCGCCCAGACTGCGGCGGTACCGGCCCCACACTCCAGCGCCGCCGACGAGGCCGACTGCAAGGCCGGCAACTGCATCCGCCTCCCGGCCGACGCCATTCCGACAGCCAGACAGGCTACCGTCGCGCTGTACGGCAAGACCGCCGTACGGCCCGACTTGCTGCGCGACCCGGACGCCGGCGCCAAGAGCGAATGGAGGAACAATATGGTGGCGCGCAACAATCAGGAAAACCTTGATTGCGCGCTCAGCTTCGGCATCGGCGGCGACCTCAGCGCCAAGGGCTACAAGGGCTTACGCCTGTTCGGCACCACCCATACGCTGTCGCGTCCGGCCGGCAAGGAGGCGCAATGATCCATATCCTCTTGGCCCTGATGGCCGGGGTGTTCACCATCGCCGCCCCCTGCATTCTGCCCATGCTGCCTATCCTGCTGGGCACCTCGATCGGCCAGACCAGCAAGGCCAGGCCGGCCTTTATCGCACTGGGCTTCGTCGTCACATTCTCGGCCTGCGCGCTGGTGTTCGGCCTGTTTTCGGAAACCCTGGGGCTGTCGCCACAGACCCTGCGCGACACCGCCACCGCCCTGTTGCTGCTGTTCGGCCTGCTTATGCTGTGGAAGCGTCCCTTCGAAGTGCTGACCCTGCGCCTGAGCGGCGTGATCAACCGCGCAAACGACATCGGCATCCGCGCGGAAATGGGCAATATGGGAGGTCTGCTGCTGGGCATGACCTTGGGCGTCGTGTGGACGCCCTGCGCCGGTCCCGTGTTGGGGTCGATCCTGACGCTGGTGGCCACCTCGCGCGACTTGGGCCACGCCACCGTCATGCTGCTGAGCTACTCGATCGGCGCCGGCATCCCCATGCTGCTCATTGCCTACGGCGGCCAGCGCATGAGTACCCGGGTGCGACGGGTGGCGCGCTATTCGACTCGCATGCAGCAGCTGTTCGGCGTGATCATTATCCTGACCGCCATCGCCATGCATTACCAATACGACACGCTCATCACGAGCTGGCTGTCGTACTACTTTCCCACGTTGGAGCACGGTTTGTAAGCCCTACCTCGGTACGCCGAAATATTACTGCGCAACATGACCGACATAGGCATCCGCTTGGGGAACACCTTCAAGCTTGGCCAGCTGACTAGGCCGGGTCGTGATCGTGCCGATGGTGAATATCCGGATAATGGGCGTGCCCGTGGCGCAGCGGCTCATGCCGGTGCGGATGAGCGTGCGGCTCGACGCCGTCCCACTCGAAATCATGCCCGTGGCGGTGGTGCGCGTCATGGCTGTGCCCGTGCGCGTGCGCCATCGCTTCATGCTCGTGCTGGTGCTCGTGCGTTTCGCTCAGGTGCAGCCAGATGCCGGCGCCCATCAGCGCGGCCGCGACCCAGAACACCGCGCCGGGGACTTCGCCCAGCATCAGCAGGGAAACGAGCGCGCCGACGAAGGGCGCCGCCGAAAAATACGCGCCGGTGCGCGCCGTGCCGAGGTGGCGCAGCGCGAGCACGAACATCACCAGGCTCAGGCCGTAGCCGCCAAAGCCGACCGCGCCGGCCGCCAGTACGGTGCGCAGCTCCGGCAAACGGAAGCCGAGCGCCAGCGCGATGGCCAGATTCACCGAGCCGGCCACCAGGCCCTTGACGCAGGCAATCTGCAGGGCGTCGCTGGCCGACACCTTGCGGGTCAGATTGTTGTCGATGCCCCAGCACAGGCAGGCGCCGACGATCGCCAGTGCGCCCCAAGGCACGCCCAGCACGGGTACTTGCTCCCAGGACAGCAGCAGCCCGGCCACGACGATCAGCAGCATGCCGGCGAAGATGCGCCGGTCGAAATTTTCCTTGAACACGAACCAGGCCAACAGCGCCGTCAGCACGCCCTCCATGTTCAGCAGCAGCGACGCCGACGACGCCGGCGTCAGGGTCAGTCCGAGCATCAGCAACACCGGGCCGGCGACGCCGCCGAACACGATGGCGCCGCCCAGCCACGGCAGATCGGCTGCCGTCAGGGCGGCCGGTTTATCCTGGGCGTTGCGGCTGGCGAGCGCGCGCGCGATGAAGCACCCCAGCAGTCCCAAGCCGCTGCCGAGATACAACATGCCCGCCAGGGTGACCGGTGCGATCTGGCCGACCAGCGTCTTGGCGAACGGCGTGCTGGCGCCGAACAGCGCGGCCGCCAGCAAGGCGTACACCACACCTTGATGCACGCCCGAGACGCCGCTTGAAGTGGATTGATTCATTTCTTGCTTTCTGATTCAAATATTGCGGGTGGCACTGAAAAAACATCCCGGCCGGCCGGGGCATACCCATGAGTTTGGCGCGAGCGGCGCTCATGGCCGTATTTTATCCCTCATCCCGGACCGAGCCGGCGGGGCGCCGACAGGAAGGCACTTTCGGCCGACGTCGACACCTTCAGCGCGCATCAGCGTCCACCCAAGATCCGCAAGGAGCATTCGCCAGCCTGCGGAACGGGCGCATTTCCGCGCCGGCGTCATCATGCCGTCACAAGCGCTCACTATGATGACAGCGCCAAAGGCGCCCCCGCCCCCACCCCCGAGACGAAAGCACGCCAGCCAATGACTACCCTGAAAAAAAATAGCCTGTTGATCATTGCGGCCAGCCTGGCCCTGAGCGCCTGCGGCGGCGACAGCGGCCCCCTGCCCTTCCTGACGCTGGACGGCGCGGCGCCGCTGGTGATCGGCCATCGCGGCTTGCCCGGCCTGTATCCCGAGGAAACCCAGCCCGCCTATGAGGCGGCGGCCGACGCCGGCGCCGATTCGCTGGAAATGGACCTGCACCTGAGCCGCGACTGCGTGCTGGTGGCCCGCCACAATCCCTGGCTCAGCGACAACACCAACATCGCCGCCGTGGCCCAGGGCAACGCCGCCGTCGCCGCGCGCAAGCGCACTGTGCCCGGCGTACTGGTCAACGTCGGCTATTCGCTCAGCACCTACGGCGGACCGGCGCAATACCTGAGCGACCGCACCGATGCGCTGGACCCGAAATCGGTGCTGAAGTCGCTCGTCGTCGACGGCGAGGACCACACCGGCGACTGGGCCATCAGCGATTTCACCGTCGCAGAACTGAAACAATGGATAGGCGGCACGACCTACGACGCCCGCACCGAGCGCCCGACCGCGCTGAACGGCAAGTATCCGGTCCTGACGATGCAGGAGATCATCGACATCGCCAAGGCCAAGGGCGCGGCGGCCGGCCGTACCATCTCGGTCTACCCGGAAGCGAAGAATCCGCTCTGGAACAACGCCCAGGCCATCGCCAACGGTTGCGGCACGGGCAGCCATCCCTTCGAGGACGCCATCGTCAAGCTGGTCAAGGACAACAATCTGAACAGCAAGAGCGCGGCCATCCTGATCCAGAGTTTCGATCCGGCCAGCCTGAAATACCTGCGCGCGGCCGGCCTGAACACGAAGCTGGTGCAACTGGTCGACGGCAACGACGTCAACTACAAGACCGGCGCGATGATTTACCAGACCGACGACGTCTACAACTTCGTCGACGGCCGCCCGTACAGCTGGACCGTGGCCGGCGACGGCCGCTACTTCGGCGCCATGCTGACGCCGGCCGGCCTGGCCGAGATCAAGACCTACGCGGACGGCATCGGTCCGTGGAAACCGCAGGTGATGGCGCTGACCGTCTCGCCCCTCAAGACCAGCAACGCCGACGGCACGCCCTACACCGGCGCGCTGGCCGACGTCAACAGCGTCACGCCCACCAGCCTGATCGCCGACGCCCACAAGGCCGGCCTGTTCGTCCACACCTATACCTTCCGCAACGAGCAGAAGTATCTGGCCGGCATCTACAAGGGCGATCCGACGGCCGAGTACCTGGCCTACTTCCGCGCCGGCGTCGACGGCGTCTTCAGCGACTTCGCCAACACGGCCAGCGCCGCGCGCGCCGTCTACTTGAAGGAAACCGGACGCTGATGGCGCTGCCCGGCCCACGCCCCGCGGGCTGAGCCGGGCCGATCGAAAGCCGGTGACGGCAACAGTAGGCGGCGGCGCGGAGCCGGAGCCGGCCCAAGGGGGTCGGCTCCGGCTCCGCGCCGCCGTTTTTTTACGCCCGCCGCCTCACTGCTGCTTGAGGCGGGCGATGAAGCCGCGTCCGGCCGGGGCCAGGACGCGGCGCCGGGGCCAGCGTGTATACTTCGCCCTTGGCGCCTGACCGATGTGGCAGCGGCGCCGCCTCAGGACCACTACCCCATGCGCCATACCCAACACATGCCGGCCGCCGCCCAAGGACGGGCATGAACTGCCGTCCGAGCTGCGGCGCCTGCTGCACCGCCCCGTCGATCACGAGCCCGATTCCGGGCATGCCAGACGGCAAGCCCGCCGGCGTCAGATGCGTCCAGCTTGCCGAAGACAATCGCTGCCGCATCTTCGGCAAGCCGGAACGACCCGGCTTTTGCGGCGGCCTGCAGCCGTCGGAGGAAATGTGCGGCGCCAGCCGGGAACACGCCATCCGCTGGCTCAATGCCCTGGAGCGGGCGACGGCGCCCAATTGCTAGAGCCACGGATCGGGGTCAGGTCTTGCGTATCACCATTC
>JANXSQ010000300.1 GCA_025356595.1 Janthinobacterium sp. | reverse complement strand
GCCGGCCTGGGCGGCGCCGGGCGCGCCGCCGGCGGCATGGCGGGACGCGCCGCGTCGCGGCGTTTTTTCAGCGCGAAGGCGTGCTTGTGCGGCAGCGCGGCGAAGCCATGCTGGCAGAAGGCGGGCACTTCCGCGTAGCCGGCCAGCAGCATGCCGTCGTCGGCCAGCAGGGCGGCCAGGATGGCGATGGCGGCCTGGGTGGTCGGCGCGTCGAAGTAAATCAGCAGATTGCGGCAAAACACCACGTCGTAGCATTTGCTGGCGACGCCGTCGAGGCGCAGCAGATTGCCCTGGCCGAAGCGGACGCGCGCGCGCAGGGCCTCGGCGATGCGGTACTCGCCCGCGCCGGCGGGGCTGAAATGGCGATCTCGAAAAGCCGTGTCGGCGCCGCGGAAGGCGTTGCGCCCGTAGACGCCGGCGCGGGCGCGGGCGATGCAGGCCGGGCTCAGGTCGACGGCGTCGATGCTGGCGGCGTCGGCCGGCACGCCGGCGTCGGCCAGCGCCATCGCCATCGAGTACGGCTCCTCGCCGCCGGCGCAGGGCAGCGAGAGGATGCGCAGCGGCGCCCGCCGGGGCGCGCGCGCCAGGCGCTCGAGGACGAAGTCGGCGGCGGCCCGGAAGGCTTGCCGGTCGCGGAAGAACCAGGACTCCGGCACCACCAGCAACTCCAGCAGCGCCGTCAGCTCCTCGCCCGTCAAGGCGCGCAGATAGCCCTCGCTGTCGGCGTGGCCGGTCAGGCCCATGCGCTGTCCGACGGCGCGTTCCACCGTCGTCGCCGGCAGATTCAAGCCGGTGCTGGCGCGCACAAGGGTCTGCGCCTTCATGGCGCTGCGCCGGCCGGGAACAATTGCGCGCGCAGCGACTCGGGCAGTAGTTGCCCCACCTCGACCAGTTGCAGCATGCCGTCGGCGTCGCCGGCCACCTGGCCGAGGAAGGGCGCGGCCAGCACGCCGCTGTCGCCGAGGGCCTCGGGCGCCAGCTCCTGGACGCCGCGCACGCCCTGCGCCAACAGGCCCAGCAGATGCGCGGCGCCGTCCGCGCCGGCGTAGTCGAGCAGCACGATGCGCGTGTCGTAGTGCTGCGGCGCGGCGGGCATGCCGGCCAGCCGGCACAGGTCGATCACCGGCACGCTGGCGCCGTGGTAGTCGAGCAGGCCGGCCACGCCGTGCGGCGCCAGCGGCAGTTGTTTCAGCTCGAGCAGGGGCAGCACGCGCGCGATGGCGGCCAGGCGGATGGCGTAGCGGTCGGGGCCGATGTGGAAGATCAGCGCCTTCATGGCGGCCTAGATCGCGACGGCGAAATTGGCGACGCTGGCCTGCAGGTCGCCGGCCGCGTACTGCAGCTGGTGCACCGCCTCGCTGGTGGCCTTGAGCGACTCGACGGTCTGCTGGGTGGCGTCGTTCAACTGCATCATGGTGTCGGAAATCTGCGTCGCGCCGACGGCCTGCGACTGCATGCCCTGCAGCACGGCGTCGAACTGCGGCGTCAGCTTCTGCACCTGGTCCATGACGGCCGACAATTGCTCGGCGACCTGGCGCACCTCGCCGACGCTGCGGCGGATTTCCTCGGAAAATTTGTCCATGCCCATCACGCTGGCCGAGACGGCCGACTGCATCTCCTTGAGCATCTGCTCGATGTCCCAGGTCGACACCGAGGTCTGGTCGGCCAGGCGGCGGATCTCGGTGGCGACGACGGAGAAGCCGCGGCCGGCCTCGCCGGCCTTTTCCGCCTCGATGGCGGCGTTCAGCGAGAGGATGTTGGTCTGGTCGGCCACCTTGGTGATGGTGATCAGCACGCTGTTGATGTTGCTGGCCTTTTCGGACAGGGCGGCCAGCTTGGCGTTGATCGAATCGGTGGCGGCCACCATGTGCTGCATGGTCTGGTCCATGCGCTTCAGATTGCCCTGCGCCTCGGCCGTGGCCGTGGTCGTGTAGTCGGCCACGGCGGTGGCCTCCTGCATGGTTTTCAGCAGTTCGCCGGTGTTGGCGGAGATTTCCTTGGTGGTGCTGAGGATCTCCACGCTGGTTTGGGCTTGCTCGATGCCGGTGGCCTCCTGCTGCTTGGCCGAGGCGGCGATCTCGGTGGCCGAGGTGGTGACCTGGATGCCGGCCTTCTGCACGTTGTTGAGCAGGCTGCGCAGGTTGGCGAACATGCTCGCCAGGCCGTGGCCGAGCTGGCCGATGGCGTCCTCGCCGCTGACCTCGACCTGGCCGGTCAGGTCGCCCGAGGCGGCCCGCGAGACCACCCGCAGCAGGGCGTCGACCTTGGCACGCAGGGCGTCGCCGGCGGCCAGTTCGCGCGCCTGGTTGTCCTGGATGGTCTGCGCCATGCGGTTGAACTCCTGCGTCACCCGCCCCAGCTCGTCGCCGGACAGGATGGCGGCGCGCGCCGTCTGCTCGCCGGCGGCGATGCGGCCGACGGCCTGGGTCAGATTGTTCAGCGGGTTCAGGATGGCGCGCGCCAGCGCGTAGGCGATGCCCAGCGCCAACAGCGCGCACAGGGCGCCGCCGCCGGCCAGCAGCAGCGTCATGCTCTCCTGCTGGCGGACCGAATTCTGCGAGCGCAGCGCCAGCAGGCGGTTTTCCTCGCCCGCCACCTCGGCCAGCAGGGCGTTGGCGGCGCGCAGGGCCGGCGCGCCGCCGATGACCATGCTGCGCCCGATGCTGTCTGCTGCGCCGGGCGCGTCGCCCAGGGCGCGGCGCTTCTCGATCAGCGGCGTGATCCAGTCGCGCACCCAGGCGGTGCTGAGTTGTTCGACTTGTTTCAGGCGCGCCGTCTGCCGGGCGTTGTCGGCCGTCAGGGCGACCAGCTCGCGCAGGCGCCCGCTCAGCAGCAGCGCCTCGTCGCGCTCCGGCGTCAGCGAGGCTTCCTTGCCGGTCAGCGAATAGCCGCGCGCCTCGACCTGGATCAGCAGGATGGCGTCGTTGACCTTGTCGACGGCGAGCAGCACGCTCATCGAATGGCGGTCCCAGGCGTTGGCCTCGGACAGGCGGGAGAAATTGGTGTAGGCCAGCGTGAGCAGGGTGGCGACGATGGCGAGGATGGCGCCGACGCCGCAGTACAGCTTCTTCTTGATGCTCAGGTTTTTCAACATGGAGTCTCCGGGTCGGGGCGGGCGCCGCTCCTTGCCACTGTAGCATGTTGCCACGCGCGGCGGCGCGGCGGCGGCGAAAAACAAAACGGGCCGCTGAAAAGCGGCCCGTCGCGTTCACCGGCCGGGGCCGGGGAATTTACTGTCCGCGTTTGGCGCGGGCGATGGCGGCGATGCGCATGCGCAGCGCGTTCAGCTTGATGAAGCCGCCGGCGTCGGCCTGGTTGTAGGCGCCGCCGTCCTCGTCGAAGGTGGCGATGTTCATGTCGAACAGCGAATCGGTTTTCGAATCGCGCGCGACGACGATGACGTTGCCCTTGTACAGCTTGATGCGCACCCAGCCGTTGACGCACTGCTGCGTGTGGTCGATCAGGGTCTGCAGCGCCAGGCGCTCCGGCGCCCACCAGTAGCCGTTGTAGATCATCGAGGCGTAGCGCGGCATCAGGTCGTCCTTCAGATGCGCCACTTCGCGGTCCAGCGTGATCGATTCGATCGCGCGGTGGGCCTTCAGCATGATGGTGCCGCCCGGGGTTTCATAGCAGCCGCGCGACTTCATGCCGACGTAGCGGTTCTCCACCAGGTCGAGGCGGCCGATGCCGTGCTTGCCGCCGACGCGGTTCAATTCGGCCAGCACCGTGGCCGGCGACATGCGCACGCCGTTCAGGGCGACGATGTCGCCTTTTTCGTATTCGACGTCGAGGTATTCGGCCGCGTCCGGGGCCGCTTCGGGGCTGACGGTCCAGCGCCACATCGATTCCTCGGCCTCGGCGCTGGGGTTTTCCAGGTGGCGGCCTTCGAAGCTGATGTGCAGCAGGTTGGCGTCCATCGAGTACGGCGCGCCGCCGTTCTTGTGCTTCATGTCGATGTCGATGCCGGCGTCCTGCGCGTACTGCAGCAGTTTTTCGCGCGACAGCAGATCCCACTCGCGCCACGGGGCGATGATCTTCACGTCCGGCATCAGCGCGTAGGCGCCCAGTTCGAAGCGCACCTGGTCGTTGCCCTTGCCGGTGGCGCCGTGCGAGATGGCGTCGGCGCCGGTGGCGCGGGCGATCTCGATGAGGCGCTTGGCGATCAGGGGACGGGCGATCGAGGTGCCCAGCAGGTACTCGCCCTCATAGACGGTGTTGGCGCGGAACATGGGGAAGACGAAGTCGCGCACGAACTCTTCGCGCACATCGTCGATGTAGATGTTTTCCGGCTTGATGCCGAACTTGATCGCCTTGGCGCGCGCCGGCTCGAGTTCCTCGCCCTGGCCCAGGTCGGCCGTGAAGGTGACGATCTCGCACTGGTAGTTGTCCTGCAACCATTTCAGGATGACGGAGGTGTCCAGGCCGCCCGAATAGGCCAGCACTACTTTTTTAATATCGCTCATGATTTTTCCATTCTCGTTAATGCGGGGTGGTTCAGTTCAGCTGTCCAAGCAGCAGGTATTCGATCAGGGCCTTCTGCACGTGCAGGCGGTTCTCGGCCTCTTCCCAGACCACGGATTGCGGGCCGTCGATGACCTCGGCGGCCACCTCCTCGCCGCGGTGGGCCGGCAGGCAGTGCATGAACAGCGCGTCCGGCGCGGCGCGCGCCATCTTCGCGGCGTCGACGATCCAGCCGTCGAAGGCGGCCAGGCGGGCGGCGTTCTCGGCCTCGTACCCCATGCTGGTCCAGACGTCGGTGTTGACCAGGTGCGCGCCCTGGCAGGCGTCGGACGGGTTGGCGAAGAAGGTGTAGCGCGCCGTCGTCACCTGCGCCAGGTCCATATCGTAGCCCTTCGGCGTCGAGACGTGGACGTGGAAGCCGAACACTTCGGCCGCCTGCAGCCAGGAGTACAGCATGTTGTTGGCGTCGCCGATCCAGGCGACGATCTTGCCGGCGATCGAGCCGCGGTGCTCGATGAAGGTGAAGATGTCGGCCAGCACCTGGCAGGGATGGTGCTCGTTGGTCAGGCCGTTGATCACCGGCACGCGCGAATTGGCGGCGAAACGCTCGATGATCTCCTGGCCGAAGGTGCGCACCATGATGATGTCGCACATGCGCGACATCACCTGGCCGGCGTCCTCGACCGGCTCGCCGCGGCCCAGCTGGCTGTCGCGCGTGTTCAGGTAGATCGCCGCGCCGCCCAGCTGGTGCATGCCGGCCTCGAAGGACAGGCGGGTGCGCGTCGAATTCTTTTCGAACACCATCACCAGGGTGCGGTCGATCAGGGGATGGTAGATCTCGTAGTTCTTGAACTTGCGCTTGATCAGATGGGCGCGCTCGATCACATAGTCGTATTCGGCCAACGTAAAGTCGGAAAATTGGAGGTAGTGCTTGATCGGTTTTTTGGTAGACATAGAGACCACTTGGAGATGCGGAGGCCGCCGGCGGCGTGCCTTTCCCGCCGGTAAGCGGATCAATTATAAGGGTTTTGCTTTTAGATTGGAAAGGACGGCCGGCGCAAGCGGCAAAGCATCTGTCTAGACAGGACACAATTTTCGACGCCCGGGGCGGCCCGGCGCCGTTAATTGTTTCCCTCTGGAATCATGGAGCCGGCCGTGGGCATGGCGCTTTTGTCCGCGCCGCCGCCGCATGGGGGCCTAGCAGATGGCGGCCGGCCGGGCCGGGTCGTGGCGCGGCGCCGTCAGCGGCAGTTCGAGGCTGAAGGTGGTGCCGGCGGGCGAGCTGTCGACGCCGATGCTGCCGCCCAGCAGGGAGGTGACGATGTTATAGCTGATCGACAGGCCCAGGCCGCTGCCGCCCTGGCCCAGCTTGGTGGTGAAGAAGGGGTCGAAGATGCGCTGGCGGTGTTCCCGCGCGATGCCTGCGCCGTCGTCGCGCAGGCTGACGCGCACGCGCTCGCCGGCCAGTTGCGCCGTTAACCACATGCGCCCGCCGCTCCTGGCTTCGAAGGCGTGCAGCAGGGCGTTGTTGATCAGGTTGGTGATGACCTGGCCGAAGGGGCCGGGGTAGCTGTCCATCATCAGCAGCTCCGGAATGGCGACTTCGATGGCGTGGCCGCCGGCGCGCACCCGGTTCATCATCGTGGCGATGATTTCGTGCGTCACCTGCTGCAGGTCGAACAGGCGGCGCTGCTCGGTGGTGCGGTCGACGGCCACCTGCTTGAAGCTGTTCACCAGGTCGGCCGCGCTGCTCAGGCCGCGCATCACCAGGGCCGAGGCCTTGCGGTTGTCGGCGATGTAGGCGGCCAGGTCGGAGCGGCGCAGGCCGGCTCCGAGCAGCAGGCGCTCCAGGTCCTCGGTCTTTTGCTGCATGGTGCTGGCGATCAGCAGGCTGTTGCCGATCGGCGTGTTCAGTTCGTGGGCGACGCCGGCCATCAGCGAACCGAGCGCCGCCAGCTTTTCCTGCGACACCAACTGGGTCTGGGCGTCCTTCAACTGGCGGTAGGCGTGCGCGTTGTCGAGGGCGATGGCGCCGTAGGCGCACAGGGTGCGGAAAATCAGCCGTTCGCGCTCGCCGTAGGCTTCGGCGTGGCGCGCCTGCACCGTCATCACGCCCATGGTCCGCTCGCCCACCACCAGCGGCGCGTACAGCGCGCTCAGGTTGACCAGGGTGCCCGGCACGACCGTCGCGTAGCGTTCCGCCGGCAGGCGTTCGACGTGCACCTCGCGCCGTTCGCGCAGGCAGCGCACCGAATAGGCGTGCGGGTCGTCCAGCGCGATGCGGTTGGTCGGCAGCGCCTGGCCCGCCTCGACGCCGTAGGCGCGCGTCAGCGCGGCGCCGGCCGCGTCGGTCAGGTAGATGGCGAAGGTGGTCGCCGGCAGCAGCGCGTGGACGTGGCGGTCGAGCACCTGGAAGACGGCGCGCGCGTCGAGGTGGGTGGTGATCTCCTGGCCGATGGCCGACAGGCGCTCCAGCGTGGCGCTGGTCTGCTGCAGCACGGCGGCGCGGCGCGCCTCCGATTCGGCCAGTTCGCGGTGGTGCAGGCCTTCGGCGCGGGCGTGCTCGGTCTGGTGGTGCACCTGCATGGCGATGGCGCGGTTGGTGGCTTCCTGGTTGTGGGTCTTGTCGCGCGCGGCGCCGGCCTGCAGCGCGATGGCGTAGGCCTGGGCGTGCTGGCCGGCCCGGGCGTACTCGTGCGCCAGCGCGTCGAGCAGGTCGCCCGGCACGATGTAGCCGCGCACCGTGTCGGCCACCGCCAGCGCCTGGTGCAGATAGTGCAGCGCGGCGTTCGCCTCGCGCATTTGCGGCGGCGCCGGCAGGGCGTGGCTGGCGTGCAGCATGGCCAGCACGCGCAGGGCGGCGATGTGGTTGTAGGCGTGGCCCTGGCGGGCGGCCAGCGCGACTGCCGTCCGCGCCGCCCGCAGCGCCTCGTCCGGCCGGTCCAGGCGCGACAGCGCGTGCGCCTGGCCGCGCCGCGCCGAACTCTGGAAGTCGGCCTGGTCGAGCGCGTCGGCGCGCCCCTCCAGGCGCAGGAAGGCGTCCAGCGCGGCGGCGTAGTCGCCCTGGTCCAGGCTCAGGTCGCCCAGGTAGCGCAGCGCGATGGCGTAGCTGCGCGAGGCCGACTGCGGCGCCAGCATCTGCAGCGCCTCGCGCAGCAGTTCGGCGGCGGCCTCGAGGCGGCCCAGGCGGCGCATCGATTCGGCCGTGTGCATCAGGCAGGCGCCGATGCTGTGCGGCCAGCCGGTGGGACGCGCCAGGTCGAGCGCGCACTGCTTCCACTCCAGCGCCGCCTGGTGGTCGTTGAGGCGGGTGAAGTAGCCGCCGATGTTGGTGGCGGCCGTGATGGCCTGGCGCAGCTGGCCCGTTGCCAGCGCCGCCTCGTAGCAGCGCATGTAGTAGCCGGCGGCCGCGCCCAGGTCGCGCGACTGGCTGGCCGTCACGCCGAGGAAGTCGTTGACCCAGGTGGCCAGCGCGGCCGGCGCCTCGGTGTCGAAGCGTCCGCCCCAGCGGGCGCTGGCCGCGTGCAGGTCGCGCAGCACGGCCCAGCGCGCCGTGGCCGCCTCGGCGACGGCCTCGCGCAGCGCGTCGCCGCCGGCGCGGGCCGCTTCGGCGGCGCGTCCCAGTTCGGCGTCGCAGCGTTCGTGCTCGCCGCGGTCGACGGCGATCCAGGCTTGCAGCCAGTGGGCGTCGGCGCGCCCGGCGGCGTCGTCGAGCGCGGCCATGATGTCGGCGGCGGCGCGCGCCAGCGCCTCGGCTTCATCGAGGGCGCCGCGCAACCAGCCCGTTTCCGCCTGCACCAGCAGCAGGCGGGCGGCGAGGCCGCGCTCGGCGGCCGGCTCCAGCGCCGCCAGCGGCAGCAGGGCCAGGGCCTCGTCGGCCAGCGCGGCGGCGCGCGCGCTGTCGCGCTGGCGCAGATGCCAGGCCAGCGGCGCCAGCAGCGGCAGGCGGGCCGCGCCGCGCAGCGGCAGCAGCGCCAGCTCCCATTGGGCCACCTGATCGTCGAGCGCGAACATCTCCATCTATAGTCCCTTGAGCGAATGTGCTGGTGCCGGCCCGTCGGTCTGGCCGAATAATGCTTGCCAGCATTGTATGCCGCATTTGACAAGATGCACAGAAGCGCGGGCGGATGGCGGTGGGACGGGACGGGGAGGCCGGGCGGGCGGCGGGCG
>JANXSQ010000299.1 GCA_025356595.1 Janthinobacterium sp. | reverse complement strand
GACGCCAGTCAGGCGCTTCGAGGTGGTTTGCCAGGAAATGGAGAGTGTCATCGAGCATCGCCGCGTAGGTTAACAGCAGGCCCGGGCGTTTACAGGCCCAAAATAAAAATGCCGTCCAGTCTTAACTGAACGGCATTAGCCAAACCGGCGGGTTTTTCGCTTCCAGCGCAAGGTGCGCGTCCGCGGCCGGTCTTTACTTGACCACTTCCATCTTCACCTTCTTGCCGCCCTTGAAGGTGAACAGGGTCAGCGAACCGTCCTTGATGTCGCCGTTGGCGTCGAAGGAGATCGGGCCGGTGATACCGTCGTACTTCACTTTGGCCAGGAAGGGCAGGTACTTGGCCGGGTCGGCCGATTTCGCGTCCGCCATCGCCGTCGCCATGGTCATCACGGCGTCGTAGGTGTGCGGCGCGTAGATTTGCACATCGGCGCCGAAACGCTTCTTGTAGCGCGCTTTAAACTCGTCCAGCGCCTTCTCGTGGTCGCTCATGATGCCGCCCGCTTCGGCGCAGGTGACGATGCCTTCGCCGAGGCCGTCGCCGGCCAGGCGCGGCATCGATTCGGTGCAGACGCCGTCGCCGCCCATGAACTTGACCTTGATGCCGAGCGCCTTCATCTGGCGCAGCATCGGGCCGGCCACGGCGTCGATGCCGCCGAAGAAGATCATGTCGGGATTCTTCGCCTTGATCGAGGTCAGGATGGCGTTGAAGTCGGTCGCGTTGGCGCTGGTGAATTCCTTGCCGACGATTTGCACGCCGGGGAATTTCGCCTTCGCGCCCTTGACGAACTCTTCGGCGACACCCTGGCCGTAGGCGGTGCGGTCGTCGATGATGGCGATTTTCTTCGCCTGCAGCTTGTCGACCGCGTAGCGGCCCAGCATGCCGCCCAGCTTGTTGTCATTGGCGACGACGCGGAAGGCCGTGTTGAAGTGCTGTCTGGTGTACTGCGGCGTCGTCGCCGAGGGCGAGATCTGCGGGATGCCGGCGTCGAAGTAGATCTTCGAGGCCGGCACCGTGGTGCCGGAGTTCAAGTGGCCGATGACGCCGTTCACCTTGGCGTCCACCAGCTTTTGCGCGGCGGCCGTGCCCTGTTTCGGATCGGCGGCGTCGTCTTCGGCCATCAGCACGAAGCGCACGGCCTTGCCGTTGATCTTGAAGCCCTTGGCGTTCAAGTCGTCGATCGCCATGCGGGCGCCGTTCTCGTTATCTTTGCCCAGGTGCGCGATACCGCCGGAAATAGGGCCGACGTGGCCGATCTTGACCACTTCCTGCGCGCCGGCGCCGGTGCTGAAGGCCAGAGCCATGGCGAGGGGGATGAATTTAACTTTAAACAGCATAATGTCTCCAATTTGACAGAAAACCAACGACGCGGGCATTTGCGCCGCTTAAAAATTTGGTACGGGTGGAGAAAGGTACAATAAAATATGGAAATCTCAAAGCGCTGGCTCGAGTTATTTTTGGGAAATATCCGTCGCCGGGGCGGGAGGCGTAAAAAAAGCGCGCCGATCGCTCGGCGCGCTTCATGAGGCGTCATAAAACCAACGGCGCCGGTCCGGCCGCGGACCCGGCGGGTCCGCGGCCGGCGCCGCGCGCCCGCCGAATTACTTCACAACTTCCATCTTGGTTTTTTTGCCGCCCTTGAAGGTGAACAGGGTCAGCGAGCCGTCCTTGATGTCGCCGTTGGCGTCGAAGGCGATCGGACCGGTCACGCCCATGTACTTGACCTTGGCCAGGTAAGGCAGGTACTTGGCCGGTTCGGCCGATTTCGCGTCCGCCATCGCGGTCGCCATGGTCATCACCGCGTCGTAGACGTTCGGCGCGTAGAGTTGCACGTCGCTGTTGTATTTCTTCTTGTAGCGGGCGTGGAAATCGTCCATGCCTTTTTGTTGGTCGCCCATCACGCCGCCCGCTTCCGCGCAGGTGACGATGCCGTCGCCGGCGCCGTCGCCGGCCAGTTTCGCCAGCGATTCGGTGCAGATGCCGTCGCCGCCCATGAAGCGCACCTTCATGCCCAGGGATTTGATCTGGCGCAGCATCGGGCCGCCGACGGCGTCCATGCCGCCGAAGAAGATCAGGTCCGGATTCTTGCCCTTGATCGCGGTCAGGATGGCGTTGAAGTCGGTCGCGTTGGAGTTGGTGAATTCCTTGCCGACGATTTGCACGCCGGGGAATTTCGCTTTCGCGCCCTTGACGAATTCTTCGGCGACGCCCTGGCCGTAGGCGGTGCGGTCATCGATGATGGCGATGCGTTTCGCCTGCAGCTTGTCGACCGCGTAGCGGCCCAGGGTGCCGCCCAGTTTGTTGTCGTTGGCGACGACGCGGAAGGCCGTGTTGAAGTGTTGTTTGGTGTACTGCGGCGTCGTCGCCGACGGCGAAATCTGCGGGATGCCGGCGTCGAAGTAGATCTTCGAGGCCGGTACCGTGGTGCCGGAATTCAGATGGCCGATGACGCCGTTCACTTTGGCGTCCACCAGCTTTTGCGCGGCGGCCGTGCCTTGTTTCGGATCGGAGGCGTCGTCTTCGGTCAGCAGCACGAATTTCACGACTTTGCCGTTGATCTTGAAACCACCGGCGTTCAAGTCCTCGATCGCCATTTTGGCGCCGTTTTCATTGTCCTTGCCCAGATGCGCGCTGGCGCCCGAGATCGGCGCAACGTGGCCGATCTTGATGACTTCTTGCGCACCGGCGCTGCCGGCGAAGGCCATGGCGATGGCGAAGGGAATGAACTTAGTTTTGAACAACATAAACATCTCCAAGGGATAGTGACAGGCGTCTCATGAACGCCCTTTTTCAAAGGGTGGTACGAGCAAGCAAGGTACAACAAAACAGCGGACCACGCCAAGCGCGTTCGCGAAATATTGTCGCATTCCGCAACGGGCGCGGGGGGCAGCACGATTGGACGGCGGCGCCAGCCCGCATGCGCGTGCATGAAGATGCATAATCTTAATTCAACACTTGGAGAAAAAATGATGTCACAACTATCCTTCCGGCGCCGCCTTGCCGGCCCTTTGCTGGTCATCGCCTGCCTGGTCTCGCCGCTGGCGGCGCAGGCCGGCGGCGCGCAAGCGGTTCTGGCGGACGCCATGCAGCGCCATGCCGAATGCCTGCGTCCGGCTTTCGGTTCCGGCGACACGCTCACGCATGGCGTTGGCGGCTACGGCATCGAGGCGCAGGGCGAGCGCTATTGGGTCGCCCTGGAGGCGCGCATGGAGTTTCCCCTGCTGTCCAGGGATGGCGGCGAAGTCCTCGCCCAATTCAAGGTGGACCGTCCGCCGAGCGCGGATTTCGAGGAGCAGGCCGTCTGGCGCGTGCGCTGGCTGGAGGATGTGGCCGCGCGCACCGGGGTGGCCTTGAGCAGCCAGACCTTCGCCGACGGCGTGCGCGTGGTGACGATCAACAAGCCGGTCCTGAAGGGCCAGTTCGCCGGCATTTCCCTGATGCTGGACGCGCCGCGCAGATTGTTCGCGCAGTGGGACTGGAGCATACTGCCCCGCTACAACGGCCCGGACGACTTGGCGGCGACGCAGGCGGCCGTTTGGCGCCAGGCAATGCCATGCCTGCTCAAGCCCTGAACGGCAGCGAGCGGTAAGCGTCCGCCTTGCCGGGCGGATGCCTGTACGAATCGGCGGCGCGGGCCGCCGTTCATTTTTTCAGGGTTTGCAGATGCGTTACTTCCTGGCTGACGGCGCGGGTGACGATCTCTTCCATGGTCTGCTGCAAGCCCTGGCGCAGCGCGGCGGTGAATTCCTCCAGGGTGCGCTGCAGCACCTCGGCCATGCAATCCTTGATGCGCTGTTCCAGCACGAAATCCACCCGCCCCTGCAATTGGTGCAGGATGCGCTCCGCCAGGCGCCGCTCCAGCACATGCCAATCCTGTTCGCTCCATTGTTGCCGCGCCAGCTCCTCGAGCCGCTCGCCGTCGTCGAGCGTGGGCGCGGGGATCTTGCGCGCGTAGCCGGCCGGCGCCGCCTCGGCGCTCTCCCGTAGCACCTCGGTGAGCACCGGGATGCTGGCGTCGAAGGCCGGCGTGCGGTTCACGCCTTGCCCGCGACGAAGTGGCTGGGTTGATATTGCTGCTGCTTGTACTGCACATAGCGCTGGCGGCCCAGCGCCGCGTCGTCCGGCTGCGCCGAGACGATCTCGAAGACGCGCTGGAAACTGGCGAAATGGGCCGGCTGGTGGCGCGACAGATTCACCAGGATGTCGTGGTGCGGCAGCTCGGCGCCATCGCTGTCGGTCAGCACGATGGGCGTTTCCGCCGCCAGCGCGTCGCCGGCCAGCACATGCGGCAGGTAGTCGGTCTCGGACAGGCTCCACAGCGCCGCGTTCAGGGCGGCCAGCTGCTCGGCGTCGTCGGCCAGCAGCACCACCTTGTTGCGCGCCATGTAGGCCTTGCGCGCCAGGCGGCAGGCGTAGGCGATCTTGTCGGGGACGTTGGTGTGGAAGTCGATGCGTGTCATAGGAAGAGTCAAAAGCGTCAGGGTCTGGATGGCCGGCCCGCGGCGGTGATGTCAAGCGCTGGCGTAGCGCCGGGGGCCGGGCAAAAAATTAGAATTGAAAATCCGCCGCCGGCTTGGCGGGCGGCGCGGTGTCGCGCTGGCCCGGCGCGGCGGCGTCGACCG
>JANXSQ010000298.1 GCA_025356595.1 Janthinobacterium sp. | reverse complement strand
ATTTCCGGGCAAGAATTGCCCGGAAATCGTGGTCTGTCCCCATTTTTTTGGGCCGCGCTCTGGTATCGTCTGGCTGGCGGCCCACAAGGTCGTTGGGCCATCTCCCGTTCACCCTCACCGAGACATCCATGCGTTTTATTCTGTGTTTTCTGGCCGCCCTGGCCAGCACCCCCGCGGCCGCCGAGCGGCTGACCCTGGAGCGTATCCACGCCGATCCGGCGCTGGCCGGCCCCGGCATGCGCAATCTGAAGGTTTCGCCCGACGGCGCCCGCGTGACGTTCCTGCGCGGCCGCCCCGACAATCAGTTCCAGCTCGATCTATGGGAGTTCAATCTGCGCGACAAGAGCGCGCATCTGTTGCTCGATTCGAAGGTCCTCGTGCCCAGGGAGGTGATTTCCAGCGAGGAGAAGGCGCGCCGCGAACGCGAGCGCACCTCCAGCCTGAACGGCATCCTCAGCTACAGCTGGTCGCCCGACGGCAAGCAGTTGCTGGTGCCGCTGGCCGGCAATCTGTATCTGGTCGATGTGGCCAATCCGCAGGCCGCGCGCCTGGTCGCGTCGGGCGATGTGCTCGATCCGAAGATTTCGCCGCGGGGCCGCTATCTGTCCTTCGTGCGCAAGCAGAATCTGTTCGTCATCGACTTGCAGAGCGGCCAGGAACGCCAGTTGACCAGCGACGGCGCCGGCACCATCCATAACGCCGAGGCGGAGTTCGTCGCCCAGGAGGAGATGGGCCAGCGCACCGGTTATTACTGGGCGCCGGACGATTCGGCCATCGCCTACAAGCGCTATGACGAGGCGGCCGTGCCGGTGGTGCGCCGCTTCGAGATTTTCGCCGACCGCACCGATGTCGTCGAGCAGCGCTATCCGGCCGCCGGCGATCCCAATGTGCTGGTGCAGTTGTTGATCGTCTCGCCGCAAACGGGCGAGCGGCGCCAGGTGGCGCTGGGCGCCGAGGAGGACATCTATCTGGTGCGGGCCGACTGGAGCGCCAGCGGCAAGGCCTTGCTGTACCAGCGCCAGTCGCGCGACCAGAAGCGCCTCGAGCTGGTGTCGGTCGACGCCGCCACGCTGGCGCAGCGCACGCTGATCACGGAAACCTCGCCGACCTGGGTCAGCGTGCACGACGACCTGCGCTTCCTGAAGGGCCGCGAGGCCTTCATCTGGTCGTCCGAGCGCAGCGGCCGCAACCACCTGTATCTGTACGACCTCGAGGGCCGTCTGCTGCGCACCCTGTCCAGCGGCGCCTGGGGCATCGACAACGTGCTGGCCGTGGATGAAAAGGCCGGCCGCGTCTTCGTCGCCTCGAACCGCGAGGCCGTCATCGACAAGCAGGTCTACGCGCTGGCGCTGGACGGCAGCACGGCCGAGCGGCCGCGCCGCGTCACCCAGGGCGACGGCTGGCACGACGCCGCCTTCGCCCGCAACGGCGAGGTCTTCGTCGACACCTTCTCCGATCCGGACACGCCGCCGCAGGTGAGCATCCGCGATCCCGACGGCGCCCTGCTCGGCTGGCTGGAACACAATGAGCTCACGGCCAACCACCCTTACGGCAAGTACGCGGCGAACCACCTGAAGACCGAGTACGGCACGCTCAAGGCCGAGGATGGCCAGACCCTCCACTACTCGCTGCTGAAGCCGGCCGGCTTCAAGGCATCGAAGCGCTATCCGGTGTTCCTGTCGACCTACGGCGGGCCGCATGCGCAGCACGTGGCCCGGCGCTGGGGCAACTACTTCGACCAGTACATGGCGCAGCAGGGCTATCTCGTCTTCCGCCTGGACAACCGCGGCTCCGCGCGGCGCGAGCGCGCCTTCACCGACGCCATCTATCGCAATCTGGGCGCCGCCGAGGTGGCCGACCAGCTGGTCGGCATCGACTGGCTGGCCAGGCAGGGTTTCGTCGACGCCAAGCGCATCGGCGTGTTCGGCTGGAGCTACGGCGGCTTCATGACGCTGCGCCTGCTGGCGGCGGCCTCGGACAAGATCGCCATGGGCGTGTCGGTGGCGCCGGTGACGGACTGGGCCCTGTACGACACCCACTACACCGAGCAGTTCATGGGCACGCCGAAGGACAACGCCGCCGGCTACCAGAGCGCCGGCGTGTACGCCCACCTGGACGGGCTGCGCTCGCCGCTGCTGCTGGTACACGGCATGGCCGACGACAACGTGCTGTTCACCAACACCACGCGCATGATCGACGCGCTGGTCAACCGCGGCGTGCAGTTCGACCTGATGACCTACCCGGGCGCCAAGCACGGCATCTCCTCGCGCGCCGGACAACGCCATGTCTATGCGACGATCGAAGCCTTCTTCAAGCGCAACATCGGCGAGGCGGCGCGCTGAGCCGCCAAGGCGAAGCAATGCGGCTTGGGAAGCATCATTTCCAAAACCGCATACCGGCCCCCGGTCTTTAAGGACGAAAAAAAACAGCCGCAAACGCGGCTAATGCCGTTCAGTTAAGACTGGACGGCATTTTTATTTTGGGCCTGTAAACGCCCGGGCCTGCTGTTAACCTACGCGGCGATGCTCGATGACACTCTCCATTTCCTGGCAAACCACCTCGAAGCGCCTGACTGGCGTC
>JANXSQ010000289.1 GCA_025356595.1 Janthinobacterium sp. | reverse complement strand
TGTGGCGAATTTCGCAGCGCAGCAAAGACACCGGTGCGGATGTGGTCGTCATCCCCGCCACCACCGCGCTGTACCGGCTGGCACCGCCGAGCTTTCTGGCGGGCTACACGTTTCACTTCAAGGTCAAGCAAAAGCTGGACGAGGCCAAGCTCAAGGCGCAGCTCACCTTGGCCGGCTACAGCCATGTGACGCAGGTGGTGAGCCCCGGTGAATACGCGGTGCGCGGCGGGCTGATCGACCTGTTCCCTATGGGCAGCCCGGTGCCCTATCGCGTCGATTTGTTTGACGACGAGATTGACAGCATCCGCACCTTTGACCCCGACAGCCAGCGCAGCCTGTATCCGGTACCCGAAGTGCGCCTGCTGCCCGGCCGCGAGTTCCCCATGGACGACGCAGCCCGCGCCAAATTCCGCAGCCGCTGGCGCGAATTGCTGGAAGGCGACCCGACCAAAAGCCGCATCTACAAGGACATTGGCAATGGCGTGGCCACGGCCGGCATTGAGTATTATTTGCCGCTGTTTTTTGACGACACGGCCACGGTGTTTGACTATCTGGGCACGGACGCTACGGTAGTGCTGCATGGCGAGCTGGAGCCCGCCTTCCAGCGCTTTTGGCAAGACACCAAAGACCGCTACCGCCTGGTGCAGAGCGACCCGGAGCGACCCGTGCTGCCGCCCGAGGCGCTGTTTCTGGGGACCGAGCAGTTTTATGCGCGCGCCAATGCCCATGCGCAGTTGGCGATCAGAGCCCAGGTGGAATCTGCCTACGCAGAATTCGAAACCCTGCCGCCTCTCACCGTGGTGCGTGGCGCTGAAGACCCCCTGGCACGCCTGAAGACCCACACAAGAAACACGCAACAGCGCGTGCTGGTGCTGACCGAAAGCGATGGCCGCCGCGAAAGCCTGCTGGATTTTCTGCGTGCGTCGCAACTCAACCCGCCGGCCTTCGATTCCTTGGCCGAGTTTCAGGCCAGTGATGAGAAATTGGGCATCGCCACGGCCGCCTTGATGATCGGCTTTAGTTGGCTGGAGACTGACGGCTCGCATGGCGCGGGCATCGACTTCGTCACCGAAACCGAACTGTTCGCGGCTGGCCCCGTCACGCGCCGCCGAAAAAAGCAGGAGCAGGTGAGCGACGTTGAGGCGCTCATCAAAGACCTGAGCGAGCTCAATCTGGGCGACCCGGTGGTGCACTCGGCCCACGGCATTGGCCGCTACAAAGGCCTGGTCAATCTGGATCTGGGCAACAAGCTGGCCAATGGAGAGCCAGAGATTCAGGAATTCTTGCACCTGGAGTATGCGGACAAAGCCACCCTCTACGTGCCCGTCAGCCAGTTGCAGCTCATCAGCCGCTACACCGGCGTGAGCGCCGATGAAGCGCCGTTGCACCGCCTGGGCAGCGGCCAGTGGGAAAAAGCCAAGCGCAAGGCGGCCGAGCAGGTGCGCGACAGCGCCGCCGAGCTGCTAAACGTCTACGCGCGCCGCGCGCTGCGCGAGGGCCACGCCTTCCGCTACTCGCCCGGTGACTATGAAAACTTTGCCAACGACTTCGGCTTTGAAGAAACCGCCGACCAGAAGGCTGCCATCCATGCGGTCATTCAGGACATGATCAGCCCGCGCCCGATGGACCGTCTCATCTGTGGCGACGTAGGCTTTGGCAAGACCGAGGTCGCCCTGCGCGCCGCTTTCATTGGCATCACCGGCGGCAAGCAGGTGGCGTTTCTTGCCCCCACCACACTGCTGGCCGAGCAACATTTTCAAACCTTGACCGACCGCTTCAGCAAATGGCCGGTGAAGGTGGCCGAGGTCTCGCGCTTCAGGTCTGCCAAAGAGATCACGGCGTCGATGAAAGGCATTGCCGACGGCACAATTGACATTGTGGTGGGCACCCACAAGCTGCTGAGTGAATCAACCAAGTTCAAGGACCTGGGCCTGCTCATCATTGACGAAGAACACCGTTTTGGCGTGCGCCACAAAGAGGCCATGAAGGCCCTGCGCGCCGAGGTCGATGTACTGACGCTCACCGCCACGCCCATTCCCCGCACACTGGGCATGGCGCTGGAAGGCCTGCGCGATTTAAGCGTGATTGCGACCGCACCGCAGCGCCGCCTGGCCATCAAGACTTTTGTGCGCACCGAGGGCAATGGCGTGATCCGCGAAGCCGTGCTGCGCGAGCTTAAACGCGGCGGGCAGGTCTACTTTTTGCACAACGAGGTCGAGACGATTGAAAACCGACGCGCCAAGCTCCAAGAGCTGTTGCCCGAGGCGCGCATTGCCGTTGCCCACGGCCAGATGCCCGAGCGTCAGCTGGAAGCGGTGATGCGCGACTTTGTGGCCCAGCGCTACAACCTGCTGCTGTGCTCCACCATCATTGAGACCGGCATCGACGTGCCAACCGCCAACACAATCGTGATGAGTCGCGCCGACAAATTCGGCCTCGCGCAGTTGCACCAGTTGCGAGGCCGCGTCGGGCGCAGCCACCACCAGGCCTATGCGTACCTGATGGTGCCTGATTTGGAAGGCCTGACCAAGCATGCCAGCCAGCGGCTGGACGCCATCCAGCAGATGGAAGAACTCGGCAGCGGCTTCTACCTGGCCATGCACGACCTTGAAATCCGTGGCGCAGGCGAGGTGCTGGGCGAAAACCAGAGCGGCAACATGATGGAAATCGGCTTTCAGCTTTACAACGAGATGCTGTCTGAGGCCGTGCGCTGCCTGAAGGCCGGAATCGAGCCCGACCTGCTCAGCCCGCTCAACGCCACCACCGACATCAACCTGCACGCCCCCGCCCTGCTGCCCAGCGACTACTGCGGCGATGTGCACCTGCGCCTGTCGTTCTACAAAAAGCTGGCAACCGCCAAAAACACCGACCAGATCGACGCGCTGCTGGAAGAAATTGTGGACCGCTTCGGCAAGCTTCCCGCCCAGGCGCAAACGCTGATCGACGTGCACCGCCTGCGCGTCATCGCCAAGCCTTACGGCGTGGTGAAGGTAGATGCTGCGCCTGGCGTCATCACCATCACCTTCATGAAAAACCCGCCAATTGATCCGATGAAGATCATTGCGCTAATTCAAAAGCACAAAAACATCAAGCTGGCCGGTAACGAGAAGCTGCGCATTGAGCGGGAGCTGCCCGAAGCGAACGACCGCGCGCAGATGGTGCGCGATGTGTTGAAAAGTTTGGGGCAACCCATTACCGCTACGCCGGTTACTTCAGCATGATATCGGCCCAGGGCCCAGGCAGAATATGCCCATCCAGCTACTAAATCTATAGCAAACTCCAATATGTCCCGCCAAGAAATCGCTTCCGGCCTGGTTGTTCAAAACCTGCCTGCTCCGCTCAAGCTGTCCGACTTCAAGCTCATCGCTTTTGATATGGACTCCACGCTGATCAATATCGAATGCGTGGACGAGATTGCCGATGCGGTCGGCCGCAAGGCCGAAGTGGCGGCCATCACCGAGGCCACCATGCGCGGCGAAATTGCCGACTTCAAAGAGAGCCTGCGCCGCCGTGTGGCCCTTTTGCGGGGCGTGACCGTGGCCGACTTGGAGGCGGTATACGCCCAACGCTTGCAGCTCAACCCCGGGGCTGCAGCACTGGTGGCGGCGTGCAAGGCGGCGGGTCTTAAGGTACTGCTGGTTTCCGGCGGCTTCACGTTCTTTGCCGATCGCATCAGAGACCGGCTGGGTATCGACTTTGTTCGCTCCAACTTATTGGAAATTGAGAGTGGCCCCAACTGTGGTCAATTGACCGGGGGCTTGGTCACGCAAGCCTGGGGCGACATTTGCGATGGTGCTGAGAAACGCCGCACGCTGCTCGAAGTCGCATCATTGATGGGCATCACCCCCGCGCAGTGCATCGCCATGGGCGATGGGGCCAATGACCTGCCAATGATGGGCGTTTGTTCAGATGCGGGAGGCTTATCCGTGGCCTATCACGCCAAGCCCACGGTGCGAGAGCAGGCCATGGTCTCGATCGAGTCCGGTGGCCTGGATCGGCTGCTAGAAGTGCTGCAGACTTAAGCCAAGGTCGGCAACCTCAGGCCACCGCGTCTGCGGCGATTTGCCGCATCGCATTTGCAAACACCTCGGGCGGCTGTCCACCCGAAATAAGGTGCTTGTTGTTGATGATGACGGCTGGCACCGAATTGATACCGCTGCGCAAGTAAAACTGCTCAAAATCGCGTACGTCATCGGCAAACTCAGTGGTATCCAAAATCGCCCGTGCGCGGGTCGTATCCAGGCCGGCTTCACCGGCAATACGTACCAGCGTGGCCGAGTCGCTCGGGTTTTGACCGTCGGTAAAGTAGGCTTTCAAAAACGCCTTTTTGAGGGCCGCTTGGGCACCCTCGGGCCCCTCGATGTGCGCCCAGTGCAGCAGGCGGTGGGCGTTGAAGGTGTTGTAGATGCGCGAGCGCTTGTCCAAATTAAACGTAAACCCCACTTCAGCCCCGCGGCTGCGAATCGTTTCGCGCATCGCAGCGGCCTGCTCGGGCGTAGAGCCGTATTTTTTGGCCAGATGCTCCGTCGTGTCTTCACCCTCGGCAGCCATCTGCGGGTTCAGTTCAAAGGGCTGAAAGGTCAGTTGGGCGTCAATCTGGTCAGAAACCTGGCCCAGCGCTTGCTCCAAAGAGGCAAGACCCACGGCGCACCAGGGGCAGGACACGTCGGATACAAAATCGATTTTCAATAGGGTTTTCATAACCAAATTTTAGGCTTAGCGTCAGCTTTTGTAGTGCCCTGTCTCTATACTGCCGCTACGCCTACGTGATTGCACTTTTTACCATTTTCAATGCCTGCCATTAGCTTCCTGATTGCTGATCCCAGTCCAGCCGTTCAAACCTTCGTACGCCAGCAACTTGAGTCCTACGATTTTGATGGAGCCACCATCAAAACCGTAGCGACGCCGCAGGCCGCTTGCGAAGTCGCAGCCGACATCAAACCGGACTTTCTACTCACCGACACGTTTGCCAAGGAGGCAATGTCTGGCGTAGGCCTGCACCGTGCGGTGCAAAAGCACAGTGCCGCTTGTCACTTTGCCATGGTAGGCGCTGCGGTAACAGAATCCGATCAGAAGGAAGCGCGTGAGGCGGGTGCCTACTTTTTGTTGGCCAAGCCCTTTACCGCCGAAGTTTTTCGTGGCGCGCTGGCCACGGCCCTGGCGCAATTGGCCCAAACACACCCACAAATTGCGCAGCAGGTGATGGCACAAACCCGGGCCGCCACACCCGCACCCAAAGTCGTTTTGCCCGCCCTTCCCCAATACAAACCGGGCGACCCGGTGAGCTACAAAAGCCGCAGGGAAACTGTTAAGCATGTCATCCTGCGCCGCGGTGAGCTGGTGGTACAACTACATGGCGAGGCGGGTTTGGTGGAAGCCAGCCAACTGCAGCCCTTGTAAATCTTGCCACAGACACCCGTGAAACCTGCCGCCATCCACACTTTTTTTGCAACCCTACGCGCCGCCAACCCCAGCCCGCAAACCGAGCTGGAGTACGCCTCGGTATTTGAGTTACTGGCCGCTGTGTTGCTGTCTGCTCAGGCCACCGATGTGGGGGTCAACAAAGCCACCCGGCGTCTGTTTGCGGTGGCCAACACGCCACAAAAGATCCTGGACATGGGTCTGTTGGGGCTGGAATCGCACATCAAGACCATCGGCCTGTACCGTAGCAAGGCCAAGCACCTGATGCAGACCTGCCACATATTGGTCGCTCAGCACCAGGGTGTGGTGCCCCGCACGCGCGAAGCACTGGAAGCCCTGCCCGGCGTGGGCCGCAAGACGGCTAATGTGGTGCTGAACGTAGCATTTGGTGAAGCCACCATGGCCGTAGACACGCACCTTTTTCGACTGGGCAACCGCACCGGCTTAGCACCGGGTAAAACCCCGCTGCACGTAGAACAGAAGCTGCTGGCCCGCATTCCTGCTGAATTTTTAGTCGATGCCCACCATTGGCTGATCTTGCATGGCCGTTATGTGTGTAAGGCCCGAACCCCGTTATGCTGGCAATGCAGTGTGGAGCCGGTTTGCGGACATAAACTAAAAACGGCCCCGCCCACATAAACTTAGAATCAGCGCACTGTTACACCCGCACCAACATGGCCGTCATTTCCAAGTACTTGCAATCCGTAAAGCTCCCGGTCATGCCCGAGGTGGCGCACGCGCTGATTCGCACGCTCAACGACAACAATGCCGACATGATCTCGGTGTGTGCCGTTATCTCCAAAGACCCGGCCCTGACAGCCACGCTACTGCGTATGGCCAACAGCGCCATGTTTGGACTCTCACGTACCGTAAACACGCTGGACGCCGCGGTCAACGTCATCGGCATGACCCAGTTGCGCGCGCGCGCGCTGTCCATCTGCATGGCCAAAGTTTTTACGATGCCGCGCACGCTGGACCGACTGGAGTTTTGGCGCTACAGCATGGTGTGCGCAGGGTACGCGCGGTGGTTGGCGTCCAAATCGGGCCTGGATGAACAGCAATCGTGGTTGATTGGCATGATGTTGCGCTTGGGTCAGCTCACGATTGCCGAGCAAAACAGCGCGCAAATGGAACACATCGAGCTGCTGCCACGCGCACCCGGCGAGCGCTGGGCCCGCGAACGCAAGCTGGCGGGGTTTGATGAGGGTGTTATCACTGCCGAAATTGCGCGTCGCTGGGATTTTCCGGATGATGTGGTGGATGCCCTCAGTGGCGCCAGTGACCCCTTGGCGGCCAGTCATTTTTCCAAGTTGGCAGCGGTGGTGCATTTGGCCGCCCTACTGGCTGATCATGGCGAGCCGCTGGCCGACACGCTGGATGCCTTGCCTGCTGCAGTGTTGGCATCTTTAGAGTTGAACGTGCAGGCACTGAAAGCGTCGCTGCCTGGCGCCGAAGCGCTGAGCGACATCTCCAGCCTGCAGGGCTAGCATTTGCAGCCCCGCCACGCGACCCCCAGCAAAGACGACATCGCGTTGCTGCCCGTATTCCCGCGACTGGGATTGGACCGCATCACGCTGGTAACCACTGGGCAGCAAGCGCAGGACGCATTGGCCGTTTTGACCCGCCTACCAGCCTGGGGATTTGATACCGAATCCAAACCCACTTTTGTCAAAGATCAGGTGTCTGAAGGGCCGCATATTCTGCAGTTGTCCAGCGCCGAGCACGCCTGGGTGTTCCAGTTGCATGAGCCCGGCTGCAGTGCCATCGCTGGCCAACTATTAGCTTGGCCTGGCATCACCAAAGCCGGTTTCGGCTTGGGCGATGACCGCAAACGCATCATCGCCAAGCTGGGCGTGGAGCCAGCCAATGTGCTGGAGCTCAACACCGTGTTTCTGCAACGTGGCTACCGCAAGGACATGGGTGTTAAAGGCGCGGTGGCAGTGCTGTTTAACCAGCGCTTTATTAAGTCCAAAAAAGCAGCCACGTCCAACTGGGCTAACCCCAGGCTCTCAGAAGCCCAACTGGTCTATGCGGCCAACGATGCCTATGCCGCCTTCAAAGTGCTGCAAGCCCTTGGCGCTTCTGATGCTTAAAGGCTGATTTCGAACTGGGGCTCTTCCAGATACCGGTGCGGGCCCAGGGCCGCCACTACAGCCGCAGTCTCAGCAACCTGCCACTGCTCAAAGATCATGCGCTGTGCGTCGGTTAGCTTCTCCAGGTCAGGTGTCTCACCATAGACGGCGCGCAATTGCATATAGGCGCGGTACACCGGCGCTACCAGCTCGGGGCCGCCCAGGGCTTCTTGCAGAGCCGCCACAAAACGCTGCACCGCAGCATCTTTTTGCACTTTAGACGCCTCCTCAGCACCCACCATCACTACACAAATCGTCATTCACACCTCGTCACCAATAGCTGCAGAGCATACGGCCGGAATGGGTGTACAGTGCCGCTGTTCGTCCATAAGAGATATTTTTAATGTTCACCAAACGTACCGTATTGACCGCCACCCTGCTAGCTGTGCTGGCTATTCAACCCGCCCTGGCGCAAAACAAAGCGGCGATGGCTAAAGCAGCTACCGATTTCCAAAAGCAATCCAGCGCACTAGCCACCATGCTGGCTGATTTGACAACGCGCAGTGCCAAAGCATCCCCCAATGACAAAGATATGCTCAAGCTGATCACCAGCCAAGTGGCTTTGGTGGACGCCAACGCTGACGGCGTGCTGGCACTGGGCGTAGTGGCGGCCGAAGTGCGCGACGCTGGCGACATGGGCATTGCCAAAAAGTACCTGGCGATTCGCTGCAAGGCTTTGAAGTCTTTGGCCGACGGCGTAGCGCCCTATATTGGCGGCCTAGCCAACAATATTGCCGCACCCGCTACTGCAGCTGAAGTGAACAAGGCCAAAGATTTGATCACTCAGTTGCCACAACAAGCGCTGTGTACTGCCACTAAATAGGCAGCGTGCGGACATTGCCGCTGTGCTCCACAATGTTGCCTCCACAACCGGAGATTTTGACCATGCCACGTTCTTTCTTTACAACCACCTTGGCACAAGCTAGCCTATGCCTTGGCGCCGTCTTGACAATGCCGACCGCCTTTGCAGCAGACCGTGTGTTCTTTGAGAGCCCCACAGACGGGGCCACTGTGACGTCTCCCGTCAAGGTGAAGTTTGGCCTGGAGGGTATGAAAATAGCGCCCCTGGGCGATATGACCGCCAAAACCGGGCACCACCACCTGATCATCAATGGCGCGGTGATCAAATCCGGAGACACCGTGCCGGCTGACGAAAAACACCTGCACTTTGGCAAGGGCCAGACTGAGACTGAGGTCAATCTGCCACCCGGCAAATACACCTTGACCTTGCAATTCGGCAACGGTGCGCACCAGTCTTACGGCGCAGATATGAGTAAAACCATCACGGTAACCGTGGCGGCAGCCAAATAAGGTAGTTTGTAGTCAGATCGGGCTGAGGCCCAGGTATTTCCTGCCTGGGCAGCTATCAAAAGCGTAGCAAATGGTTTTGGTAGCCCCTAGGTTGGTTTGCCTGGAATGGTCACCTTGCCGCCCAAGTGCATACCCGAATCCAGCAGTACCAGCTCGCCTGTCACGGTGCGGGCGCCGTCCACCAGCCAGACCACCGCTTCGGCTACATCTTCAGGTGTGCAGGCACGCGCCAACGGGGTGGTCTGCTCGTACATGGCTTTTACTTTTTCAAAGCCGTCCTGACCGATGCCATCGGTAAACCAGCGCGTCGTGATCAGGCCCGGGCAAACCGCATTGACACGAATCTCAGGTGCCAGCGCGCGGGCCAGGTGTAGCGTCATGGCGTTGACCGCGCCCTTAGACGCGATATAGGGCACCGACGAGCCAATACCCAGCGCACCCGCAATGGACGACACATTGACAATGGCGGCCGAAGCGGAAAGCTTGAGGTGTGGCACGCAGGCACGCACCATCTGAAACGCCCCGACCGTGTTGACACCCAGAATGCGCTGAAAGGTCTGTGCGTCCAGCGCATCCCAATTGGCAGCTCCAGCAAAACTGGTGATGCCCGCGTTGTTAACCAGCGCATCCACCCGGCCCCAGCGGCTGACTGCGGCTTGCACGATGGCCTGGCAATCGGCATCCACAGACACATCGCCCTGCACCAGCAAGGTATCCGCCCCCGATGCCTGGCAGGCCGCCTGCGAGGCGAGTGCCTCGGCCTCGCTTTTTGAATAGTTGATCACCACGCTGTAGCCCTTGTGCGCCAGCATCAAAGCCGTGGCAGCGCCCACCCCGGTTGCGGAACCCGTAATGATGGCGACCTTGGCGTTATGTGTTGGCGTGTTCATGTCAATCCTTCTGAGGCTTCGCCCCGGTGTATGCAGTTTTTACCATCTTGTTTGCCAGAGTACATGGCGGCGTCGGCACGCTTGAGCAGGCTGCCGCCGTCGTTACCATCGTGCGGCGCCAGCGCGTAGCCAATAGTCAGGCCTATGTTGCACACCTGCTCATTCAGGCGAAATGGATGGCTGAAGGCGTCCAAGAGCTTCTGCCCCAATTCCCGCGCTTGGTCCACATGGCTGAGGCCAGACGACACCACGATGAACTCGTCACCACCCAGGCGCGAGACCAAATCGGTAGAACGCAAATGCCCCTGCAGGCGCTGAGCCACTGCAATTAGCAGCTCGTCACCCACATCATGGCCATACTGATCGTTCACCTGTTTAAAGCCATCAAGATCCAGCATGTAGACCGCCAAAATATAGTCCGGGGTGGCGTGCTGGAGCAAAGACTCTAGAGTGTTATTGAGTTCACGGCGGTTGGGTAGTCCCGTCAAGGGGTCGGCATGGGCCAGCAGGTGCAGCGTGTCACGTTCCACAATTGCACGCTGCGCGGTCACGTGTAATTCTTTAGAGCGCAGCATCAGCACCCGCGTGAACATCAGCATGTCAAACAAGGCGCCAAACTGGAAGGAGTGAAGCGTCCAGAAATTGGCCGCCACCTGGCCTTTGATCACGCCAATGAGCACTGCCGTGGTCACAAAATAGATCAACCACGCCAACAGGAAGTAGCCACCCACGCTATCTCCCTTTCGCATGCGGGCGATGGCGCCCGGCATACCCATCAGTGCTGGCGCCAAACCCAGCGTACCCACGATGGCGGTCACGGTATGGGTGTCAATGAAGTCAAGTGCATAGATCAGGGCAAAAAACACTGTCAGCCCAGCGCCAGTCTTCATGGCTCTGCCGAAGTAGCGGTGGCGATCCGGCCCAGCTAGCGCCTGCTCAATAAACACGAATGAGCCAGTGGACGCTAACAAGGCCGACAGGCCCGCCGAGTGAAGCTCCAGCCAGACGTTGTCCATCCAGACGAATTGCGCGCCCAAACCAAACTGCAACAAAGAAAACCACAAACCCGCCGCCACCAGCAATGCGTATTTGCCAAACAAGGATTCACGCAAAGAGACCCACTGCGCCAGGCTAGAAAGCAGTAGGCACAGCGCCAGCCCGATCAAGACACCCTGCAGCATTTGTTCGGCCAATGCACGCGGCAAAAACGCCATCGGCTTGCTGAACGTGATGGGCACGATCATGGCGCCTGTGGTGTTAACGCGCAGGTACACCACATAGTCTGCCGCTGGCTTTAAGAACAAAGCCAACGCATGGGAGCGGCTGGCCATGGGCCTGGCGGAGTGCGGCTGCAGATTGCCCAACACCGCTTGCTGCACAGTGCGTTGGTCTTGGGTTACATAGACCTCGATCCGGTTCAGCACTGCGTAATCAATGTCCAACAGCCACTGGCCATTGCTGGCCGCGTCTACCGCAATGGGTATGCGCAACCACACGGCCTCTTTGCGCAAACCCAAGGTGTTGGCTGCGGTGGTGGGGACGCTGAACTGGTTTGGCACGGCCATCACATCAGTAAGGCCCAGGTGGCCGCCTTGGTCCGCCAAAATGCGTACCCCGGGCCATGCCGCAACATGCGCCCGCGTGTCGGTCAAGGCTAGTACTTCGCCCGCCGCTTGGGCTTGGGCGGCCAGGCTCACGCAAGCCAGCAACAGGGCTGCCGCCCAGGCTCGGAATACAAGGCAAGGTGCCAGCGCAGCCATGGCGATGGCTTACAGCGCCTGCGCCAAGCGGACCACGCCTTCTTCGATCTTGGCCACATCGGCCGTCGCGAAGCTCAGGCGCAGGGTGGATGTATCGGGGTTGGATGCATAGAAAGGCACACCAGGCACAAAGGCCACGCACTTGTCGATCGCACGTTTGGCGAACTCGGCACCGTCGTTGACCTTGCCGCCCGCACCGGTCAGGCGCGCCCACACAAACAAACCGCCCTGGGGCTGCACAAATTCAATCGCGTCGCCCAAATCCTTGCGCAGTGCGTTACCCATGGCCAGCGCACGCTCGGCATACACCTGGCGTACATGGGCCAGCGTGGCGGGCATGCGCCCGGCCTTGAGGTACTGCGCGGCAGTGGCTTGGGCAAATGTGCTGGTGTGGGCATCGCTGAATTGTTTGCACATGGTGGCTTTGCCCAGCAATTCGGGCGGCGCAATCATCCAGCCCACGCGCAGGCCCGGGCTCAGCACCTTGCTGAGTGACCCGCAGTGCACCAGCAAATCACGGCTACCGGGCACCTGGGCGCTCAGGGCCAGCAACGACGGTGGCGGCGCAGCGTTGAAGTACAGATCGCCATACGGGTCATCTTCCACCATCAGCGTGTCGTACTTCACGGCCAGCTCCAGCACTTTTTTGCGGCGCTCCAGGCTCAGCAAGCCGCCACTGGGGTTGCCAAAGGTGGGAATCAGGTAAACGAATTTGGGCTTGTGCTCGGCAATCAGCGCTTCCAGCGTGTCGGTCTGCACGCCGTTCTCGTCTATCGGGGCGCTAATGAGTTGCGCGCCGTACAAACGGAAACACTGAATGGTAGCCAAAAACGTAGGGCCTTCCACAATTACCTTGTCGCCCGGGCTGATCAGGGTTTTGCCCAGCAGGTCCAGCGCCTGCTGGCTGCCGGTGGTGACGATCAGGTTGTCGGGCGCCACAGCCATGCAGCCCTTAGTGGCCATGAAGGCGGCCAATTGCTCGCGTAGCGGCTGGTAGCCCTCGGTGGCGCCATATTGCAGCGCGGCACCCGGTTCGTCCGCCAGCGCCTTGTTGCTGGCATCAAGAATACCGGCCACATCAAACATGGCGCTATCAGGAAAACCGCCCGCAAAGCTAATGATGCCGGGCTTGCCCAGCAGCTTGAAGAGTTCGCGGATGGCGGAGGTTTCTACGTTATTGAGGCGGTCGGCAAATTGGATGGGCATGGTGCTTAGCGACGAGAATAGTGATCACAAGCCGCTATTGTCGCTTCTTAGACCCATGCTGCACTTACCCAAGCTGAGACACCCATGACCCCGAATACCATTCAAAACCTGTTGGTGCTGAGCCTGATCGTGGGCTACGCCGGCATGGAATTCGTCAGCCGCCGCACCAAAACCACAGTCAACGCTACAGGCAACGACACCAAGCTGGAGCTCTTCATATTCCTGAGCCTACTGGCCATCACCCAGCCGCTGGCGATTTTGGTAACCGGCAAGCTAGGTGCCTGGCTGGCACCGGAATACCAAGGGGCGCTGGCCCACTTGCCCGCCTGGGCCATGGTGGGCATCCTGCTGGTGGGCGACGATATGACCCAGTATTGGTGGCACCGGCTATCGCATTCGCCCCTGCTGTGGCCCCTGCACCGCGCCCATCACTCGGCCAGCTACATGAGCATCCGCGTCACCTTCCGTAACAACTTTTTCTACTACCTGATGATGCCGGGCCTGTGGATTGCCGGCGCCCTGCTCTACCTGGGCGTGGGTGGCGTGGTGTATGCGCTGTACATCACCGTGAAGCTGGCCGTCATTTTGGGTGCCCATTGCAGTTGGCGCTGGGACGAGCCGCTGTACAAAATCAAAGCCCTGAGCCCGCTGATGTGGGTGCTGGAGCGCACCATCTCCACCCCCGCCACCCATTGGGCCCACCACGCCATTACCAATGACGACGGCGTGGGCCACTATAAAGGCAACTTTGGCAACCTGATGTTTATATGGGACCTGATTTTTGGCTCCGCCCACATCACCCGCCGCTACCCCGCCCAAGTGGGTTTGATAGACGACCAATTGTTTGGTGCGGAACACTGGAGCCACCAGATGTTTTACCCCGTGGTGCAGTCCCAGCGGGAGCACACCGCACTGAAGTTTGGCGGTGGCGCGTATGTGGAGCCTGAGCTGCAGGCTGGGCCCCGGAATCCCTGATAGTGCGCCGACATGGGCAAGACGCGAATCGTCTTTCAAATTGCGGTAACTTTTTATACACGCCGCGCGTTACCCGCACGGTATTACTCCCGAATGGGGGGGGTGCAGCATCTCCTTAGGTGCTCGGGAATGTCCTCTTGCATGAATGTCTTGCACGTGGCGTAATTGAATTCGGAGGCAAAAAAAGAACATCCCAATGGATGATGAAAGCCTCACGGATGACACGACAGAAGCCGCTTGGAACACAACAACTAATTTCCGCCCTTGTTGGGTGCTTGGGTATGTATGTGCTTGTGGGTTGGGCGAGCGGTACGGAAGCGATGGTGCGGGTTCTACCCAACTCGGTGGCGGTAGGTGTCAACACGGCACTTTTGTTTATCGCTGCTGCGGTGTCTATCTGGCCGGTTTCGAACCCTTCGGGCTCCCATTGGCTTCTGGCGGCGGTGCGATATGGTCTTGTACTTCTGCCACTGGCTATCTTGTTCCAGCACACGACAGGAATAGCTATTGGTATCGACTGGCCGTCACTCCACGCCGCAGTCAAAGACGCAAATCAGGTGCCAGGTCGCGTAGCGCTGAATACCTGTCTGGGGTTTCTCCTTACAGGATTTGCGGTGCTTGGTCTGGCAAAACCCACACCAACAAAGTGGCAGGCCCAAATGATTGTGGTTTGCGCCTATGGCGTTTTGGCAATTGGCATCGGCGGCGTGATCGGCTACGCCCTCCATCTTGAATTTTTGTATCGCTACGCTGGTTTTAACCGTATGGCGCTCCCTGCGGCTATAGGCCTGGCTGCGGTTGGCGTTGGCCTATGGCGAGCGATCCGCGCGCGCGCAGAAGACGATAGTGCGCTGCCCGCCGGCGCGGATATCCGCATCACCAAAACAGCTATTGTGGTTTTGACATTTGTCGTGCTGGTGACGGGGTTTACGGGATTCTTCGTCATGAAAAACGGCTTTGAAGAGTCAATGGTTGTGAGCACATTGCACAACACCAAGAGTTACGCCAGTGCATTCGAGGCAGCAATCGACCAGCAGCTCGTATTTAGTGACATTGTTGCCGCCAACCCGGGGCTTCAAACAGGGCTTTTGGAACTGGAAAAGAACCCAGCCAGTGCAACCGTAATCGGCCGCTTGGGTGAAATCGGCCAGAGTTTTTCTGCGTTCGGTTTAACCGGCTTTCAGTTGTTCAATGCCAAAGGATCTTCGGTGGTGTCCGTCGGCGCCATGGTCAATCAACAGGCTGTCATGAGCACACCACTGGCCCGCGCCAACCACCAGGCACAACTCATGTGGCTAGACAGTTTTGTCTTGCGTGACTCCCTGCCCATTTGGCGCGAAGGACGCCTAATGGGCTATTTTGTGATCGAGCAGCGCTTGTCCAAATTAACCACAACATTGACTGGCATGACGCAAGGGTCCACCACGACGGATGTATTGGTGTGTGGCCGCGATCGCAACGAAGCACTTTGTTTTCCGAGCAAGTTCTATCCGGCGAATACGCGCATACCCATGTACCAGGATGGCAAGCCTTATCTCGCGATTTCCCGGGCACTGCTTAATGAAAACGGGGTAATGACGGTCTCTGATTTGCGTGGCGTGGGAGTGCTGGCTGGCTACGCGCCCATTGGTACTTTGGGATTGGGTTTGGTGTTGAAGACAGATGCAATAGAAGTTAACAACCCACTGCGCGAACGCTTGAATATGTTCATTGGGATGCTGATTTTTCTGGTCGCGATGGGAACCTTCTTGTTGCGGGCCCAGGTTCAGCCTTTGGCCAAAAAGTTGCTTAGCGAACAAAGGCGGGTTCAGGTCATTTTGGACAGTTCACTCGACGCCTTTATTGAGGTCGATAGCAGAGGAATCATTCTCGATTGGAATGTGGAAGCAGCACGTACCTTTGGGTGGGCTCGGCGAGAGGCACTTGGAAAGGAGCTGGCGCAACTTATCTTGCCACTGGAGTTTCGGGACAAACAGCGCCAGGGAATGCAACGTTTCTTGAAGACCGGTGAGGGAAACTTCTTTGGCAAACGCATGGAATGGGCAGTCCTGCACCGCAATGGCGCACAGTTCATCGTGGAGATCACCATCAGCATGAATGAAGACAACGGGCGCTACACTTTTTCTGCCTTTTTGCACGACATCAGCCTGCGTAAGGCTGATGAACTTACGTTGTCACAGAGCGAGAAACGCATGTCAAAGCTGGCGCGCTTTGACACGCTGACCGGCCTGCCCAATCGCTTTCAATTGAATGAAAAATTAGAAGAGGCGGTCTATCGCTGTCGCCGGCTCAAGCTACCCCTGACAGTCATGTTTTTGGACATAGATCATTTCAAAAAAATTAATGACACCCTGGGTCACGCAGCGGGCGACGTGGTGTTGAAAGAGTTCGCATTGCGCTTGGAAAATAGCCTGCGCGCGACCGATACAGCGGGCCGATTGGCCGGTGATGAATTTGTGGTGTTCATGGAAACACCTCACGGCACCGAGGAGTCCGTGCTGATTGCCGAGAAAATCATTGCTGCAATGCAAGGCCCGTGGATGGTGGAAGGCAAAGAGTTGCAAGTCACAACGAGCATCGGCGTTGTTTTCGCAAGCACCGAAATTTTGTCAGCCGACGCGCTTTTGGCCAAGGCAGATGGCGCCTTGTACAAGGCCAAGAGTGCGGGACGCAATCAGTTTTTCCTTGAGACCTGCTGAGGCGAAAGCCTCCGATTGCCTCCGCAACTCAAACCACCCGAGGCTTCACCAAAGACGCCGCCAACTTGGCCCGCGTCCGTGCCACTTCCACATCTGCATCAAACGCCAGCGCCACGCCCATGCGGCGTTTGGTAAAGCTTTCGGGTTTGCCAAACAGGCGCAGGTCGGTATTGGGCACGCGCAGGGCTTCGTCTACGCCGTCAAACACGATGCCTTTGGCGTCTGCGCCGCCGTAGATCACAGCGCTGGCTCCGGGGGTCTTGAGCGCGGTGTTGACGGGCAGGCCCAAGATGGCCCGGGCGTGCAATTCAAACTCGCTTTGCACTTGCGTGGCTAGCGTCACCAAGCCGGTGTCGTGGGGGCGCGGGCTCACCTCGCTGAACCAGACCTCGTCGCCCTTCACAAACAGTTCTACGCCAAACAAGCCCAGGCCGCCGGGCTGGCCGTCGTGGCCCATGCCCAGGTTGTCGGTCACCGCCTTGGCAATCTGGCGGGACTTTTCCAATGCGCCGGCACGCATGGGGTGCGGCTGCCAGCTTTCCACATAGTCGCCGCTGACTTGAATGTGGCCAATGGGATCGCAGAAATGGGTTTCGATGCTGCCGTCTGCGCCACGGGCGCGCACCGTGAGTTGGGTGATTTCATAGTCAAAGTCGATAAAGCCTTCGACGATGACGCGGCCGTGGCTGACGCGTCCACCAGCCATGGCGTAGTCCCAGGCTTTTTGCACGTCTGCTGGGCCGTCGATCTTGCTTTGGCCTTTGCCGGATGAACTCATCACCGGCTTGACCACGCAGGGGTAGCCAATGCCAGTTTGTCCGTTCTCGCCATCAATAGCCGCTTGCAACTCGGCCAGCGAGTCACAAAACTTGTAGGGGCTGGTGGGCAAGCCCAAAGTTTCGGCGGCCAGGCGGCGGATACCTTCGCGGTCCATGGTCAGGCGCGCAGCGCGTGCCGTGGGCACTACGCGCACCACACCCGTGGCTTCCAGTTCCTCCAGCATGGGGGTGGCAATGGCTTCAATCTCAGGCACTACCAGCATGGGCTTTTCAGCTTCGATCAGGGCCTTCAACTGCGCCGGGTCGCTCATGGTGATGGTGCGGGCATGGTGGGCCACTTGCTGGCCGGGGGCGTTGTCGTAGCGGTCCACCGCAATGGTCTCCACGCCCAGGCGCTGCAGGGCGATCAGCACCTCTTTGCCCAGCTCTCCGGAGCCCAGGAGCATGACTTTGGTTGCGTGGGGGGAAAGGGGTGTGCCGATGGTGGTCATGGGAGGGTAAGGAATTAGGTCGAGACCCTAATCTTATCCGCGCAAAATCCGCAGCTTTGCTCCGCTAGCTCCTGGTTCAGCAGCCACTCACTTGAAGTTTCGCTGCATATAGCTTTTAAGAATGCGGTCGGGGTCTACCTGCGCAAGGCCCCGCGATAGTATGGCGTTGGCATCGCGGTTGGCAAAGTTTCTATTGATCGCCAGGACGAGGTCCTTGGATCCAATCTCTTTGACGTTGGCCTGAACCAGATGGGCCACGGCTTTCGCATCAAACTTCAAGTAATACGCGAGGTTATTCAGGTCGATAAACGCAGCATCGATACGACCACCCGCCACTTTACGCACATTGGTAAGGTCATCAATCACCACTTCAGTTTTGATGGTTTTGTTGTTGCCCAGATGCATGAACTCCGGAGCGTTCCCGTAGTCTTGCACCACGCCAATCTTCTTTCCCTGCAAATCCTGCAGATGCGTCCAGTGCAGCGGCGCTACCTTGGGCTCTACAAAACCCACGGGAGATCGGAACAGCACCGAGGAACTGACAAAGCCAACCCCGACGTCTTCCGGCCAGGCAGGGTAGACACCCGCGTATCGGGGGTTTTTGGCGGTTATGAGTGCGCGAGTCCAGGGGTAAAACTCGACCTCGAGCCGCACGCCCTGGGTCGCCAGCGCTTCCCGCAGTACCACGATACCGGCACCGCCTTCGGGCAGGTTTTTCCCCGAAAAAGGAGGCCACTCCAGGGTTGTCACCAGCCAAACCTCTTGCGCCTGCAGCACACTGGTAAAAACCATGGTGACAGCACACGCCAGCTTTTTCCACATGGGCATTCTCCAATCCAACATGTCTCGCGCCAGTGTGCCCACAGTAAGTCAGTTTCAAAAGCCCTGCGTAAAAATCCATACGCAACGACTTGGCTTTAATGCCGAAACAGGAAAGCCCTGTGCTCGCATAGTGCGAAATGGGTGCATGGAATACATTGAATTTACCGAGACGGCAGCCATCAGCAAACGGCACACCGTTACGCGTTTCATCTGCACCCAGCGCCAACGCAGCTGCAAGTAGTCGCTGGATGACTTTTACAGTAGCCGATCGGCGTTTACCTACCTTGGCACACTAGCTGTGGATGCGCTCAAAATAGACGGCCAGTTTGTCAAGAACAATGCCCGCAATCCAGCGAGCCTAGCCATATTCAAGTCCATCTACGACATTGGCTCCGGATGGGAAAAAAACGTAGTTGAGTGTGTTTTTAAAGAGACCGTACCGCATTTTCTCCACCGCATTGGCGCAGAGTGCGCAAGGTTATGCCGCGTGCTGCCCCCTCCGCAGGAAGACGTACCACCCAGCATAGCGCTGGACAGCTTAAACAAAGCTGATTCGCTAGTAGCGAGCCTTAACGAGCGATACCACGTGGGCGGTAGCCTTTAGCCATAGGATGGCAAGGCTGTAAAGCAAGCGTGTAGGCATTGCTTTTAATCCTTACCCTGCCGAACAAAAAGCTGACTGCACTTTTTAGTATTTTGCTCGCGACAGACTACAAAACGATCGTTACCTACGACATAGATATAGTTTGTAGCCACGTGTCCGACTTCCGCTTTGAAGCCCAGGCAATCGAGCTCACCGTTGTCTTTAATCAGACGGTCCACCCACCTGAGGAATGGGCCGCTACCAGGACGGGTATCAATTTCAAACTCAGATTCCCCAACCTGCTCACCGCTGGTCATGGCGACTGTTCCATCCACTTTGAATTTGTAAGTCTCATGGCACGCCATGTTCGGCACTGAAAGCTGCCAAGTGCCCAAAAGAAAGTGTCCAGTCGCAAGCGTCGTGCGTTTTACCTCTTGGGCTTGTACAGACGGCAAGAAGGTTGAAACTACACAACATATAGCGATGAGGAAAATGTTCAGTCTTTGCAAAATTAAACTCCAACAGCCGGTGTCCAGTTTAGAAACGATTACCGCTGCAAACGCAGAGAAATCACTATTGCGGCTGATGATAAGCTGATCTGAATTTAGAGAATATCCGCTTCAAAATGAAAAAATTCAGTCCTTCCGTTTACCTACCATCGATCTTGTTGCCCGCAACGCTGGCTTTCCTTGCAATGGCCCCTGAAGCACACTGCGCTAATTTGGCGATTTCGCAATCTCGCCTGAGTACGCCGGACGCGGCGAAGAGCCAGTCCAAACCAGCTTTTGCTCACTTGGAGCTCAGTACCAATATGGATTGCAACTTGACCATCAATAGCGCGCGATATGGCAGCCTGCGGACAAATGTCGTCCGACGTATCGCTGTGCTGGCGGGAGATCTGCAAATCGAGTGTAAATCGGTAAAGCAGGAAAGCGCGCAAGCAAAGATAGCTCTTGCAGCTGGAGATGAAAGGTCACTCCAACTTAGCGCATCTCGCTTCAATCGCCTTACCGATCAGATCGTTGTCGATACGGCCAATGGGCTGCAGTGGACGCGTTCAGACAGTGCCAACTTCGCTCATTGGGAACATACCGGAAGAAAGGCCGTTGGCATCAGTTGGCATGACGCGGTTGTCTGGTGTCGCAACAAAGGCGGGGGATGGAGGTTGCCCAGCAGAGACGAGCTCGGGTCTTTGGTAGACGTGCGAAGCGATTTCAATTTTTCTGGAAATTGGATGTGGAGCAACGAGCTGGATGGTGCATCCAAGGCATGGTTTGTTGGCCTTGAAAATGGCACGAGCAACACTGACTACCTGGATAGCTATATGGAAAACAAAGCGGTGTGTGTACGTAACCCGTAACACCGCCAGGTAAAAAATGAGCTGCGTAAAACATTGGTGAATATCTGCATATCTGACAAAAAGGAGTAACAGTGACAAAGAAAATATTGACGCACCAGATAGGGCACCTCATTCGAATAGGCTTTGCTGCTTGTACCGTGACTCTGATGACGGCGGTAGCCACTCATGCTGGGGTTGTCCACAATAGCGTTGCTCTTCCTATCAATATCCAGCCTAAAACTCCACCTGAAACTCCCTACATCCGGGAGGGTGTACAGGTCATACGCAAGCTAAATGCTGAGAATTTTGAAGCCTTGAATTCCGAGGCTGATTTTTATCTCACCAACAAGTCAAGAGGTGCCGACGGAAGGTGGCGGTTATCAGAGTTTTTCTCCACACTCTCTTCTTATTTCAGCACGACCAAAAAGAACACAACCGCGTGGACTCTGCTGCAAAAGCAACTCCTGAACAATGCGCTGAAGAATTCAAAATCACAAGGGGCGTGGCTAATGCATGCCAGCGCGCTTGACGCGGAAGCTTGGCGGATTCGCGGAGATGGCTATAACAACACGACAACTTCGATTGGACGGGCTAGGTTCCTACGTTTGCTGGAAGCACAGCGCAAAGTACTGGATGGACACACTGAATTATTTGTAAAGAACCCCGAGTGGTACAAGCAGCGGATGGAGGTAGCCCTCTACCTCAGCGAAGGAAGAGAAAAAATAGACCAGCTATTCCAAAGTGGTATTCAGGTTGAGCGCGATTACCACGACCTTTACCACGTAGCGATGTTCACTCGATTGCCAAAATGGGGCGGTTCTATTGATTTGATGGCACAGTTTCTCGACCAAGTAGCAAATAACCCGTCTCCCCGGGAAGGCATCTCAATGTATTCATTGTTGATGATCGACAACCTCAATGCAGCCTATGAACTGCGAAAGGACCCTCGCGTTTCCTGGGACTTGATGAAGAAATCTTTTGATGATGTGCTGGCTAATTTTCCTGACGATCAACACTCGCAAAAATTCTTCATTGCCGCCTGCGAAAAAGGGGATAAAGCTACCGCAGTACGCATGTCAAAGTTCGTAAAGCATGCGCCCTCAAGTGAAATCCTGGGGAAGAACGTGGAAGCGTTCAATAGCTGTTTTGAGTGGGCGTTCAATAACGCGCTCATGTATTCTCGCGACCCAAATACGGGTGCTGGCGTACTGATAAAGTAATATTTTAGGGGTGTGAAATACGGCGATGCGTCAACAGATCACCTCCATCCATTGACCAAAAGCGGGTGCACCCGCTGGCCACTGCTGCGCACTGCGGGGAACACGAATACCTTGCGCTAACAACAGTGTCGAGCGCGCTACACCTGCGTGAGTAATCCACACCCGGTCTTCTCGCGGCTCTGCAAGGCATTCATCCCACACAGCCGCCACGCGTGTCATGAACTCAGCCACCGACTCCTGACCACCAAAGCGGTGCTGCGCGAAGTCTTGTGTCCAAGCGTCCAGCGCGTCTTTGGATATATCGACCCACGCTACGCCCTCATAGATGCCAAAGTTCATTTCCACCAGCCGGGGCTCGGGTTGATGCGTCAAATCGGGCCGTAGCCCGCAGATTGCTTGCCTTAGCTGCTCACATCTTTGTAGCACGGAGGTCTGTAGCACGGCGCCGTGGGGTAGCACCTGGGCCAGGGCTCGCGCAGCCTGTTGGGTTGCAATGGGGTCGGCCGGCACATCCAGCGCGCCATAGCAAATACCGGGCTCAATCAGCGGCTGCGCATGGCGCACCACCCACAGGCTCATGCCCCACCGCCGGACACTACGCCGCGCCAGGCCAGCGCCAGGCCCAGATAGAACGCAATTTCGCCCACCTGCTGGATGGCGCCCAGGCAATCGCCGGTGAAGCCTTGCAAGCGGCGGGCAAACCAGCGCGTCATCCAGGCCCACGCCAGGCCGCTGGCCAAAAATCCTGATGCAAGCCACCACGCCAAAGTTTGCCAAGCTACCCCCGGCACTACCAAAACCATAGCACTCCAGGCAATGAATACGTGGGCCACAGCCATAAAACACCATAAAAATGCTGCCAGCAGGCTCTGCAGACTGATTTGATCGGCCAGGGGCTTGGATTTGGAGCCCGCGACATCCCCCACATGCGCCAGCAGCCGTATGGTGAGCAGCGGCCAGGTGCGCGACACCACGTGGGCCAGAAACAGCGCCACGCACAGCAGCGTTGCATTCAGTGAGCCCAGCAGCGCTAGCAGCGACACCTTGGCCAGCAGCGCCAGCACCACCGCAATGGCACCAAACGCCCCCACACGCGAGTCCTTCATGATCTCCAGCGCACGGTTGCGGTCCAGCGTGCCGCCCAGGCCATCGGCCACATCGGCCAGACCATCTTCGTGGAACGCACCGGTCATCAAGACACTGAGCACCGTGCCCAATACCGCCGCTACCAGCGGGGCAAACGGACTCGGGGGCAAGAGCACCAACAGGGCCCAGGTGAAGGCCGCCACCACAGCACCCACCAGCCAGCCCACTCCCGGAAAATGCGCAGCGCTGGCGCGCAGCATGGCCGGGCTAAAACCCACCCAATCCGCCAAGCGCCCTGTCACGGGAATGCGGGTGAAGAACTGCAGGGCCAGCAGGTAATGGCGGATGAACTGGAGCATGCTTGGGTGCAATTGGGTGCAGTGTCGTGCGCGTCAGACTGCAACGGGGGCCACCGCATCCGCCGACTTTTCGGACACACCTGCGGATACAAAGCTGGCCATGTCTCGCAAAACAGTGCAGGCCGACTGCAACAGCGGCCAGGCCAGCGCCGCGCCCGAGCCCTCGCCCAGGCGCAAGCCCAAGTCCAGCAAAGCCTGAACGCCCAGGTGCTGCAACATGAACTCGTGCCCGCGCTCGCCCGAGCGGTGGGCGAACACGCAGCGCTGCAGAATGAGCGGCTGCAGCGCATGCACCACCAGCACCGCGCTGGTGGCAATAAAGCCGTCCACCACCACTACGCGGCGATCAAACGCGGCCTGCAGCACCGCACCCACCATCGTGGCGATCTCAAAGCCGCCAAACACCGCGAGCGCATCCAAGGGCGCATGGGCGTTTGCGTGGTGCGCCAGCACTTCGCGCAGCACCTCGGTCTTGCGCTGCACGGCGAGCGCGTCCAAGCCGGTGCCCGCACCGGTGCACACGGCAATGTCTAAACCCGCAAGACGAGACAACAGCAAAGACGCGGCCGACGTATTGCCAATGCCCATCTCGCCCAGTAATAGCGCATTGCCCGGCAGGCCCTTCACCAGGTCGATGCCGTGCTGCAGGGCCTCATCGCGTTGCGCTGCCGTCATAGCGGGCTGAACGGACGAATCTGCCGTACCCAACTCGGCACCTTGTGCCTTGCGCACCTGCAAGCCGGGGCGCGAGCTACCCGCAGGCAAGCCCGCCAGAAAGTCACGTTTCACACCGCAATCCACCACCGTCAGCGCAATGCCGTTTTGCTTGGCCAGCACACTCACCGCCGCGCCACCTGCCAAAAAGTTCTCCACCATCTGCCAGGTCACATCACTGGGGAAGGCCGAGACGCCGCGCGCGGTCAGGCCGTGGTCACCCGCGAAAACGACCATTTGGGGTTGATCCAACACGGGGGCCGTGCTGCCTAAAATTTGCCCGATCTTCAACGCCACGTCTTCCAGGCGACCGAGCGAGCCAAGCGGCTTGGTTTTGTTGTTCAGGGTGTGCTGCAGGGCGGCGTTCAGGCTGGCATCTGTAATGTCCGCGAGGCTTGGCAAAGTGGTGGTCATAGTTTTCGTCTCAAAAAATCAGTTCAATAAATCTTGCAACACACCGGGCTCAAAGTGGGTCGCGATGTAGTTGGCCAGCCCGTCAAACACCGTCTCCAGCGTGGGCACTGTGCCGCCCAGTTGCGCGCCAAACAGTGCCTGCAACACCGCAGCATCTTCAAACATGCCGTGCAGGTAGAGGCCCATCACGTTGCCGCGCGGGTTGCACCAGCCTAGACCATCCGGCAGCACGGCTACGGCCACATCACCCGCAGCGGCCATCGCCACATGCTGCTGCGTTTGGCCGTGGTGAATCTCGTAGCCCGCGACGGCGGTATCTGCCAGCGCGGCCCAGCGCCCTGCCATGTTCGGCACAAAGCGCGTCGACGTATGGCGCACCGTCTTGTCCTGATCAAACACCGTCACCAAGGGCAACAGGCCCAAGCCCGGAGCATTTCCGTCAATCCCATGCGGATCAATCAAGGCCTCACCCAACATCTGCAAGCCGCCACACACGCCTAGCACCGCCCCACCCTGCTCTGCATGCTGCGCAATCGCCGCATCCAGCCCGTGTGACCGAAGCCACGCCAGGTCTCCAGTGGTGTGCTTGGAGCCCGGCAAGATGATCCAGTCTGAGGGTTTGAGCCCCGCCAATTCGGAAGGACTGCGCACCCACTGCAAACGCAGGCCCGGAATGTTTTTGAGCGGCTGAAACTCGTCGAGGTTGCTGATGCGCGGATAGGCGATCACGGCCACACGCGATACGGGTGTGAGCGGCGCTGGGCCGCCCCGAGCCGCGAGGGCACCCTCGGGGGGCAGCGTATTACGCGCAGCGACAAGCGTGGGGGCCATAGGCGTGCGGTCATCAAACACACCGTCCTCTTCGGGCAAACCATGTTGCCACCACATCGGCAGCGTAGCCACCGTGGGAATGCCCGTCAGGTCCTGCAGCATCTGCGGCGCAGGCGCCAGCAGCGCTGCATCCCCCCGAAACTTATTCAACACAAAACCTTTAATCAGCTTGCGCTCGTCTTCGGGCAACAGCGCCCAGGTGCCATACAGGTGCGCAAACGCGCCGCCACGGTCAATATCAGTCACCAGCAGGCAAGCCGCATTGCAGTGCATGGCCACACGCATATTCACGATGTCGCTGCTGGACAAATTGATCTCGGCCGGCGAGCCCGCGCCTTCGATTACCACCACATCGTTCTCAGCACGCAGCGCATCCAACGCCGCGGCAATCTGCGGCCAGACCTTGAGGCTGCGACCATGCCACGGCATAGCAGTCAGCTCCGCATCCACCTGCCCCATCAGCACGACCTGGCTGTGCGTGTCGCGCTCGGGCTTGAGCAGCAGCGGGTTCATGCGCACATCGGGCACTGTATTCGCGGCCAGCGCCTGGAAATACTGGGCGGAGCCAATCTCGCCCCCGTGCGAGGCCCAATTTGCCGCCGGGCCGCCCCAAGGCCAATTCGCCCCCTCGGGGGGCAGCGACCCGCGCAGCGGCGGAGCGTGGGGGCCAACAACTCTTGCGTTGTTGCTCATGTTCTGCGCTTTGAACGGTGCAACCTTGAGCCCTTGGCGCGCGTAGTAGCGGCACAGTGCGGTGGTCAGCCAGCTCTTGCCCGCACCGCTGGTGGTGCCCAGCACCATGATGCATTTGGCGGTCATATTGTTGTTCTCGTTATAGATTCCGGCAACGCGGCTAAAGCCTGCTGCATCCAGCCAAAGCCAATACGCTCCTGCTCCAATCGCACACCGCAATTCTTTCGGGCATCTCCCAGACGCTTACAACGCAAATCGTCAAACAACGCAGTCTCGGCAATATGGAGGCGCGGCAAGTCGCGCACTACAGGCTGCGCCTCTTCGACCCATTGGCTTTCGTGCGCCAACAACGTGGCGCGATCCATCAATAAGGATTGCACATCGGGCAACCGGGCCCGCAATTGGTCCAAGATGGCAAAGCCATGGGTGTCAATATCGCCCCAGTAATAAATGCAGCGCTCATGCAACCAGCGCGCGCCAGTCAGCACCTCAAACCCGTACCCCGCCCCAAAAATCACCATACTGTCCTCCAGCGGCGGAAAGGCCAAGAAATTCACTTCGTTTTCGGTAATGAACACGCGCTGCACTGGCAGGTCAAGCCGCTCGAATGCGGTTTGCGTCACACCCACGTCCTGCTCGCACACCTCAGGCAACAGCGCCACGCGCGAGTCCAGCAGGCGAAAACGGATGCGCAAGGGTTTGTCTTTGAAACCATAACGTTGGCAAAACTGGCTTGCACCGCTAGCGCTGATGTCAATGGAATCCAATGGCAAAGCCAGGTCTAGCAACTCGGACAACACACCCCGGTTCGCTTCTATGAATTTACTGTCCACACCGGCCAAGTCCACCTGGCGCAAGTAGATACCAGACCTTGGGTTCAACTGAAGCCAGGAGACAACGCTGAGCAGATGCGGCCAGACCTCCGCCAGAGCCAACGCACCCAGGGGACGCTTCTCCAACCATGGCAACAACAAGGGGTGTTGCGTCCGCGTCAATTGCAGCAGACCGTCAAAACGCTTGTATTCCTTCTGTTTGCCAATCAGGCCCAGAGCATCGTCCAGCGTATCGATCCAGATTTCATCTGGCACGGCATTGACGCCCAGCACCCGGTGACGGAACTCGCGCATGACGATGCGATAGCGCGGCGCGCTCAGCGCCGCTGTATTGCAACCCAAATCCGCCATCCACACCCGCACCGCGTCAAAACGCTCCGTCAAATCGCTTGAGGTCGGCCCGGTCATTCGTAAACGCCGGGGCGGCATCACTGACTCTTGTACACACAGGCGCAGCAGGTCGCCTTTGTCCCACAGCTTTTGTACCTGGGCTCGCAGCTCGGCAGGGGTGGTCCAACTCATTCTTGTTTCTTAGCATTTGGATTCACAGCCGAGCTCTCAGCACGCCCCTTCTCATCCCAGTACGCCTCAATACTCAAATTACGCAGGCGCGAATCCCGTCCCTCGGCGTTGTGCACAAAGCCAACGCTGGACACAAAGGGTTCGATGATGTGGATTTTTTGCAGCGGGGTGACGATTAGCAATTGCAGATTGAGCTTCTCGAACAGCTCCAGCCCGTACTGGGCAGATTCGTCTGAGCCACGGCCAAAAGCCTCGTCGATGACTACAAACCTGAAACTCTTGGATCGCGTTTCGCCCCAAGCCAGACCGAACTGGTAGGCCAAACTCGCTGCGAGAATGGTGTAAGCCAATTTTTCCTTCTGTCCGCCAGATTTGCCGCCCGAGTCCGAATAATGCTCATGCTCTCGCTTATCCTCCCGCCAGCGTTCGCTGGCGGCAAACACAAACCAGTTGCGCACATCGGTCACCTTCGTGGTCCAGCGGCGGTCTTGCTCGGTTTGGCCTTCGCGCCCGTGCAGGCGTTCGATGATGTGCTCGACCTGCAAAAACTTGGCCTCCGAGTACTGCCTATCTTGGCCCTCACCTTGCAGTGCACCGTCCAGGCAATTGCGTAGCTCCGCCTGAAAGTCGCGCACTTCCGCATCGGTGGCAATCTGAAACTCCAGCGTGATGAAGCGACCGGGGTTGTAGTCAATTTGCGTCAGTGAATGGTTGATGCGCTCAATGCGCTCTTTGATGGTTTCGCGCTCCTTGCTAAGC